>CAYMMP010000021.1:0-19343 GCA_964391625.1 uncultured Thermoplasmatales archaeon | reverse complement strand
ATAGAAGGTTTATGTGCCTCAGAGTAAGAGTTGTACAATAATCTTTAAATATGGGAAAACCTAAATATATATTAAAAATATTAAAAATTGGTGATTAAAAATGAAGAAAAGCTTTAAAGCAATCCAAATGAGCATTGTATTTATGATAGTTTTGTCTAGTGTATTTGCTATCGTTAATGTATCTTCTCAAAAATCGAGCACTGCTTCAGCTCAAATAATTCCGCAATTGCCTGTCATATTGTCATTGGATAGAGAAGGTAATGAATCTCTTTTTGTAGATCCAGCAAACCCTGGACAGATCGCAATAGTAGTATCGTATTCACTTCAAGCGCCTGTAGACGTTTTAGAGAAATTTTATATGCCACCAACGACAGTCACTTTATCTGTTCAAGGAGATGAGGAGGATTGGATTACAGTAACTCTTGATAAAAATGAATTGGAAATGTTCAATGACGATAGTCAAAAAGTGACACTGAATATCGCTGTAACTGAAGCTGCACCATATACACAACAAAGAAAGATAACTCTTTCTGCCACAGCAGAAGGAAAAACACTTTGGAAAGAGGTAACAAAAACACTTGATATTACATATACACCTAACTTCTTATACTTCGTTTCAGCAGAATCTAAAGCAAGCTATTTTGAGACAAGTCCACAAGAACCTATAAGTATTCCTATAACTATTAAGAACTCTGCAACATATGGTGTTAAATTCGACTTTTCGATGGATAACCGTCCAGACGGCTGGACAATAACAGCTCCAAATCCTATTGAAGTATCTTCTTCACAAAAAGGTGAAAATGTTCAAGAAACTCTATTGTCCGTTACACCTCCATATGATTTTGGCTATCACGATGAAATTGCAAGTTTTTCTGTTAAAGTCTATGCAAAACCATTTCCTATTGGAGAGGATTATATTTTAATAGATACGTTGAACTTTGAAGTACAAAGTCGAGGATTCTCATTATCTCCAAGTGGTTATGGAATAATTATGATGATACTTCCAATAATTATTATATTATTACTTATCTTTGTAGTACTTTATAATAAAAATAAGAAGAAGTAAAACTCAAAGACGACAAAGGTTAATTTCATATGATAAAAAAAAAATTTAAATTAATTTCAACATTCTTTCTAATTTTTATTTTAATTTTAACTCTTTTTTTTCAACCAGTTTACGCTCAAGAATCAGAAGAAGAGCCAGGCGTACAAACAGGGATGTTTGTACATTGGTTTGACGTTACTCCTGAAACATCTTGTGCTGAAATTGATTATTTTAATGGAACGACTGAAATTAATTTATACTATGAAGATCTTTGGAATTGGTGGGTTATTCCTTTTGCCGTTCCATGGCTTCCGAACACATGGAATCCTAAAAATTGGTTCCAAAATTGGAATGATCCTCTTCCTGAAGCATCCACACTTTCTATCAGTGAGCCCGTTAGATTATCCGTAGAATTTCTTGATGGCGATTCAGAGGGTTGGAATGTATATCTAGGATTAACAAATTTTTCAAGTTACTTGGGGACAACTAGAAAAAATATCACATTATTTGTTTCTATAGATGGACCTATAAGTAAAAGATTTGAGGAGATTAGAATAGTGGGTACAATGGGAGACCCCGAGGCCGAAGAGCCATTATATACCCATTACTGTACTCTATTATTAAAGGCAATAAATTTCAGTAGAGCAAATCTTTATTCCGATGAAAATAAAGATATCAAGTCAACCCCAAGATCGATACTTAGTTATCCAATAGAAATAGAAAATAAAGGATATTTACGCGATACCTTTGTTTTTAAATCATCTGCAACAAAGAAAGGCGGACCAAGAGGTTGGAATTCATCAATAGGCGGAAGTGTGATATTAGAACCAGGTGAAAAAACTACAGTTTATTTAAGTATAAAAACACCTGATAAATTCTATGAAGCGTCAGATATCAATATTATCACTGTTGATGTTTATTCAAAAGATAATTTAGATAGGTCTTTAGATACTCTAACAGTCTCTGTAAAAATAGAGGGATTTGATTTATCTCCTTTATTATTCTTCTCACTCTTTCTCGGAATTATAATTTTATTAGTAGTAATATTTATTATCTTGAAGTTTAAGAAACGAATAGTACGAAAGCTAAGAAAAGACAAAAAGAAAAAAGAACAGCAAAAAAAAGTTAAAGAACCTAAAAAAGTAGTTAAGAAGGAACAAAAAATTGAACCTGTAAAGCAACAAAAATCTACATTGGCTGTCGAAAAAATAAAACCTAAGATCGATAAGAGAAAAGAAAAAGCTCTTCAGAAAGTAAGAAGGGAACAGGAAAAACAAAAAAACAAATATCAATCTTAATTATACACTGGTATTTTTGACATTACTGTAATTAATAAACCTACTGATATTATTAGCATTACAATCCATACAGTAGCGCTCCAACGAATAATTTTTGTACCATCTAGTGGGCCAAAAGGCAGCAGGTTAAACACTGCAAGAAATGCATTGATCAGACAAACCAAACCAATAATATAAGCTAATGTTGCATTTTCAAAAACTACAAATAAAAAGATTGGAAGCGTTATTGATGTGATAATTATATTTGCTAGAGGGCCAGCCATTGCTATTTTTCCCGTTTCGAAATCTCTCGATCCTCCTCTAAACATCACTGCTCCAGGAGCTGCGAACACAAATCCTAAAGAAAACCCCAAGATAAATGCCAATAATAATCCCTGAGGAAACATTCTATATTCTGCCCAAAGACCATTCTTTTGAGCCATAAATTTATGCGATATCTCATGGAAGAAAAAGGCAGTTACAATAGCTAAAAACGAGGTTGCAATCCCTAATGGTAAACGATTAAAGTCAAATCCCGAACGAAGATTAAACGGAGTTAATGCAAATGCAAAGGCCAGAGTCAGCAAAGACATAGAGATTAAGAGATGCTGTATTTCAATTCTACTGAACTTTCCAGGTCTGCTTACCTCAATAGTTCCTTTTGGAAAATACATGTAATCTCTAGGTGGAACTTCATGAAACGACGCATATACTCTTTTATCATCCCATTGTTTTCTTTTTTTCATAAATACCTCAGAAGATACGGAAAAGCTACAAAGGTTCCCATCATACTTCCTATATTTGCCAGTGCTACAACCGTTAAAAGTCTTATAACTTTATTGTTCCAAATGTCTTTAAAACTATCAAGTTTACTAAGTGCTTTGAAATCTCGTACCACAGGTTTTCTCATCTTGAATTCTACATAACCTGCGACCCAACCAGCCGCAATAGCAGGATTCAAAGATGTAATTGGTGCTGCAACAAAAGCTGTTATTATTGAAAATGGATGGGCACGTGCAATTAGTGCTCCAATTGCTGAAAAACTCCCATTTATAATGACCCACCATATTAATGCATCAAAAGTTCTACCTGCGCCGTATGTCATATATATATAAACAATGAAAACAGCAAAGATAACAGGAACAGCATATCCTATTATTTTTAGAATGCTGATACGTTTCTTTGGAACATAATCTAGTTCTTTCAAATCTATATCTATTTTTCCTTTCTTAAGATGTTTTTGTATGCCTTTTAGGTGACCTGCACCAACAACTGCTACGACTTTTCCTTTTTTACTTTCGTCAAGTATCTTTTTTGCTATATACTGGTCTCTTTCATGGATTAAAACATCTGCAACACTTGGGGCAATTTCCTTGAACTCTTCCATGAGGGTGGATATCACATCCTGATTCATGAGTTCCTTGAGATCCAGTTCTTCCATTTCCTCTTCATCGTAGCCTACAATAGCTTTCAAAAATTCCCAAGCAAGTCTAAACTTCTCCCTGAAACCCATTTTCCGCCAAGCACGTTTCAATGTAACAGAGATATCTCGATCTACAAGTGCTACATCTAAGTTATGCTGTTTTGCCTCTTTCATTGCAGCAATCATCTCAGAGCCTGGCTCTATACCATATTCTTTACCGAGCTTGCGCTGTATAGAAGCAAGGAACGTTTGAGCTAGAAGTAGATAAGCATTATTGCCTTTGATTAATTGAGAAACAGGGGTATTTTCCCATTTATCTTTCTTCGTAATTGCATCATACCGCCTTTGGCACAGCTCTACAGCAACAATATCTGGTTTAAATTCTTCTATAACTTCTTTTACTTCTTCAACACTATCTTTAGATATATGTGCTGTTCCAACGAGAACTATGTTGTCACTTACTTTTATGTGCAAATTTTATCTCCCTTTACCCCTAAATGTAAGCTGGTAGTACGATATAAAAAAATCTGTTTTATATTTCTGCTTCAAAATCTTCGACGGTTGGTTTAAATTCATCATATGATTTGATTTTACCCTGTTCTTTTAAGATTTCACGTGCAAGAAGCCAATATACCAAAGCAAGAGCTCTTCTGCCTTTGTTGTTTGTTGGAATTACCATGTCTAGATATCTGGTCTCATTGTTAGTATCACAGAGACCTACAACCGGAATACCGACGTTTTTTGCTTCGTGAAGTGCCTGTTGATCTGCCAAAGGATCGGTAACAATTAAGAGTTCAGGTTCAAGAAAACCTTTGGAGTTGGGGTTTGTTAGAGTTCCTGGCCTAAAACGCCCATCAAGAATTTGAATTCCTGTGTATTCTGCAAGTTTTTGTATAGGTTTTTGACCATATTGTCTTACAGAAACAGCTAAGGCATTATTTGGATCGAATTTTGCAATAAACTTTGCTGCTTTTTTAATGCGGTCATCTGTTTTTTTGACATCAATAATATACAATCCATCGTTTCTAACTTTATAGACAAACTCCTTGATATCTGATGTTTTTTGTCTTGTACCTATGTGAACACCAGACGTCATATATGTCTCTTCAGATACTGCCAGGGATTCTTCCTCTTTTTTTGATGCTTCTTTTTCTTCCTTTGTTTTTTCTTCAGCCATAAAGATCCTCTTTATTATTCAGGTCTTTTTACAGTGATGGGAATTGCATCTTCTTTAAACTCAAGCATTGCTATATCGATGGGCGAAATTAATTCCTTTGGTATTTTAATAAGCGACGGGGCGCCCATCGAAATTTGTAAAGCACGTGCTCCGACTATACGCGCTTTTTCAAATCGGGTATATTTCAATTCATTCACCATATCTTATAAACAGTAACAGCACCAAATATCAGAAACGTTTAAAAAGCTTACCCCTAAAAAATCAAGTTATTTACTTAACTTCAGGGAGTTCAGGAAATTCTGAAGTTCTGTTTGAAAATTCTTCAAGTGCAAGCTGCATGTCTATTGTGATGTCTCTTAAAAGTTTGTCCAGGTATTCATTTTTAAACTCTTTTACTCCGTCAACATCTGAGAATAATCTACCTAAATACCCGTCATCATCCTTATGAATCTCAATATTATACAGCGTTTCTTCCATATTATGTCCCTCTTCTCTACTAAAATAAGACAGGTAGAATATAAAAACCTTTTGGAAAATTCAAAGATTTTTATATCATCCGCTCAATAAGTTTGTTAATCTCTTTTCCACGATAGCCAAGAGCGCCTTTGTTTTTAAAAGATCTTTTAATTCCTTCGTAGCCTTTCTTAGGTGGATTTAATCTAAAAATCGGCTTTACATTTGGTATTTCTTTGTATTTAAATTTGTTATCAACTATAGCTTCAGAAAGCTTGGGTATGGATGTATAGGATGTAGCAGTTTTAATATATTCATCTGTTAGTTGTTTGTTCCCTTCCAATCTTCCTCTAGACATTATAAGCTTTGAAAGCACATCTTTTTCAACTTCTCCCCACGTTATATAGTCCTTTGCAACATTAAGCATTCCTTTTGTGATAGGATTTTCGTCGATAATCACACAATGATTTGTTTTTGTTAAGTTTAAAAGTTCCAATGTTTTTTTTGCATTTGGATTAATATTAACAGTCCCTCTAACTCTGATTGCTGCGTATGTCATCTAATTCTCCTCCGTCTTCTCTTTAAGTTTCTCTTCTTTTACCTCTGCCTCTTCTACTTTTTCTTGTCGAGGCTCTTCAGTTTTATTAATGGCCTCAATACTTCCTGTTGTTATGCCGATTTTCTGCTTTTCATAAGGCATAACTCTCATCTCTGCATTATCCTGAAGTGCATTAAAAACGGCCTTAGCATAATTAACAGTAGTTTTTGTTTTGCCTTTTGTGAATGCCCAACAGTCCTTCACACCTGCAAGAGTAAGAATCTTTTTTGCTACATTTCCAGTTGCAAGACCTAAGCCACGGGGTGCTGGTTTGAGAGTTATCTCGACACTGCCACTTTTTCCATGAATTGCGAAAGGAACAGTGTGAGGTTTACCACATCCACATTCCCAAGAACCACATCCTCTGCGAATTTCAATAATGTTTAATTTTGCATTACTAATTGCTTTTCTTATGCTAGAGCCTACTTCTTTTCCTTTAGCTTGCCCGAATCCAATAAATCCATCTTTGTTGCCAACCGCAACAGTAATCACAAATTTTACACGACGGCCAGAATCAGTCATACGCTGGACCATATTAACATCAATTACTTCATCATCAATTTCAGGAAGCAAAATGTCAACAAGCTCTGGTTCTCTAATCGGAAGTCCCGATGCTAAAGCATCCCCCATAGTTGTAATCTGTCCGCTTCTAACCATTTTGCCTAGTTTGGTTTTCGGCTCCCAATCCACAGTTATTGGTTCTCTTTTAGCAGGTGGCTTGTTCCCCCTACCTCTTCTTGCTCCTCGTCCAGGCATTATTTATCACCTATTATCTTAGTTTTAATATCATTAACAGCAGTAGCAATCTTTTCATCCAAGTGTTTTCCAAGAATCCTCTCTTCGCTAGGTATTTTTTCTTCGCTATGTGGGCAGTCTAAACCTACGTCAACCACTCCTTTAAGGGATGCAAAAATTTTATTGCCACTTGTAGGCATATATCTCCCCATATCAAGCACGCATTCGTTAATCCCCTTGTCCTTTGCACGCTTGCCTGCAATCAATCCTGTGAGATATGCAGCAGGTGTTGAGGAAGTGGAAAACTTCCAATTGTATTTGTTGATAAGCTCTTTTGAGTTTGCGGTAACTAGAATATTGTCACCATCTTCCTTATATTCAATAAATTGTATTTGAATATTCTTTAATGATTTTCTGATAACCAATCTAACTTTTCTAGATTTTAGAAGTTTAAGTCTGTGTCTGTAATCAGTTATACCTTCACGTCGACGTCTTGACTTAACATGATATCTAGGTCCCTTCGTCATTTTTTGACCTCCTCTTTTATAATTCCGTCAGATAACATATGTGTTTTTAAATGGTGTTTACTTCTAAATTCACCACCTTTTGCTTTTCTGTAATATTTTCTATACGTCGTTTTATCAATCTGATTCTCGTTTCTAAGAGATTTAAGATATGATCTGATTGGACGAATCGTTTTAATCCAACGATCTTTTTTAGGTAGACGGGCATATTTTGCACCTTTACGTGAACCGTGACCGCGTCTTCGACCTTTTTCCTTTTGATTTGATATGAATTTTTTTCTACCGCTAGAAATACCTCTGATTTGTCTGCATTTTATTGCTTTTCCTTTAATTAAAACACGAATATCCTCTTTTGTCACGGCTTTGGCAATCTCTTCTAGACGATCTTGGTCCATCCAAACTCTATTTACGCCGCATTTTAGAAGATCAGCAGCCATTCTTCTTTGATTTCTTAAATCAGTCATAGTTAAACCTCACATGTTAAGTATCCTAATATCAAGTTCCTCTGCCTTTTTTTCGATAGCCGTTCTTTTCCTTGTACCAACTTTTCCACCAATGCGTACAGCCTGTGTTTTTGGATCTATGTTACTCAAGTCATTTACATTGTAAACAAGAATCTCTTCAAAACCAGATGGGTGTAAACCACGCACCTCACGTGGGCCTCGGAAGCCAACACGTACTAGGCTTGGCCTATATTTAAAATTTCTACGCATTTTAGAGGTTATACCATCTGGCCGACGCCAATTTTTAGGTATGCGTTTATAGCGGAACCATTCCTCTCGTAAAAATTCAGGGGTTCTATTTTTAATTTCTTTTCTGAGGGCGAGCTTCTTTTTAATTTCTTTAGGTATCTTGGGCTTTTTCTTGACTTGATACTTTTTTTCTTCCTCTTTTTCTTCTTTCTCAGGCATCTTTTCTTCTGTTTTTTCTTCTTTTTTCTCTTCGATATTCTTTTTTGTAGCAGTCTTTTTAGCGGGTATTTTTTTCTCTGTTTTCTTTACTGCTGTCTTTTTTTCAATAACTTTCTTTTTCGTCGTTTTTGCCTTTTCTATTTTTTTTACTGGTTGTTTCTTTTTTGTATTTGTTTTAGGTTTGGCTTTGGCTTGAGTTTGTTTTATTGTTTTCTCTTTATTATCTGTTTTTGTCACTTTTTTTTCTGCCATGATTATTTGCCCCCTACAAGATAAACTCCATCCTGAAACACTCTTATGTCTCTATTTTTAACCCGTGTTGCTCGCTCAATATTTGCTACAGTTTGTCCTACTTTTTCTTTATCGATGCCAGTAACTATTGTATCTTCACCCTTTGCTTCAACAGTTACGCCATCAATGATCCTAGCTTTTCTGGGAGATCTCTCCCCAAGAAAATTCTGAATAACAAAATAATTATCTTCAACAGATGTTTTTATCGGAAAATGAGAGAACACAGTTTTCATATGATATTCAAAGCCTTCAGTAACGCCCTTTATCATATTGTTGATGTGGGCTACAAACGTACCAATCAATGCCTTTTCTTTACGTCTAACATTTTCACTTCGAATCTCTATAACGTTTCCATTCATTTTTATATTTATTTTTGGATGTGAAAACGTTCTTGATAGTTCGCCTTTTTCACCTTTTATTGTAAGAATATTGTTTTCTAATGTAGCAGTTACGCCATCCGGGAGGTTTATCTGTTCTTTCACTTCTTTTATCATAACCATTGTTCTTCACCTCTTGTATCTAGTAAACATATGCTAGCAGTTTACCTCCGATTCCATTCTTTTTCGCTTCATCTTGAGAAACAATGCCCTTTGTTGTCGTCAGAATAAGCAATCCAAAATGCTGGGCAGGAAGATAACGTGATTCCCATTTATCAAGATCCTCTTTTTTAATTGGATATCTTGGTTTTATAACACCACAATCGTTTATGTTTCCTTTAAGCTGTACCTTAAATAAACCTGATTTTCCATCATCAATGCGTTCAAAATTACTGATGTATCCTTTTTCTTTGAGAAGAGTCAAGACTCCTCCTATTAATTTTGATGAAGGTTGAATATTGCAGATGCCTTTTCCTTTTATTTCTGCATTTTTTAGTGATGATAGAGCATTTGCAAGTGGATCATTTAACATTTCTTTTTCAGCCTCCTACGAGAATTTTTTGAACCCCATCTCTTCTGCTTTTTCTCTGAAACACTGTCGGCAGAGATGTAGTCCATATAATCTGATTATTCCTCTTTTCCTTCCGCATCTTTCGCATCCTTTGATTCTACCGTAGTTTTTCTTTTTCTCTTTTATCTTCATGAGATTACCTCCACGTTAAATTTCTCTGAGAAAAGTTTCATCGTTTCTTCTCTCTTAACACGATGTTTATGTGGAATTCTTCTTCTTGCTATTCGCCTATTTTTAATACGATATCCCGGTCTCTTCATTGTTATATTTATGTCCATTCCAAATATTCCAATATTTGGATCATATTTTTGACTCTTGAAAAGCGTATGATCTGGAATTCCAAAGGAAAGATTTCCTTCATCATCAAACGAATAGTCTGCCATTTTGTTTTCTCTTGTGCTAAGAGCTTCAACTATAAATTGCTCTGCTCTGCTACCGCGCAAGGTTACCTTACATCCAATTGGCATTAATTTTCGAAGTCCCCAATCTTTATTCGTGGTTTTTGAAAGAGTTTCTATTGGTTTTTGGCCAGTAAGATTTTGAAGCACCTTTTCTGCCTTTTTTAATCGTTCCCCAGCTTCACCTACGCCAATGTTTACTGTAACTTTATCAACTTTTGGAAAATACAATTCTTTCTTTTTCTCTGGATCCATTTTAGATTTGGTTTTGATTTGTTTCGTTGTTTTTTTCTTTGTTTCTACTTTCTTCTTCGCTGTCTTTGGTTTTTCTTGTTTTTTTATTGTTTTCTTCTCAGTCATTGTATTTTCACCTCGGGTAGTTCAATAACAGGTTTGTTTTTACCTATTGGAAAAACATATTTTTGAAGGGTAGTAAATTCAGTAGATCCTTTCATTTTGGTGAGATTAGGTTTTGATGATTCTATTACTTCTATGTTATCTATATTTGCGAGTTCTCCGATATGGCTACCACCAATGATCATTGAAACGTTCCCTTTCTCAAATTTAAATACGTCTTCAATCTTATTATCTTTGAAAGAAATCTTCAATACGTCTCCTGTCTTGTATTCGTCTTTTTTAACAAGTTGATTCCTACCATCGTGTAAGTTTAGTTGGATTTTTTTACCCTTTAGAATAGTTTTATTTTCTATACGGCATAGCTTCCAATTTGCTTCTGCGGCTTTAATTGCCTCTATTGTTATTTTTCCTCTGCGGTCATATAAAACACGATAATCTTTTTTCATTTTTGGAATTGAAATTACATCCATCAATCCGCATGGAAACTTGTAATCTTTTCTAACAGCACCATCAACAAGTATTTCTCCGCTTGTAATAATTTTCTTTGTTTCATTTAAAGTATCAGCAAGATTCAGATAGTCTCGAATTATCATTCCAAGTGGAACAGATTTTTCTAATTTGTGGGTACCTGGAGATGACCTTATGGTCCAAGTTCTCTCTTTTCTATGGAGTTGTAGAACTCTTGGCGCGTTCAATCTTTTCAAGTGTTTACTCATCTATTTTCCCTCCTTCTTTTTTGTAGGGGTTGCTTTTTTTGTTGTTGTTTTCTTTTTGGCAGGAGCTTTTTTGCCCTCTGTTTTTTTCGCTACAGGTTTCTTTGTTGCCTTTGCCTTTGGTTTTTCCTGTATCTCCTCTTCTACTTTTTTTTCTGCTGTTTTCTTTGCAGGTTCTTTCTTTTCTTTCGTCTCCTCTTTTTTCTTCCCAGTAGTTGCAGGTTCCTTTGGTTCTTCTTCTGCCTCCAACTCTTCTTTCTCTTCCTCAAGTTCTTCTTGTTTTTTGGTTTCTTCTGCCTCTTTGATTTGCTCTTCTGCTTCCTTTTCTATTTCTTTTTTTGCTTCTTCAGAAAGTCCTTTTTCTAGTTTTCTTCTTCGCCATTTATCAGTTAGATTGAGTTTTGTAATCATAACATTGCTTGGATGAATAGGTTTGGCAATCTTGTTCCCGTCAGCCTTGCTCATAGTGATCCCTTCGATTTCAAGATAGCTTTTTTTAATGTTTACCTTGGCAACCTTTTCTTCATGGCCACGGAAACTACCCCTCATAACTTTTACAGTATCTCCTTTTATTACAGGCACTGATCTTTTATCATATTTTAACAGTAAATTCTCTTCTAAATGTGAAGACACCCACTTCCTTTTTTTGTGAAGTGGTGCATTGTACAACATTTTTCTTTGTTTTCCTGGTTTAATTGAACTCATTTAACTATCACCTTAAACTATTATTGATGCATTTGCAGCTATCTTTGGATATCTCTCAGCTGCTTCGAGAGCTACAGGTCCTTTGATCATTGTTCCTTTTGTTTCGCCAGTGTCTGTTACAATAACAGCGGCATTGTCCTCAAACTGTACCATTGTACCATCTGAGCGCCTAAATGGTCTTTTTTGACGAACTATAACTGCTTTCAAAAGCTGTCTTCTCATATCAACAGCACCTTTTTTTACACTAATTATTACCATGTCTCCGATACCTGCCCTAGGATACCTGCGATGGGTTCCCTTAAGCTTTGGAGTCATAACTATTTGAACAACTTTTGCACCAGTGTTGTCAATACATTCAAGACGTGCGCCAACTGGCAAGCCTCTCATTGTTTTTCCAGCAATGCCTTTCATACTCTTTCACCATTATATTTTTTCAATTGCTACAAATGATATTGTTTTACTAAGTGGACGACATTCAGCTATTCTAACTCGATCTCCAGCCTTGACTTTTATACAAGGCGGGCGATGAACAGCATACTTTGAAGTCCTTCTTTCATAACGCTCATATTTTGGAACATAATGCATATATTCTCTTTTGACAATAATCGAGTTAGTCATCTTCGTTGACGATACCACACCTGTTAAGACTTGCCCCCTAACAGGAAGCGTTCCATGAAATGGACAATTTTTATCGCTACAACTCTCAGATGGCGGTGTAACATTAATTCCAATGTTTCTTGATTCGTTCTTTTTTTCTACCACTTTTTTCACCTTACTTTTTTAATTCTGTCTTCAGGTTTATACATTATTTTTGAACCATCTATTGTGATTTTTTCATCCTCAATGTCAAATTCAAACTTCGCAATTTTTTTCGCAATCATTTTTTGTTGTTCCTCGATTTCAATTGTGAAAGTATTCTTTGTTTCGTCGATTATTGTACCAGATTTATCATTCCAGTACGGATCATCGCATTCTTTGATTTTCACTTTTAATCCTATTAATTCATCTCTTGCCAATGCTTTTTCATCCATGATATCCTCTCCTAGAGGACCATATTGCATGGGATTTGTCGAGATCAATTGCGATTTTATATCACTTCAACCATGAACCCCATTTTCTCTAGGGTTTCTTTGACCTTGTTTCTGTGGTCTCCTTGTAATTCAATTTTTCCTTCTTTTATTGTACCGCCGCATGCACATGTTGATTTCAGTTGTGTTATCAAAGCGTTGATATCTAGTTCATGGGGATCTATGCCATCTATGACGGTCATCATTTTCCCGTATCGGCGTTTGTCAACTGCAACTGTGATTTTTTGTTGTTCTCTTGCGATATCCTCACAGACACAGATTTCTTTAGGCAGACCACATACGTCACATATGTCACTCATTTATGTTTCTCCTTCCTCCCGCATAATCGTGAGAATTTTTGCAATAGACATCCTCAGCTGCCTGATTTTACCAGGTGATGCTGGAGAACCACCCATTGCAGCAACTCCACGCTCATGCATAAGTTCGCTTTTCAATTCATTGAGTTTCTCACGCCTTTCTTCGGGGGTGAGTTCTCTGAGTTCTTTAGCCTTAAGCACCATATTTATTCAACCCCTTCAAGGAATTTTTTAAGATTTTTCAAAATATTTTCAGCCGTTTTGTTACCTATCCCTTCAATTGCTTTGACATCATCAGCATCAAGTTCAAGCAATTCTTCCAATGACTTAAAACCTGCTTTTTCTAACTTTTTAACAACTGAAGGACCAACACCTTTCATATCTTTTATTCTCTTAATGTCGGTCTTTTTTACTTCTTTTTTCTCTTCGACCTTTTTTACTTCTTTCTTTTCCTCTTTTGGTTTTTCAGATTCTGGGATTTTTAGTTTAATCTCATCAGGAAGCTTTGAATCAGGTTTCATAATTCTTACTTTTACTCCTATAATGCCTGGTTTCATCTTTGCTGTTGCATAACCTTCATCCATAACCTCACGAGCTGTTTCGCCACAATATTTAACATGTCCTTCTGTAAACTTCTCAGTTCTGTGACGTGCTCCAGTAAGTTTACCAGCAATTATGACCTGACACCCTTTAGCGCCAGATTGCATAATTCTCCTTACAGTTGAATGACCTGCTCGTCTAAAATGCCATCCACGCTCTAAAGCTTCTGAAAGTTTTTCTGCCATTATCTGAGCATTGAGTGAAGCTCTGCTTCCTGCTTCTTCTATTTCTATCTGCGGGTTATCAACGTTAAACTTTTCTTTTATGGATTCTGTAAGCTCTTTTATCTTGCTGCCACCTTTGCCAATGACCATTCCTGGACGCTCAACGAGAATATTTATTCTTGTTCCCATAGGAGTTCTTTGTATACTCATACCACCAAAACCGGCCCCCTCAATTTTTTTGATAAGGAATTCTTTTATGAGTATGCGATTCGTATTTTCTCTTATGAAACTTCGCTCACCTGTCATTACTCTACCTCTTCTATAATTATTTCAATATCCGTTACAATTTTATTCTTATTACCCGATCTTCCATGAGCCCTTGGCATAATGCCTCTAACAACTCTCCCCCCATACGCGGAGATGTGTTTGATTTTCATGTTTTCAACATCAAATCCTTTGTATTCAGCATTATTTTCTGCATTTTCTAAAGTTTTAAGCATATATTTTGCAGCTCTTTTAGGATAGCTTCCCGGACCGATTCCCTTTTTATGTGCTCTTTTTCTTTTATGATAAATTGTAGGTAATGGCCGCTTTAGATCTATTATGTCTTGAAGATATTTTTTAGCATCCTCTGTTTTCATGCCCCTTATTGCTCTAGCTAGGTTTTGTGCATCTTTCCTACTGCAGTGAAGTTCGTATCCATATGCTTTTGCGCTTTTATCTGGATCAATATCAACTGAATATTTCATTTTTCATCACTTCAAAGGCATAAATTTAGATGATCTAGTTGCTCCAACACCAGGTCCTGTATGCGTCACTTTTTGTCTAGTTAATGCAAATTCACCAAGATAATGACCGATCATGTTTGGCTGTATATCAACACGCTGAAATTCTTTTCCGTTATGAATATTAAAGGTATGACCAACAAAATTAGGAAGAATTATCATATTGCGACAATGTGTTTTAATGGGGGTTCCAGGAGTTGTTTTTTCAATATCTCTTAAGAGTTTTTCTTGCCGTACCGTTAATCCTCTTTTTAGGGTTCTGCGCATTCTAGATGGAAGAAGAGGCATGAATTCTTCGATAGTAAGCTTCTGCAATTCTTCAAGACTAAGGCCACGGTATGCAAATTCTTTCTTTTTAATCTCAATCTTTTTTCTCTTTGCTTTTCTTCTACTTCTTGCAGAACTTCCAAATCCTTTTTTTGATGCCATACTTACTTCCTCCCGGTTCTTTTAGCTGCAATACTTCCAACTTTTCTACCCGGTGATGCACCACGTTTTATTGATGATGGTTTACCAACGTGTTGATGTGCACCTCCACCATGAGGATGCGCAACAGGATTCATTGCAACACCACGTACGACAGGATATAATTTACCTCGAGTTCTATAAGCATGATATTTTTTACCTGCTTTTACAAAAGGCTTGTCTTTTCTTCCACCGCCTGCAGCAATTCCAATTGTTGCACGGCAACTTGAATCGACTGCCTTGAATTGACCTGATGGAAGTTGAATAACTGTGCGATTTTTGTCGTGTGAAGCAACAGTAGCTGTAGTTCCGCCAGCACGTACTAGTTTTCCACCATCGCCGGGAGAAATTTCTATATTATAAATTGGAGTACCTTCAGGAATGCTACTAAGAGGTAAAACGTTTCCAATTCCAACATCTTGCCTATCCTCAGAAAATTTAATTTTATCACCAATTTTTGCCCCTTCGGGAGCAAGTGTAAGGGCTTTTGTATTGTCATCTAATTTTATAGAAGCAAGGGGAGTCGTATGCCCAGGATCATGGATAATATCTTCAATTACCCCTTCCTTTTTATTTCTATCTTGGTGGTACTTAATTTTTCCTTTGTATTTATGTGATGGAATCTCAAAACGACTGTTTACTCGGCCTCGTCTTTGTTGAATTAATCTTTTTCCCATATTTTTACCTCTAGAATATTCCAATCCTCATTCCAATATCTTCTGCTTTGAACTCAGGCATAAATATCACAATTGCATGTTTTCCTGTTTTTGTAACTCTCGTTTTTACTTGTTTTACTTTTACTTCAAACATGTTTTCTATTGCGTCTTTGATCATTTTTTTATTTGCATCTCTTTTAACAACAAATTCAAGAGCATTGTTTTTATCCATAAAGTTCATGGTTTTTTCTGTAACATAAGGATGATAAATTATATCGTAAGGGTCCATCTATTTTGCTCCTCCTATCTCTTTAATAGCCGATTTAGTAAAAATTGTAAGGCGACCGGCATCCCCGCCAGGTGCAATGTGTTCTATGTTAATTTGGCTTGGTTTAACAATATCAACGCCTGTTAGATTTCTTGAGCTTTTTAGAATATCGTCTTTTGTAGTAACAATAAGAATAGATTTTGGAATTCTGTACTTGCGCCCTCTCATTTTGCCTTTTCCAGCACGTATATGTTTACCATTTTCTGCACGAAGAACGTCATCGTAAACCCCAATTTTTTCAAGAGCAGTTATTACATCTTTTGTCTTTTTAATTGTTTCAAATTTATCATCAACTATGATTGGTAGGGTTGTCTTTTCATCAAATTTGTGCCCACGTTTTATAACGATTTCTTTGTTTGCTGTAGCAGCTATTGCCGAGTTTTTAGCTAACTGCTTTTCTTTTTTATTCATCTTTTCTTTCCAGTTGCGTTCTGGTTTTGGCGGGTGAGCACGTCTTCCACCAACAACGCATGGTGCTAATGCTGCTCGGTTGCCTTGGGTAAGTCTTGGAACACGTGATGTACCTCTACCTTTTCCAACAGAGGCTGTTGCATGTTTTGTACCTGCTAAATAATTAGCACCGTATGCCTGCCTTTTGTTTGAGTGTAATGTGTTGAATGATTTTTTAATAATATCTGGTCTGTAAGGTGTGTTAAAAACTTCAGGTAAATCTATTTTGTCTTTTGAAGAACCATCAATTCCATAGACATTCACTTTGACCATTTTTATACCCCTTGCTTACTTGTTGTTGAGATGTAGCTTATTTCTGCCTTTTCAACTGTTACGCCACGTTGATATCTAATGGCATCTCTCATACTGATTAACCGTTTGGCAGGTCCCGGTATAGAACCATGTAGAAGAATGTATGAATTTTTTACAACACCATAATGTGGAAAACCACCCGCAGGTGTGATTTCTTCGCCTTTTTCACCTATCTTTAAAACACGTTTGTTATACTCTGTTCTTTGGTGATATCCCATTTGACCTGCATTTGGAACTGTTGCCTGTACCCAGTTAGGATGCCAAGAACCTTGTGTACCTATCATTCTACGGTGTTTACTATTTTTATGTGTTAGTAATTTAACACCCCATCTTTTTACATGCCCTTGAAAACCTTTGCCCTTTGTGACGGCAATAGTATCAATCATATCTCCTTCATTTAGCGCTTCATTGATCTTTACTTCTTTACCAAGTATCTTTTTTGCATACTCAATTTGTTCTTCTATTGTTCCTCCACCTATTCTGAATTCTCTTATTTCTGGGATCTTTTTAGGAACCCCAGTTACAAGTTTGGGTTGAGTGTAAATTATGGCACGCATCTCATCAGCATCTTTTATAAAATCCCAGTTTTTCTTTTTTTGTTTTTTTGCCAAAGGAAGTTGTTTTGCTAGTTCAGGATCAAGCTTTTCAGCCCACATTTCACCAATTGTTTGCAACCCATTATAGGTTTCCTTATATGCTCTAACAGCTGCTACTTTTATTGGTGGCGTTTCAACAACTGAAACAGGCATGATAACTTCTTTTCCAGATGTGGTTGACGTAGGACGATAATCGACTACAAAAGCATGTGTCATACCTGCTTTATAACCTAAAAATCCTTGGATTTTTGGTTTGTCTAATCCTTCAGGCCAGCTTTTAATATGTGGCGTTTGAGCTTTAGCTCTTTTTCGTGGCGAAAAGCCCATTGATCCTCTTCTTGGACGATGTCTTTCAGGCATAATATACCCTCTATAGTTATTTTTAGATTTATCAGATGTGTATTGTTATTATTTCCAAACCGTGACATTTCACAAACCGCCAAAAACAATACTGTTAGGCTGTCTGCTGTCGGGTTTCAAAAATTGAATTGCCCGATAGATGTCTGGTAAGGATGTGGAATTATGGCATAATAGATACTGTATATAAATGTTATTACTAGTATTAGAGTAAATTCAAAAAAGTCTAGGAATCATTCTCCAACGTACTTTTTTCATATATTCTTCGTACTCTTTTCCATATTGCTTTACTAATAACTTTTCTTCATCAAAAATACTAATTATCATTATTGGTATGGCAATAAATGCGATTAGTAGGGCTGCAATAGAATAAAAGAAAAAGGCTAGCCCAAATCCAATTAGTATCAGAGAAGTATAATGAGGATGTCTTAAATATTGAAAAATCCCGTCAGTTACCAATTGTCCTTTATATGTTTTATGCCAAAAGATTTCCCATCTAAAATACAGGAAGCTACCTAATAGGAAAATAACAATCCCTAGGATAATACTAAGATACATATTTATTGGCAATTTCCAAACACCATAAATCGCTGTTAAAGGACCTATTAGAATCATAAGTAAAAGCGGAGAATAATGAATGATAAAAAGCGCTCTAAGCTCTTTTGGAGGTTTGTAATCATGAAACATAAAGCAATGCCCTTTATATGAGTCTAATTCCGCCAGAATCTATTACTATGTCTTGTGGTCTAAGAGTGTGTTTTGTATTTCTCATTTTCATAACAGATAGTTTTCTCCGATCCATAGTGGGGTCAAGGCTAAGGGTTATAACGCCATCTGCTAAAAACTCTGAGATTCCATCTCGCGACAATAGATGAGAGCCAGAGGGCAATTCAGAAGTTACAATTGATGTGGCTGTTGAAGATTCAAGAGCGTTCATTATATAGAGAAGATGTAAACGTCTGGTAGGTAGATTTGCGTTATCAGAATAATCATCATGCATAGCCATACTACTTGTATCTATGTTTAAATCTTCAGGATTTCTGATGTAAATTGGCATTTCAGATAAAGGTGTGATTGAATCAAGTACTATTCTATCATATTCTCCTGTCAAGATTTCATTCGTCATTGTTTCGTAGATTAATTTTTGATTGATGTTTAAAAACATAAATTTAACAAGATTTTGTTCAATAGCTGGCTGAAAATCCAATCCTAGCTCTCTTGCTTGCTCTAATAATCCTTCCACCTTTTTGTCAAGTGTTAAAAACAGGCATTTTTCACCGTTTTTTACTCCTTCATAAAGGAACTGGAAACAAAGTATGCTCTTTCCACCACCAGGGGGGCCTGAAACTAAAGTTATAGACTTTTTTGGAAAACCTCCTTGTAGAATGTTGTCTAATCCACTAATGCCTGTTTTTATTCTCTCCATCCTGCCAACCTGTAAATTTGGTTCGTCCATATCAACGATTAATTTGTATGCGTTCGCATGTATATTTACCTTATCTTTTAAATGATTGTTTTTTGAAAGAAAATTGAAATTAGTGTGCAAATGGACACAATTGTACAGAAATATTTATATATATACAAAAATAAAAATAATACTGAGAACAGTAAAAACAGGCGGTCATATGAAAACAAGACATCAAAACATCTGGATATGGCTTCAAAACAACAGGGTAATGAAAGCCATATTG
>CAYMMP010000020.1:16222-19964 GCA_964391625.1 uncultured Thermoplasmatales archaeon | reverse complement strand
GCTGCGTTTACAAATTTTTTAAGTAAATCTATAGATATTTCTTTTTGTTGAAAACGTCTAATACTTCTTCTTGATAAAATTGCATCATAAACTTTCATAAAAGATTATAAACAATAAAGTTAATAAAAAACTTTATACTAAAGGAAATACATTAAAATACTATTCCAAAATTGGGGTTCTTCTAAATGGCTAAAAAAAATCGTAGGATGAGAACTTTTGCAAGGACCGCATCAAAGTCAATGGAAAAAAGGTTAGTTGAAAATGCCAAAAAAATAAAAAAAGACCCTTATTTAATCTTACCAACATATGAAGATCGTGTGTCCCAAAAGTATTTTGATAAAATTAAAAAAAACTTGGACAAAATAAGCAGGTTTAATGAAGATACAAAAAAACTGGAAAAACTCTCAAATAAAAAAGGATTGGAAGGGGCATTTGCTGGAACAATTTCTATCGCTAATTCCAAAAAGGCACCTTATCTGGCTGTTTCAAAATACCCAACAGGCGATATTGCTTATGCACAACGAGGGAAAGCCGAAAAAGAAAAATTAATTGCATTTCAATATGTTGATGATCCTGTTCTTAGATTACTTGGCATTAAAGATATTGCTTTAAAAAAACGTTTACACATCTATTCTTGGAATAACGGCTTTATTTCTACAGGTGTAGATGCTGCGCCTCCAAAGGATTTTATCAAGTTTATAATCGAAAAAATAGGTTTGTCGTTAAAAAATGGCGTAGCTGCTTGTAGAGATTTAAAACCAGAACTTGTTAAGAATAAAGAAAGTACCAAGAAAAATTATCTTAGAATTCACTGGAAATCCGCAGATATACTATTTGCAATATGTGAAGATTGTGCTAAATTAAAGAAGAATACTATTTTTAATATTACTAAGTATTTAATAGAGCCCAATATTTCAGAAGATTTTTCTATTGATGTAATTGGTCAAGTTATACGGAAGTTAGATTCTAAATATGATACGCGATATCTTAACGAGTATCTATCAGGTAAACTAAACGATTTTGATTTTATAAAAAAGAATGTATCCGATCGTGAGCAATCTCTTAAAGAATCTGGTGAGAAGATGTTCATATTGGATGGAAAATCATATGGTACGAATATGGATGAATTTATATCTAAATTAAAACCAAACAAATATGAAAGGGAAGGCTTGGAGATTATACTTGATAAAGTGGATGAACCTGTTATTTTTGACAATGCATCCCCAAATAAGGTACTGGAAAAATACTGGAAAACATATGGTCTTGATGCCATTAGTTCTTTTATTGACGATGAAGAAATGGCAGAAAAATTTTTTGCTTTAGATGACGCCCCCTCAGATATACTAGAGCTTGTTTTAAATTATAAACAAAGGCAGAAGATTCTTTCTGAGCTTCCAAGGTATAGCTCTCTTCCATCGCTTGCTAAATTTGCCGATAGTGTTTCTAGAACGTATAGAACTTTTGGTGAAAAAAAAGCGCTTTCTGAGATTAAAAATCACCCCGACACTACAAAAGGAAAATCCATTGCTTATGCTTTCTTACTTGCTTTTGGTAAAGGGCAAGATAAAAAATGGCAATATTCTGCAGTTGAAATTGAATATGGTGAATTTCTAAAAGATTACGCCAAAAAACTACTCGAGTCGAATCCTGCTAAATATCATAAAGCTTTACAAGAGTTGTTAATAAACAGTGGCAGCTCGGAGAATATTGATTCCTGTTTAATTTAAATTTAACTTGTGATAAGAGCCCTAATATTTAGAGTATGAACAGATAGATCCCAAAGATTCATGGAAATTTTGTTCGCTAAGCCAGTGTCTGTTTTTTTTATTATCTTGCCAACTAACTGCTCTTTAGATATTAGTTGATCTTCATCATTAAATATGTAAAGGGTGTAATATTTGTTTATTGGATTTATTGTACGGATCTGATAGATTTTTTTGGAAATCAATTTGCCAGTATTGTTGTAATAAAATAAAGTGTCCCCTAGTTTAATATTAAAATTTGGATGACTTGATTTTTGTACTATTATATATTTATTATTTTGTTGTATCAGCACATACTGTTCTGGGTTTTCAAAAGATTCTAGGAAAGTACCTTTGCCTAGAGTATGTATCGCAGAAAGAAAAGGAACTACCAATATTATCATAAAAACCAGAAAGTTTAGCGTTTTTTTAGTCGATATCTTCGTTCGATTCACCTCTTACATGTTAACCATTATCCTGCTAACATTTGTCATGAATATTATTTAAAGATTATCTGTTAAAATTGCAAAGTGTAAAAATGCCAAATCATTTTCATATAAACAAAAATTTTATAGATGAACAAACGATTCAAGGAACATTAGTTTAAAGATGGAATATAGAATCATGAAAAAATCAATATTAGTTGTTGATGATGAACCAGATGTCCGTCAAAGTGTAAAAATGATCTTGGAGATGAATGGATATCGAGTTATAGAAGCTGTTGATGCTGATGACTGCTTAAAAAAAGTTAAAGAGGAAAAACCTGACCTGATATTGCTTGATATCATGATGCCAGGAACCCCAGTTGGAGAGATTGTAAAAAAAATAAATGATATTAAAATTGCTTTTATGAGTGTAGTACGAATTTCCGATGCAAGAAAACAGGGTTTGCTCGCCCAAGAAAACGTTGTTGATTTCTTTCAAAAACCATTCAATGTATCAGATTTAATCGAGAGAGTAAGACTTCACATAGAGCAATAAAATCCTTTGGAGGGGTGAATCTAGGTGGATGGGAAAAAATTTAGTTTACAAAATATCCTCTTTTCGAAGCTCAATGTTAAGATAACCCTCCTATTTTTTACTGTTGGAATACTTGCGCCTTCTGCCGCAATATTTTATTTTTATCTTATAACTGTATCTTCTTTATCCGAGTCAATTCCAATTGAGCAAGCAGCTATGCTAAGGACAGTAGCAATTACGATTATAATTTTGATTGCAGTTAATACTACTTTAGTCGGATTTCTTATTTCAAAAGCGATATCAAAACCTATAAAACAACTTTATAGTGCAACTAGAGAGGTTGAAAAGGGAAACTATGATGTAAAACTTGATATTAAAAATAGAGATGAGATTGGAAAACTTGCAAATGCTTTTAACAAAACAACTGCTGCATTGGCTAGAATTAAAGACGAGCGAAGAGAGCTAGATAGTGCAAAAACTGAATTTTTAAGCATCACCTCTCATGAGCTGAGAACACCAATAACTCCAATGAAAGCACAATTACAGATGCTTGAAAAGGATTATTTTGGAAAACTGACAGACAAACAAAAGGAAAGTTTATCCATTATAATTAGAAATACAGATAGACTTGACAACATAATTGTTGATTTCCTAGAAATCTCAAGGATTGAGGCTGCCAGATTGAAGTTTAATTTTGTGGAAGTAAACCTTGCTGAAACTGTTAGAGAGACGGTCAAATTTATGGAAGGTTTTGGAAAGGAGAAAAACATAGAATTGGTAGTTAAAACAGATGAATTGCCAACGATAGAAGCGGATCCTGATAGAGTGAGTCAGATTCTCAGAAATCTTATTACAAATGCTATAAAGTTCTCTCAGGAGAACAGCAAAATTGAAGTTGAGGCTAAATTAAGAGAAAATGATATTTTGTTTAGTGTTAGGGATTATGGTACAGGTATAACGCCTGGAGATCAGATTAGAATTTTTGAACCGTTTTATCAAGTTGAACAACATTCTAAAAGGAAGTACGGTGGTACAGGACT
>CAYMMP010000020.1:0-16122 GCA_964391625.1 uncultured Thermoplasmatales archaeon | reverse complement strand
CTGTTTAAATATATAGATTCTCTAACCGATCAATATATAATTACAAATAATCATGGACTTGATTTTAAAAATCATATAAGTAAAATTTTTGGTGAGGAAAAAGAACTTAATCATAATATAGATACCTTATATAGATCTGAGGAGGGTTTAAGACGAGACTGAGAACACTAATAATATTGATGTGTCTTGCAATTTCTATGATTCCTATAGGGATTATTGGTGCCATTAATGGTTTTGAATCTACATCTTATGTGCTTATTGGATTAATACTTCTTGTTACTTTCTTTGTTTCACTTTTTTTATCATATTTTATCACTAAACCGATAGAGAACTTAACAAACAATATAGATTCGATATCTAAAGGTCAGTTGGATGTGAATCTTGAGTCTAGCGAGATTTATGAAATAAATAATTTGACAAATTCTCTTGATAGAATTATGGCTAGTTTAAAACTGGCTGTAGTAAAAGTCGGTGTAAAAAAAGATGAGATTTTTGAAGATTCTGTAAAATCTCCTAAAACTATTGAAAAAGAGCAAGAAAAATCATGGTCTGAAGAGTTCGATTCTGTTTTTACTTTTGATGAACATGCAAATGTTATAGATTGTAATGATAATATGTATAAGATGCTTGGTTATACAAAGGAAGAACTGCTTTCACTAAATGTCTCAGATTTTGATGCATTAGAATCTAAGGAAGACATTATTGGGAAGATTAATAAAATTAAAAACGAAGGACCCATAGTTTTTAAAACAATACATAAGAGAAAGGATGGGTCGTCTGTTTTAGTTGAGCAGAAGGTACAGTATTTGCCAAATCAAAACAAGTTTAAATGTATTGTTCGACAGGATTATGCTGTGAAATAATATTTTTTAATTTGATTCTCCCAGTACCATCAAGTTTTTATGATAAATGTTATTACCTGCCATCGCTGGTACATATGATAAAAGCATCTAAACGTTCACAAGGAGTACATTATGCCATTAGGGAAGTTTCGGTTCCTGCTCGTGAATTAGAAAAAAAAGGCCATAAAGTTTTAAAAATAAATATCGGCGATCCTAACAAATATGATTTTGACACTCCAAAGCATATAAAAGATGCGTTATATCAAGCAACATTAGACGGCCATAATGGCTATTCTCCTTCCGAAGGAGAGGCGGAGTTAAGAAATGCCATTATTGAGCGCGAGAAAAAAAGGAATAATGTTGACTATACTTTAAATGATATCTGTGTTACAACAGGGGTTACTGAGGCGTTACAGATTTTATTGAATGCTTCTCTTAATCCACACGATGAGCTTCTTATTCCTGGTCCTACTTATCCGCAATACAACCTCATAACCCATTTTAATGATGCAGAGTCAATTTCTTACCGTTGTATTGAAGAAGATGATTGGCAGCCTGATGTTGATGACATTAGAAAAAAGGTCACTAAAAAAACAAAAGGAATTGTAGTAATTAATCCTAATAATCCAACTGGTGCTCTTTATTCGGAGAAGGTTGTGAAGGAAATAGTTGACATTGCTGGTGAACATAATGTTCCAATCATTTCTGATGAGATTTATGATGATATGGTTTTTGATGATAAACAGACTGCAACAGCAACACTAGCGAAAGACGTCCCTGTGATAACATTTAATGGTTTTTCAAAAGTATATCTTATGCCGGGTTGGAGAATGGGCTATATTCTGTTTCATCATGATGGAATTCTTGATGAGATACAGGATGCTTTTATGCGTATTGCCAGAAGCAGACTTTGTGCAAACTCAATCTGTCAATTTGCATGTACCGCTGCATTAAAAGGACCACAAGATCATATTAAAGAGGTTAACGATAAGCTTAGAAAGCGTCGAGATTTTTCATATAAACGATTAAACGAAATTGAAGGAATATCTACAGCAAAACCTCATGGGGCTTTCTATATATTTCCAAAAATTGAGGCTATGGATTCTGGGATTTGGAAAAACGATAAAGAATTTGTACTGGATTTCTTGAATTCAAAGCATGTGTTAGTTGTTCATGGATCAGGCTTTTCTGAAACTTATGGAAAAGATCATTTTAGGGCGGTTATTCTACCGACTATAGATATGCTTGGAGAAGCTTTTGATAAGTTGGACGAATTTTTGAAAGAGAGACTGTAGTCGAAAGAATATTAAACAATCTGTTTATACAACACAAATGTGTACCAAATACCAAGAGGAACAAGGGATTTTACTTCCGAGGAAATGTTTAAACGTCGTTATGTAGAAGATTCCATAAAATCTACATTTCAAAGTTTTGGATATCGTGAAGTTCAAACACCTACTTTTGAAAATCTAGAACTTTTTACAGCAAAATCTGGAGAGGCAATCATTGAAGAGCTTTATTCTTTCAAAGACAAAGGCGGAAGAGACCTTGCATTGAGGCCAGAGTTAACAGCTCCAGTAATTCGATTTTACGTTGAGAAACTACAGATGGAGCCAAAACCTTTGAAGTTGTTTTATTTTGGTAATTGTTTTAGATATGATCGGCCACAAAAAGGCAGATACAGGGAATTCAGGCAAGCAGGTTGTGAGATAATTGGCACAGATACTCCTGAATCTTATGCCGAGCTTATAGCTCTTTCATACAAAATTCTCGAAAGCGTAGGATTAAAAAACATAAAATTGAACATTGGAAATCTAAATATCCTTTCATCCCTATTTGAGAAGTTAAAACTATCAAAAGATAACCAAAAATATTTGATACCTCTGATTGATAAATCAATGTTCGACGATGTAGTCAGTGCTTTACAGGATTTTGATGTTTCTAAAGAAGATGCAGAGAAATTCATAGATATTTTACAAACCTCTGATGTAAAAAAGATATTTGAGTATGTTGATAACACTCCATCTATAAAAGAAGAGTTGATGAAACTTGAGATTATACTGAACCTTTTGAAAGAGTCGTTTGGTATTAAAAATTTCCAGATTAAGATGAGCATTGTAAGGGGGTTGGATTACTACAAAGGAATTGTTTTTGAAATAGAGGCGCCAAGCCTTGGAGCAGAAAAACAACTCTGTGGTGGTGGAGCATATGAGTTGGTAGAGTTGTTCGGTGGTAAAAAAACACCAACAGCAGGTTTTGCAATTGGTTTTGATCGCACAATTCTTGCTTTGGAAACAGAAGATTACAAGTTTCCAATTTTAGAACTAGATGCTTATATTATTCCAGTAAACGAAGATTTGATAGATAAATCGTTAAAAATAGCACAGGATATGAGGGGGCAAGGCATGAATGTAGATGTAGATCTTCTTAGAAGGGGAATTGGAAAATCATTGAAGTATGCGAGCTCCATTAGGTCAAAAAACGCAATTATTGTAGGCCCAAAAGAACTTGAGAAAGGTGCTGTTACAATTAGAGATATGAAGACAGGAAAACAAGAAACAATTAAAATAAAAGATATAATCAATTTTTTTAATTAAATACTTTTTAAGATGTGATTTATGAAAAAACTAGAGATTTATATACTTGATACATCTGCTATTCTTTCTGGAAAACCTTTAGATTTTGAAGACATGCAGATTGTTACAACACAAGGCGTTTCAGATGAACTTAAACCTGGAGGTCGTGATTACCAAAACTTCCAGTTTCTTAGAGAAAAAGGATTGGTGATTTTAGCTCCATCTCTAAAAGCAATGGCGAAAATTAAAGAGATAGCCGTCGAAACCGGTGATATAGATAGATTGTCAAACACAGATTTAGAAATCTTATCTCTTGCATATGAATTGAAGAAAGATGACAAGAATTCTGTAATTCTAACAGATGATTTTTCTATCCAAAATGTTGCTGAATATCTAAAGATTAGATATGAGGGCATTAATCAATCAAAAATTACAAAAAAGTTTAAATGGACCTGTAGATGTCAGGGATGCGGTAAAAAATTCGAAGATAATATTAAAGTTTGTCCTATTTGCGGTGCAGAAACTAAGAAAATTGTTTCATCTGAGGAGAACGTCAACCAAAGAATGTGATACATAATGGATTTCAAAGATTGTTTTAAACATTGTAAAAACTTATTTGTTCGTTTTTGGCGTAGTGAAAACTCTAAGATTTCTATTATGCGAGATGTTTTTGTGGCATTTCTGATTGTTTTCGTCATTCTTATGGCTTTATGGGCATATACTGGCCAGTGGTTTGGAGCTCCGATGGTTGCAATAGAATCTGGAAGCATGATGCATAAAAATGAGCCTTTTGGTCGTATTGGGACAATAGATGCAGGAGATATGGTTTTACTTGTAAAAATAAATGGCAAAGATGATATTATACCTTACGCTGAAAAAGATAGCAATAGTTATCAATATGGTAACTATGGTGACGTTGTAATCTATCATCCAGATGGTAGAAGTGATAGAGATCAAATAATTCATAGAGCTATGTGCTGGATAGACGTCGAAGGTGTTGGAAACGAAAAAACATACACAATCAAAGAATGTGGGATAATTAAACAGGATGCAGATGAACCTCTTTACTGTCCAGAATTTGGAATAATGACAATGGATGGAACCCCTATAAAAGTAGATTGGGACAACTCTGGCTTTATTACAAAAGGTGACAACTCTGAGACAAATCCTACCTGTGATCAGGTTGGAGGCATAACCAGTCAACCAGTTGAGCCAGAGTGGATTTCAGGGAAAGCTAGAGGCGAGTTGCCATGGATTGGGACAATAAATCTTTTTTTCAATGATTTGACAGGTGGCAAAAATACTGTTGGTAATGTGCCAGAAGATTCGCTTATATGTCTATTTGTATTAATCGGAGTTCTAGTTTCAATTCCAATTTCTATGGATATATATTCTTATTATAAAGAAAAAGAGTCGAAGGGAGAGAAAAACTAGAGGTTAATCTGGTAAAGATTGATATTCTATAGGATCTTTTATATTTGCTTCTCTAAAACCTTTAAGCCTTAAAAGGCATGAATCGCACCTTCCACAGGCTTTGACTCCACCTTTATAGCAAGACCATGTTTTTTCAAATGGAACGCGAAGTTTGCTTCCTTTTTTTACTATGTCTTTTTTTGATAGGTTTAAAAGAGGTGTTTTAATTTTGATTTTTTTGCCTTGAACGCCTTTTTTTGTTGCTAAATCTGCCATTTTTTGAAAAGCTTCAAAATACTCAGGTCTGCAGTCAGGATATCCTGAATAATCGGTTGCAGTAGCGCCAATAAAAATTGTTTCTGCATCTACTGTTTCTGCATAGGCCAGTGCTATTGATAAAAAAATTGTATTCCTTGCAGGCACGTACGTCGAAGGTATTTTTTTACCTATGTCTTCTAATTTATGATCAATTTCGATATCCAATGTTTTGTCTGTTAGGGATGATCCGCCGAATTTTCTCAGATTTAGATCAATTACAACATGTTTTTTTGCATTTAATGAGCTGGCAATTTGTTTTGCTGATTCAATTTCCTTTTTATGACGTTGTCCATATTTTACAGTTAATGCATATATCTCATACCCCTGATTTTTAGCAATATATGCTGTGACGCTACTGTCAAGACCACCAGATAATAAACAAACAGATTTTTTTATCATATTGCTCCAGATTATAATTTCGTTGATATTCTTGCGCCTTGACCAAACCCTTCATCGACACCAATTTCGATAGATTTGACGCTTTTTGGAAAAGAAACATTTTTCAATGTTTGATCTAAGATATATGCAGCAAGATTTTCAGCAGAAGTCGATAGTATTGGTAATAAAATGCAATCTGAAATCGGAAAAACATATTCTTTTTTCATTGAATTGACTTTAACTTTATCTTTTTGTTTTTCAATTTTTGCAGCATTACTCTTTTCAGGAATCAATACTTTATGATCTAGTTCATTTACGATTTTTCTAAGGGCATCTTTTACTATTGTGAAGTCGATAACTATTCCTTTGTCATCCGGTTTTCCGACAATTTTTATGTGGACTGCATATGTATGGCCATGTAATCTGCCACATTTTTCATATTCTGGTATAATGTGCGCTGATGAAAAACGTATATTTGATCTCCATCCATCAATTGCGATATAAGATTCCATAATCTTCACTTCTTTTTCTTTCTATAATCATTTATTGCTTCACGTAATGCATCTGCGGCAAGATTGGAGCAATGCATTTTAATTGCTGGAAGTCCTCCAAGCTCTTTAGCCACATCATTGCGAGTTAAGTTATAAGCTTCATCTAATGTTTTACCCTTTACCATTTCAGTTGCAATGCTTGTACTTGCAATTGCTGCGGTGCAACCAAATGTTTTGAATTTTATATCACTGATTCTGTTATCTTTAACCTTAATGTATATCGTCATTATATCTCCACACTGTGGATTTCCTACAGTTCCAACTCCATCTGCATTTTTTATCTCCCCCATATTTCTAGGATTGCGGAAATGATCCATTACTTTTTTAGTGTAAAAGTCTGCCATTTATTCCCTCTCTTTATCCATTCCAAAGTGGAGACATGTCTCTAAGTTTTTTAACTATATCTGGTAAGACATCTGACGCATATTCTATCTCTTCCAATGTGCTGTACCTGCCCAAAGTTAAGCGAAGAGAGCCATGAGCCTCTTCAGGTTTTAGACCTATGCTTAACAAAACATGAGATGCTTGTAGTTTTTTGGATGAGCATGCAGATCCTGTTGATCCTGCTATTCCTTTATCATCTAACATTAAATTTAGCGATTCACCTTCAATAGCTGTAAATCTAAAATGGGTATTGTTACACAACCTTTCAGTAGTATGTCCATTAAGATAGCTTTCTTCAATTTTTAAAACATTTTTGATTAGGTTGTCTCTTAATTTTTTCATGTGACTAACATCTTTGGTAAAGCGATCTTTGCTTAATTCACAAGCCTTTCCAAGACCAACTATTCCAGGAGTGTTGTATGTACCGCTACGAAGACCTTTTTCATGTCCTCCTCCATGGATTAAAGACTCTATGCTGATTCCTTTTCTAATATAAAGTGCTCCAACGCCCTTTGGGCCATAAATTTTATGTGAAGAAATGGAAAGCAAGTCGATATTTTGTTTGTTTACATCAATGGGTACCTTACCCACTGCTTGAACAGCATCTGTATGAAATAGAATATTATTTTTTTTGGCAATTTTTCCTATTTGTTCAATTGGTTCAATTGTCCCGATTTCATTGTTAGCGAACATTACTGTTATAAGAAAAGTATCTTTAGAAATTGCATTTTCAAGCTCATTGATGTTTATCAGTCCATTTTTATCAACAGGTATATATTCTATATTAAAACCTTGTTTTTCTAAAAAATTACACACTTTAAGAACTGCAGGATGCTCGATTGCGCAAGTGATTATATGATTTTTTTCGGATTTTCTTTTTTCTTTATTTTTGTAAGCAATACCTTTAATCGCCAGATTATCAGACTCACTTCCCCCAGAAGTAAATATTATTTCATCTGGTTTAGCATTAATTATACCCGCAACCTGCTCTCTGGCTTTTTCAACGGCGTCAAAAGCATCTCTGCCAAATGTGTGAATAGAAGATGCGTTACCGTATGTCTTATCAAAATATGGTAACATCTCTTTTATTACTTCTTTATCCACAGGAGTGGTTGCAGCGTAGTCCATATATACTTTTTTCAAATTTAATCCCCCCGACCAACTTTCATCATTCTTTCCAGAGGCCGTCTTGCTCTTTTGATTATGTCCTCTGGAAGGTCGATTTTAGGTTCTAAAGTCTCTAAGCTATTTAAGACTTTTTCTAAAGTAATTTTTTTCATATTGGGGCAGATTGCAGACTTGATTGGATAAAACATTTTTCCCGGGTTTTCATTTTTCAATCTATAACAAATATCTTTTTCAGTCCCAATTATGAATTCTTTTTTATCTGACTTTTTTGCACGATTAACCATGCCATTTGTGGATAAAGCATGATCTGCCATATCTATTATCTCAGGTCTACATTCAGGATGAACAAGAACCTCAGCATCTGGATGTTCTTTTTTTAATTTAGAAATATCTTCTTTTCGAATCATATGGTGTGTAGCACAAAAACCAGGCCAAAGAATCATCTTTTTATCAACAAATCTTTGAATATATGCTCCAAGGTTCTGATCCGGTATAAAGATTATTTCATCTGACGAAACGCTTTTTACAACCTTTACACCGTTAGATGACGTACAACAAATATCTGATAAAGCTTTTATGTCAGCAGTTGTGTTAACATAAGCTACAACTTCAGCATTTGGATGCTCTGCTTTAAGTTTAACAAGGTCTTTGGCTTTTACCATAGCTGCCATGGGGCACTTTGCATCAATATCTGGAATAATCACGTTTTTATTAGGATTGAGAATTTTTGCAGATTCGGCCATAAAACCTACGCCACAAAATATTATGTTTTTAGCATCGGTTTTTGAAGCTTTCTTTGCCAAATCTAGAGAATCTCCTAAATAATCAGCTATATCTTGGACTTCTGGAAGTTGATAGTTGTGGACTAATATAATCACATCATGTTTTTCCTTAAGTCTTTTGATTTTATCCATATCTTTCATAGTAATGAAACTCAGCCCTTATTTTGCAGCCCATATCACAAACTCTAAAATAAAGGTTGTCCTACTATTTATATACAAACCAAACAATTATAACCCTCTTATAATATACCATTTACATACAAGGATGGAGGATGTAAGATGGAGATAGTTTCTCTTATATTGGGGTTTATTATCGGAGTTGTTATCGCAGGAGTAGCAGTTGAAATTTCTTTTAGAAAGGGTGCGAGACAAGCTCCTGCTTCGAGACATACGAAAAAATGGAGCCTTTCAGAGATATCTCATCCAAAAATAATGGCTGAGTATCTCTCAAAAGATGTTGAAATACCAAAAAATTCAAAAGTGCTTGTAAACAAATATAAAGACAAGACTCTTTTAGCAGGATTAAACGTTAGAGAACATAAAGGGATTAAAGGAAATTTTATAGTTGGAGACGATAGAGCATTGATACTTGCAGGGCCTGTTAAGGGGGATGAATTAGGTTTTTGGACTGTTGAAAAAGATATCGTTGAAAAACTTAATAGAGAATTTGATGAAATGTGGGCTAAAGGGGCTACATTAAAAGAAGAAGATAAATAATTCTAATATTCGTTAACTAATTAAACCCCTTTCTAATTTTCGTTGCCAAGATGCTAAATTTAATAGGAGTTATTATTGCATTCATTGTAATTATTTTCTTGATACGTAAGAAGTTTAATTTTGGCCTGTCTTTGATATTTGGATCAATAATTATTGCAATTTTTTCACTTTATGACACCTCCTTACTAGAAATATTAGAAGGATTCAGTAGAGCGCTAATTTATGACTTTGATGACAATGTTTTCGAATTTCAAACAATCGAGTTAGCATTACTGTTGACTTTAATATATATCCTTGCAAAAACGATGCAACGAACAGATGCAATAAATAAAATGATAAACAGTCTTAGAACAATCTTTTTTAGGGGTGGAACACTTGGCGTCATTCCAGCAGTTTATGGGCTTATGCCCGTTCCTGGTGGAGCTTTATTCTCTGCCCCATTAATAGATGAAGAAGGGGCAAAATTTAAACTAAAACAAAATCAAAAAAATTTTTTGAATGTTTGGTGGAGGCATGTCTGGTTTCCAATTTTTCCTGTATCTTCAGCAATGTTGTTGATAATCGGCTCAAAGTTTTCCGATATTGGGATATATGAACTAATAGTGGCAAACATACCTGCGTTTATTGCTTTTATTATAATTGGCTTGATTTATTTGAAAGCGTTTATTAAAAACGCTCCAAAAATTGAGAACAAACCCAAAAAAGACTGCAGCGGTTTAAAATTTTTAATTCCTCCGATAATCCCAATAATCGTTTATATGCTAGTTTTTGTTTCTTTGTTTTTACTAGGGTTTAAAGATGTAAATAAATTTCAGAGGAGCATCTTTGTTGTTGGGGTACTATTCAGTTTTGCTGCGCTTTATTTCTTATTAAAAATTGATTCTAAGATGTATCTTAGAATCCTTAAGGAATCAATTTCATTAAACCTTGTTCTTGCTATTGTCGGAATTATGATATTTAGAGAAATGGTTGAAGTTTCTAAAACAAATGAAATTATCACCAATGCTATTGTCTCTCTTTCATTTCCACCAATTTTGATTGTTATCTTGATCCCATTCATATTAGGTTTGTTAACTGGTTATAATTTGGGTGCAATTGCATTGTCATATTTTCTTGTCCAACCATTTTTTGAATTTGTAAATATAAATATTGTTGGCCTTACGAGCATTATTTTTATTAGTTCGCTTATAGGGTATTTAATATCTCCTATCCATCTTTGTAATGTAGTTAGCAGTGATTATTTAAAAACAGATACGACAAGAATGTATAAAATGTACATACCTGCTGTTTCCGTAGTAATGATAATTCAAACAATTTTTATATTGATCTTCTATGGTAGGTAAAATGACAGATTTAGAATTATTCAAAAATTTAAAAAAACCATCTGTTTATGGATCTGATGTTAGGGCTGTGACTCTCCTACAAACCCATATCTCTTTTGTTGCTTTGACAGGCGAATATGCATATAAAATAAAAAAACCAGTTAATTTTGGATTTCTTGATTTTTCAACTCTCGAAAAAAGAAAACATTTTTGCGAAGAGGAAATTAGATTGAATAAGAGGCTTTGCCCTGATATTTATCTTGATGTGGTACCCATTACAATAGAGAACAATCGGGTTAGTATTGATGGTAGTGGAGAGATTATAGATTACGCTGTCAAGATGAAAGAGTTTTCGCAAGAAAAACTGATGACAAATCTTTTACAAAAAAATAAGATAGATGAAGAAGTTTTAGATAAAATAATTGATGTTTTGGTTAATTTTTACAATTTTAGTGAGCGTTCAAAAGAGATAGATCAATTTGGTACTGTAAAATCGATTAAGATTAATACAGATGAAAATTTTGAACAAACTAAATCAGTAATTGGCATTACGATTTCAAGATATATCTATGACTACATTAAAGATGTCACTAACAAATTCTTAGAGCAAAATAAAAAGATTTTTGATGGTAGAATTAAAGATGGTTTTATCTGTGATTGTCATGGGGATCTTCATTCTGGAAATATTGTTGTTAATAAAAGTGATATTTGCATATTTGACTGTATCGAATTCAATAAGCGTTTCCGATACAGCGATATTGCATCTGATATCGGTTTTCTTGCTATGGATTTAGACTTTCTTGGGCATCCTTATTTTTCAAGTTATTTGATTGAAAAATATGTGGAACAAAGCGGGGATTCTCACATTTTTGATGTTTTAAATTTCTATAAATGCTATCGTGCTTATGTTCGTGGGAAGGTTACTGGTTTCAAATTAAACGATCCAAACATAGGTGATCTGGAAAAAGAAAAGGCAATATATATTGTAAAAAAGTATTTTGATTTAGCATTCTACTATGCTAAACTTTGCTCCCTTGATCTAAAAAGAGATAAAAAACCGATTCTTTTTGTTACGTCTGGTTTAACCGGTACTGGCAAGACCACTATCTCTAGGAAGATACACGTTGATTATACTGCGCACTTGATTAGTACAGATGCTGTTAGAAAAGAAATTGAGGGCATTGATAAATTTGAAAGGCACCATGATGCATATAATACCGGTCTCTATTCTCCAGAGAAAATGGTACGGACTTACAAAGAGGTGTTAAAGAAGGCAGAGTCTTATCTCAAAAAAGGTAAGAATGTTGTTTTAGATGCAACTTTTAAAACAAGAAACTTGAGAGATACAGTAAAAAAGCTCGCAGAGGAAACTAACTCTAATTATATGTTTCTATACTGCAACTGCCCTGAGGAAGTGGTTAAAGAATATTTGGAGACTCGTATAAAAAAGAAATCTATTTCTGATGGCCGTTGGGAGATTTACGTCAAACAAAAAGATTCTTTTGAAAAACTAGATAAAGATGAATGTTTTGTTGAAATTGATGTTTCGAATAGGTCTTTTGAATATCAGACAAATGTTTTCAATGAAATATTTGATACTGTTTGTGAGGATTAGCTTTTGAAAATACCTGGACATACTATTGATTTAGAAAAAGCCATTAGAATGATTAACTCTAAAGATTACAAGCGAGTTGTTTTGCAGATTCCCGATGGTCTTAAGCTACACGTTTTAAAATTTGTAGATTTTTTTAAAAAAAATACCTCAGCAGAAATCATAATCTCTGGTGACCCTTGCTACGGAGCGTGCGATATTGGATTATGTGAGTATAAAGATATTGGTGTTGATTTTATTGTGCAGTTGGGGCATACTCCTATCCCAAGCATCAAAGATTTTTACATTCCAATGATTTTTGTTAATGTAAAGGCAGATATAACTGTTAAAAAAGTAATTGAGAGGGCAATTCCATTAATCGATTATAAACAGATAGGCCTTGTTACAACGGCTCAACATATCGATTCTTTAAAGGAAGCAAAAAAGACATTGGAAGAAAATGGTTTTGATGTTACAATTGGTTATGGATTCAGCCGAGTTAAATTTGAAGGCCAAATATTAGGTTGTAATTTTTCTGCTGCAACATCAGTTAAAGACGATGTTGATTTATTTCTATTCATTGGCAGTGGAGATTTTCATCCATTGGGTTTGATGCTTAGTACGGGTAAACCTGTCATTGCTTGTGACCCATATATAAATAAGGTTAAGTATAAAGAATTAGAAGATTTGAAGGACATTGTTTTACGTCAGAGATATGGTGCTATTGCCAGGTCTCAAGATGCTAAATCGTTTGGAATACTTGTTGGTACAAAAAAGGGACAGCAAAGAATGGATTTAGCTCTTGAAATAAAAAAGAAACTGGAAAAAAAAGGCAAAAAACCATATATTATTGCCTTGAATCATTTTTTACCTTCAAATATCGAAACTTTTCGGAGCATCGAATGTTTTGTGTCTGTAGCATGCCCGCGTATTGCTATTGATGATTATATGCAGTATGAAACACCAATCATTACTCCAGTTGAGCTTGATATAGTTCTTGGCCTTAAGAAATGGGATCATTATCGATTTGACGAGATAATTTAATACTTTATTTTATTTTAATAATATTTATATTTAAATAATATAGAAATAGTTAAATATACTTTATTATATATTTCTTATTAATAATGATAAAATTAATGGTGAAAGGATGAGGAAAAACACCTATTTATTTGCAATTTTGGTTACAGCCCTCTTTTTTTTAAATATCATAATTCCATCGCCTTCAATCATAGCAGCAACAACACAGATATCCCATAAAAGCTCTGAAAATGATCAGATAAGCATCACTGAGGAGACTCCTCCTTTGGGATATAAATATATGATATATCCTGGTGACGAGATAGCAGTATTGGGTTTTCTTGAGCCAGCGGGTTACAAAAATGCTGTAAAAATATATGAAAAAGACGGATCAACCAATGCTAACTGGAAAACTTTTTCTGATAAAAATTATCTATCTCTAAAACTTTGTGATTTAGATGATGACGGTAAAGATGATATCCTTCTTTTAGAAGAAGCAGAAGGAATCAAAATCAAGGTTTTTTATTCATCAAATACTGAAAGAACTATTTCAATTAGTGGCAGCTATTGGCCTAGAGATATAGCATGTGGTGATTTTAATGGTGATTTAGAAAACGAGATTGCTGTTCTTGTCGGGGATTGGTTTGACGCCCCAGAATTAACAATTCTTGATAAAGAAGGAACTATTCTTGCAGATAGAATTAAAATAAGCGACAATCTTGACATTCTTGCAAGCTGGAAAAATGTTGTAGCTGGTGATGTTGATGGAGATCTCATAGATGAAATTGTTGCCATATCAAAGAATCCAGATAACAAAGGTAGCAGCACTGTTTGTGTGAGAAACGAAGTTCTCATTGAGGAGGATAATGATCCTATTAGCAAAAATTACTATAAATTTAAAGCAGGTGGAGAATGTATTAGTGTTGCTTGTGGCGATCTAAATGGCGATTCAGAAGGAAAAGAGGAAATTATTTTATCAGGTCATATTGGACAAAATATAGATGATTATAAGGTTGTTTCTGGAGACGGAAAGACTTTACTTGAGTGGGATACAGTACCCGGTAACTATGGAGGATATGTGTCTGCAGGAGATTTTGATAAAGATGGCGATGAAGAGATTGTGATGGCAACGTCTTATGGAGATATCCAGATTTTTGATCCTGCGAGTCTTGATAATACGCCTTTTGAAAATAAAAAGTTCCATATTAATAGTAAGTATGGAATAACTGCAGTAGCATGTGGAGATGTCGATGCAGATGGTATAAAAATAGAATACGTACCCAACTCAAAAACAACATTTGATCAAGATGAATATTATCCAGTTGCATTGTTGTATCATCCTCCGTGTTTAGATAAATATAATTCTGGGGAGTATACACATACTTATACAGCATATGGTCATAGATATACTACAGTGAACTCAGATGCAAATTCGATAGGAATCAAAGCGGAAACCACTGTTTCTTTTTCATCTAAACTTTTTAGTGCGTTTAGAATAAACTTGAGAAAAAGATTTAAACGGTATATAGAAGAAAAAACAGAATATGGCTCGATACTTTCGCATTCTACGACGTATAAAACTGGTTCCTTAAAACAACCATATGTATATCTCGAAAAAACAATATATGATAATTATAAATATAGATTTATAAATGGTCCTCACGCCGGGGAGGATTTTTCTATAAGTTTACCCTCCAGCATAATTTCAACAAGTCGTTCTCTATCCTCATATAACAAACAAAGAATAAACGCACCTAAAATTGTTTCAGAACATGTTTCTGGCGATCCAAAGAGTTATCTCGTTAAAAACACCTCCGGCTTTTATGATAACATACAAACAGGTTGGTTTGAAACACCTGAAAGTCCACATTATGAGGAGATAACGCTGGGAAGCTATCAATCAAAAGAATTTATCTCACGTGAAGAGGCCTCTTATACAACTGGCTTAAGTTTTTTTCTAGGCTATGATGATACAATGCCTTTGATTTCTGCTAAATCACATAAAATAACAGTTGGTAAATTTTCAACATTTGCTTTTCAACTTGATGGTTTACAAAGTAGATATCAAACTAAGTGGGGATACAGATATCAGATGTATCTTAGAAGAGATCCAACTTATAAGTACGTTATCATTGATTTTTTTGTTGATCCCAATAGCTTAGGTTTTGGTTATATTGATAATGAACCACCAAATGTTGAAATAACGGCGCCTGCCAAAGGATATTTGTATATGGCTGGCAGAAGCATAATGCCTTTACACCTTTCTGATAATTTTGACTGTATGGTAATTGGTCCTATGGATTTAAAAATCTATGCAACAGATGCTCAGACAGGTATCCAAAAAGTTGATGTTTATTTTGATGGAGTTAAACATCCGGCTCAAAGAGTAGATTATGATGAAAACATATGGGCTTTTCCAATTGTAAATGACAATCATTATTTTTTTGAAACCCATACATATAAAGCAAAAGCATATGATGGTGTAAATAACAAAGCTGCTACTGAAGAAAGAAAAATACGCTCTATTATGGGAAATAGCCCTCCATTTTTATATAATGAAGTATCTGGTCCGACATCTGGAAAAGTAGGTGAAAACTATTCCTTTTCAACTAAATTGATTGATGCAGATGGGGATGACATTTATTATCGATTTGATTGGGGGGATGATACAAAAACAGAATGGATAGGGCCTGTATCTACAACTTCCATTACTAGTGCTAGTGGTGGCCATGAGTCATCCAAAATTCCTTTTACAGATATTACTGCATGGCATGAATGGAAGAAATGGGGTACATATACGGTTAACGTTGAAGTTAAAGATTCCAATGGCAACCATGGATTATATAATCTAACTTTAGACATAACATTAGGCAGAAAAAGTGTAAATAGACATTTCGTTTACTTAGATGATCTAATAAAATTAGGTGAACCATTTAAAGTTTTGTTTTTAAGATTGTTGACTAACATCCTTCGTTTTTAAGAAATATGGGCCAGAAGAGATTTGAACTCTTGACCTCCCGGTTATCAGCCGGGTGCTCCAACCAACCTAAGCTACTGGCCCGATTTTAGACACGTATAACGATTTTCATATAAAAATAAT
>CAYMMP010000019.1:0-20028 GCA_964391625.1 uncultured Thermoplasmatales archaeon | reverse complement strand
ACTAAAAACAAACACACTACTTCGCTAAAACCTATTTTTTCTTTTTTAATTTTTTCCACAATACTAAAAACAAGTTATTGCATACGTTCAAGCTAACTTACACAACTTTTTGGGTTAGTGGGGATGAAAACTACAATAATTCAAGCATTCTCAGAGCATGGCACCTTCGTCCAACCAGAGACTATGAAATATATCCTGTCTAAAAAAAACCCTGCTGAATTTACTTCTTTTATTGTTAAGAATTTGAAGGAATATCCTCTTGTGTTAACCATTAATCATATCAAACAATTAGAAAACATGGAAGAGCCCGAAGAAAAACCTAGACCAAAGAAGGATTCACCGGAAGTTAAAGAGTTACAAACTAAGATGCTTTCAACGATATATGGGCAAGGGGAGATGCCATCTGGAGAATTAGATGAAGATGAATTTGACGATCCAGACAAAGAAGATCAAATAAACTTGCCGGAGAAGCCTCCGCAAGAAGATACAGTATTAAAAACAATTGAAATTAAAACAGTGAAAAGTTGGAAACCTCTTGCAAAAGAATATGATGCCGATATAAGTATCATAAAGGATGTTACGGGAAACAGTGTATGTGAAGGAACCACAAGTGATTTTACAAAACTTTTCCTTAACAGATATAATTCACTTAGAAGAATCCTTAGAAGTCAAAGAAGAGAGCTGGCTAATGTATTACCTATTAACAGAATCAAGAAAAATGTTATGAGTGAGATTCAACTTGTTGGAATTGTTAAAGAAGTCCGCACCACTACAAATGGTCATAGACTTATAGAAATCGAGGATGAGACGGATACTGCAACATGTATTGCTCTGAAGAATGATAGACAAACACTTCAAATGGCAAATGAAACAATTATGGATGAAATTATAGGCATTAAAGGGCAACTCAGTAAAAATGGCGATCTTATTATAATAAAAAATATTATTTATCCTGACATTAGCATTCAAAATGAGCATCATAAGGCAGATGTTCCTTTGTATGCTGCTTTTCTCTCTGATATACATATAGGCAGCAAGCAGTTCATGCAAGATGAATGGAATAACTTTCTAAAATGGATAAATGGTCAAGTTGGGAATAGTCGACAGAAAGATGTTGCTGGAAAAATAAAGTATCTTGTAATCCCCGGTGATGTGGTAGATGGAATAGGTATTTATCCAAACCAGGAAAAAGAATTGTCAATACCAGATGTTTACAGACAATATGAAGCCCTTGCAGAGCAACTTAGATTAATACCAGACCACATCAAGATGATTATCCAACCAGGCAATCATGATGCTGTAAGACCTGCCGAGCCACAACCTACATTTGAGAAAGAAATCCAGAACTTATTTTCCGATATGAATATGACTTTTGTTGGAAATCCTTGTTACTTTAGTATTCATGGTGTAGAGATATTGTCGTACCACGGACAAAGCCTACTAGATTATGCAACAAACATTCAAACTTTGAAGTACAATGATCCTGTAGAAATAATGAAAATTATGTTAAAAAAACATCATCTTGCGCCGACATATGGCGGATACACCCCATTAGCGCCAGAACATATCGATTACATGGTAATAGATAGGATTCCAGATATTTTTGTCACGGGGCATGTACACTTGGCACAAATTGGAGAATATAGAGGTATTAAGCTTATTAATGCGTCCAGTTGGCAATCGCAGACATCTTATCAAAAGATGTTGAACTTTGTTCCTGACTCTGCAAAAGTGCCAATCGTTGATTTGAAAACAGGTAATGTCACAATGATGGATTTTAGTCAAAAGATCTGAAATTATTTTTATAAAATTAAAAATACAAAACCTTTAAACCAAACTTTTACATTATGAATTTTTACCACTATTTTTATGAGATGTGAGGCATGGGCGGGGATTTATCTCGAAATATCAAAGCTAGCTCAGATATGCAGGAGTATTTCAATAAAATTCAAGAGGACATTGAAAAATGCTACGAGATTGCAGGAGAGGCAAGAAAAAAAGGTTTAGATCCAGAGTTCAAAGTTGAGATACCTCAAGCGTTAGATCTTGCGGCCCGTGTAGAACAACTTGTAGGTCCTAAAGGAATAGCACCAAAAATAAGGCAGACAACAAAAAAAATCAAAAATCGAGAATTGGTATCATTAGAAATTGCAAAAGAAATTGTAAAAGATAAAAAATATAAATTTCAAAGAACTGAAGATGCACTTGATCAGGCAATTAGAACAGGACTTGCAATATTAACTGAGGGTGTTTTAGTAGCACCACTTGAAGGAATTGCAGAAGTTAGGCTAGGTAAAAACAAAGACGGTTCGAATTATGTTGATTTATATTTTTCAGGACCGATTCGAAGTGCTGGGGGAACTGGACAGGCTATGAGTGTTCTTATTGCTGATGTAGTACGTCGTGAATTGGGAATTGGAAAATATATGCCCACGCCTGGTGAAATTGAAAGGTATAAAGAAGAAATCCCTCTGTATAAAAGGGCACAACATTTACAGTACACTCCTTCCGTTGATGAAATCGATAAGATTGTCAGAGGTTGTCCTATATGTATAAATGGTGAAGGGACAGAAGATGAAGAGGTTACAGGATACCGTGATCTCCAGAGAGTAGGGACAAACAGATTGCGTGGTGGCGCGTGTCTTGTCATTGCAGAAGGTTTATGCTTAAAAGCTCCAAAAATTCTTAAGCATGTTAAAAAACTTAGACTTAAAGGATGGGATTTTCTAGATATTTTTGTAAATAAAGATAAAAATGGAGACAATAAAAAAACTGATGGACTTCCAGAAATACTCCCGTCCAGTAAGTATATTGGAGAGGTGATAGCTGGTCGTCCTGTTTTTTCACATCCTTCTAGAAAAGGTGGCTTTCGTCTTCGCTACGGTCGTGCACGCACAGGCGGTTTAGCATCAACTGCCATTAATCCGGCTTCTATGTTTTTACTGGATAGTTTTATTGCCGTTGGTACTCAAATTAAAACAGAGAGACCTGGAAAAGGTACAATTGGAACGCCTTGCAACAGCATAGAGGGGCCAATCGTTTTAATGCAAAATGGAGATTTAATTCAAATCAATGATGGGAAAGAGATTAAAAAAACAGATATCAAAAAAATAATTGACCTTGGAGAAATATTAATTCCTTTTGGCGAATTCATTGAAAATAATTCAATTCTTCCCGATTCTAGTTATGTTTATGAATGGTGGATCCAGGATCTTCAGAAAAAACTAAATCTATTGCCAGAAAATTACAATTTTTCTGAAATTAAAAAATCTGATGAAAAGGCATTTGAAAAAATAAAAGAAGATTTTGATAGGGAGATTAATCTTGTAGCCCTTTCGCCTAAAGATGCATTTGAAATTTCAATTCGCTATGACGTTCCATTGCATCCTTATTACAACCTTTTCTGGCATGATATAGATATAGGCGATTTGAAAAAACTTTCAGATTATATAAAAGCAAATGGCAAGATTAAAGATGAATCTTTAACCCTTCCAAAGGACGATGATATTAAACGACTTCTTATCGAACTTGGATGCTTGCATAAACAAAGAGAAGGAAATTTGATTATTGATAGATATTCTTATCCTTTGATTAGATGTTGTGGTTTAGATGTCAAGGACAACAATATTGTTGAGTCAGAGAGGTTTGAATTTTTATCTAAAGTAGATGAAAAGGATAATTTACTTTTTGTCGTAACAAAACTTGCAGGTATCACTGTACGACCGCGCTCTCCTTATAGAATAGGAACAAGAATGGGCCGTCCTGAAAAGGCAGCAGCTCGTAAAATGAGACCGCCGCCACATGTTTTATTCCCTATTGGAGATTATGGTGGAAATCAACGTCTTATTCGTAATGCCGCAGATATTGGAACAATTGAGGTAGAAGCTGGAACAAGAATATGTACAAAATGTCATAAAAAAACACATAGACTTTTTTGTACATGCGGAGCACATACCGTGTCCGGCAATGGTAGAATAGAAGTCCAACAGATAAATTTGGCAGAGGAACTTAAACTCGCTCAAAAAAACATAGGCGAACGAAATCTCCCTGAAACAATTAAAGGTGTCATAGGAACAATTTCAAAACATAAAACTCCAGAGCCTCTAGAAAAAGGCATACTTAGAGCAAAATACAATGTTCACGTGTTTAAAGATGGCACGACACGTTTCGATATGACTGATGCGCCACTTACCCATTTTAAGCCAAGTGAAATTGGCGTTTCTATAAACCGTTTAAAAGAACTAGGGTATACAAAAGATTATCTTGGGAATGATCTCAAAAGCAAAGATCAAATCTGTGAATTAAAAGTGCAAGATGTTATAATCTCAAGAGATGGTGCAGAATATTTTGTACAAGTATCAAAATTTGTTGACGATCTTCTAGCAAAATTCTATGGTTTAGATCGATTCTATAAAATTAGAAAATTAGAAGATTTGACTGGTCATTTGACAGTTGGTCTTGCACCACATACTTCTGCTGGATCACTCTCTCGGATCATTGGTTTCACTGATGCCCAAGTTTGCTTTGCACATCCCTTTTATCACGCAGCAAAAAGACGTAACTGCGATGGTGACGAAGATGGTCTTATGCTTCTTTTAGATGCCCTGTTAAACTTTTCTCACTCGTATATTCCAGACAAACGTGGAGGAAAAATGGACTTGCCTTTAATTCTTACTACTCGTATCGACCCATCCGAGGTTGATAAAGAGGCTCATAACGTTGATACTTTGTCACGATATCCGCTTGAATTTTATGAGTCCACACTTCACCATATAAATCCAAAAGACTTGGAAGATAAGATGGGGCTAGTTGCATCTAGACTTGGTACTGAACTACAATACGAAAAATTTGGATTTACACATGATACAGACAATATCTCAAGTGGTCCAAAAATGTCTAATTATAAAACTCTGAAAACTATGATGGATAAAATGAACGCGCAACTAAGTCTTGCTGCTAAAATTCGGGCAGTAGATGAAGCAGATGTGGCATACAAAGTAATTGAAAGGCATTTTTTACCTGATATAATCGGTAATATGCGTGCTTTTAGTAAACAATCTGTTCGCTGTCCTACTTGTAATATTTCCTATAGACGCCCACCACTCCAAGGTGTTTGCACTAAATGTGGTGGAAAACTGACGTTAACAGTTCATGAAAAATCTGTGAAAAAATATCTGGAGATCTCAAAAGATATTGCCCATCGCTATAACATTCCACCTTATGCTCAACAGAGAATAGTACTAGTTGAGAAGTCAATAGATTCGTTATTTACTAGTGATAAGGTAAAAACTACAAAATTAACTGATTTTTTATAATCATAACTTTCATATATCTATTCGTTATTTTCCTTGTTAAATATATTGAATAAAAGGAGATGAAAATCTAATGGCTGAAAGCATTATCCGCCAGACGACTAAAAAGACTTGGTATAAACTATCAGTTTACATTAATATCATACTGTTCTTTATTGTAGCTGTAGCTCTTTATTTTTTAATAAAGGATTGCATTCTTTATGGTGAAGAAAAAGGGGACATCTGGATGTATATTACTAGAGACGTTGCATTTGTGGCAGTGGCACTTTCATTGATATTCTTCCAATTCTTCAGAAATATTTACATAATCATAAGAAGATCTCTATAGGACAAGAGTTTGGCGATAGGTGTAGAATAGACTGGGGAGGTAGGCGTTCCCTGTTTCCTGAAATCGTCTTCATGCTGGGGTCGAACCTAAGAGGCGATGCGTCGAACATTTATTGATCCGTTTGTTGACGATGAGACCTTGTCCTTTGGGATTAGAGGTGATGAACCCATATAATCGGAGGATTATATGATCATCTTAGTTGCGGACACCGGGCGAGGCACGGAAGTGAGCAGCCTTACCGTAAACTGCTAATGCTCGAAGGGTTAACGGGGTTAAGGATGCAGACGGGCAGTCAATATGTGTCACGTGCAACCACTCGCGGAGCTTCTACACCCGCTAAAAAACTTTCAGTTACCCTCTAAAAATATTTATAAGTCAAACTTTGTTATCATTTTTTTACCTTTAGCTGGGGGAATAACATTTGGTAAAACTATTGAAGGATGAGAGTTTAGTATCGCAATGGCAGAAGTTTTTCGAAAAGCACTGTAAATCTGACATAGAAACTGTATCTGTAGAATATCCAGATAAACGTAGTCTTTTTGTTGATTATTGGAAGATAGACGAAGCAGATTCAAAATTAGCCGAATTACTTTTAAATCAGCCTTATAAGGCAATTTACAATGCTGAAGAAGCTTTAAAAAATATAGATGTAACTGCTGAAGAAAAAATCAAGTTGCATTTTAGAGTCGAAAATCTCCCAGATACAAATCGAATTTTAATTCGCAAAATCAGAGCTAATCATCTTGGAAAATTTGTAGCTGTAGATGGTCTTGTAAAGAAAAGAACAGAAGTTAGACCTAAGCTCCAAGTTGGAGCTTTCCAATGTCAAAAATGCGGTGCAGTGATACAAGTAGATCAAGATGAAGAGATACTCAAAGAGCCAACAGAATGTTATGAAGATCAAGGAGGTTGTGGCCGTATATCGTCTTTTAAATTACTGCCTACATTATCCCAATTTATTGATTCTCAAAAGATTGAAATTCAAGAAAACCCAGAAGGATTGAGGGGAGGAGCCCAACCAGAGCGCATTAGTGTGTACTTAGAAGATGATCTTGTTGGTGAAATAGCGCCAGGGGATCGCGTAATAGTCAATGGAATTCTACATTCTATGCAAAGGCGGCGTGGTACTTTTAGACTTACCTCTTTTGCTAAGACTATGGATGCTAATAGTATAGAGTCACAGGAACTAGCATTTGAAGAAGTAGAAGTTACTCCAGAAGATGAAAAAGAAATAATCAAGATTAGCAAAGATCCTGCCCTTTATGAAAAAATGACGAGTAGCATGGCTCCTACAATTTACGGAATGGATGTGGAAAAGGAAGCACTTGTTTTACAATTATTTGGCGGTCTAGCAAAAGAGATGCCTGATGGAACAAGAATACGTGGTGATATTCATACTTTGTTAGTTGGCGATCCTGGTACTGCAAAATCACAAATTCTTACATATATGTCAAAATTAGCCCCTCGTAGCGTTTACGCAGGAGGAAAATCTTCATCAGCTGCTGGTCTTACTGCTGCAGCTGTTCGTGATGAATTTGGTGAAGGGCAATGGACACTTGAAGCTGGAGCATTAGTGCTTGCAGATATGGGTGTTGCATGTATTGATGAGATTGATAAGATGGATGATACAGATCGTAGTGCATTACACCAAGCAATGGAACAACAAGAGATAAGCGTAGCAAAAGCTGGTATAAATGCAACCCTCAAATCAAGATGTGCGCTTCTTGCGGCGGCAAACCCAAAACTAGGCCGTTTTGACGAATTCTTACCAATACATGAACAAATTAATATGCCACCCGCACTTTTATCTCGTTTTGATTTAATATTTTCAATTATAGATAAACCTGATAGAGCTGCTGATACCGATTTAGCCACTCATATATTAATGACTCACAAAGCTGGAGAAGTAAGTGAGAATATAGCTAGATCCAAAAAATCAAAATACACTAAAAAACAAAAAGACAAAATGATGGAAATTGTCCAACCAGTATTCTCTCCAGAGTTTTTAAGAAAATATATTGCCTATGCAAAAAGAAATATTTTCCCTGTAATGACTGATGAAGCACTTGAAATACTTAGAAATTATTATGTTAATTTTCGTAGCTCTTCAGAGGAATCTGTTACGTTCACGCCTCGACAGTTAGAGGCTTTTGTACGGCTTGCAGAAGCAAGTGCCAGAATCAGATTATCCAATGAGGCAACAGTGGATGATGCAGAAAGAGCGATACATATCATTGATCAATATCTTCGACGTGTTGGTATGGATCGTGAAACTGGTAAATTCGATATTGACATTATTGCTACTGGTATTAGTCACAGCCAGCATGATCGAATGCGACTATTAATGGATGTAATTCAAAGACTTAGTAATGAAACAAAAGATGGAAATGCTGCCCGCGTGGATATTATCCGTGAAGCAGAAATTGAAGGTTTAGAGTCGAGTAAAGTTGAGGAAGCACTTGACAGACTCAAACGTAATGGACAAATATATGAACCAGTACATGGAAAATACAAAATAACAGAATACTAAAGTTTAGGTGAAGAAAGCTTTCCAACAGCTTTTTTTACGTTATTTCTTTGCTTTTCACCAAGTTCTGATACTATATAATCTGTAAATTTCGTTCTAATATCATTCCAGTTAAGAGTTGTAATTCCAAAATCAGATTTCCGTCCACCCTTATAAATACGTGGCATCATTTGTTTTATATCTGCATTATCCATATGCATGATGTAATTTCGCTTCAAAGTCTTTTTTTCTAAGACTATTATCTCAAATTTCCTGTTAAAATATTTAAAATTTGTATCGCGATCATAATACCGATATTCAAGTTCAAATTCTTTGTTTATTGGTATAATTCCCCGGTCCATAGGTGCATCTCCAGTATGTGGTAACAGAGCCTAGGCTATAAATATTTTTTTAATTTTAAAGAAAAAAATCAGATTTAATCCATATAGTAATTGGCTGGATTTGGTTCAGGTTTGAGGCCTTTTCTTTCTCTAATTTTACGAACTATTTCTGGTTGTAATTGTTTTGGAAGCGGCTCAAAACCAATATTTTCTGTATTCCAAAGCACTCTTCCGCCAGTTGCAGAACGGATAGCAGATGCAAAACCAAACATCTCAGCAACAGGTGCCTTTGCATCGATATTTACCATGTCTTTTTCTGTTTGCATATCACGTACAACTGCTCTACGTTGGTTTAATTCTCTTGAAGCATCTCCCATAAGATCTTGTGGAGTACTTATGAAAACTTTTTGCATAGGTTCAAGCAATATTGGATCTGATACTGTTATTGCACCATATATTGCATTACGTACTGCAGGTATTACTTGTGCAGGTCCTCTATGAATTGCATCTTCGTGAAGCTTAGCATCAACAAGACGAACCAATAATCCCTGACAAGGCTCATCTGCAGTTGGACCGCTTTTCATAACTTCATCAAATGCCTCTTTTATCAATTCTCTTGTCTCAAATAAGTATTGAATACCTTTTGTTACATCAGTGATAATATTAAGTCCTTGTATGCCAAAAACACCTTTAGCTACTTCTTTCTCCATTCCAAGCTCTTGGAGTTTTTTTACAACTTCATTCTTATATTTTTTAACATTTGTCGGAATTTCATTACTGTATAGTGCTTTTACGATGTTCTCTGGTAGAGGCTCAACTTCGATATAGAATCTGTTATGTTTATTGGGTGATTTTCCTTCGAAACTATGTGGACTTTTCTTTGCGACAGATTCACGATATACTACTATGGGCTCTGATGTTACAATATCAACACCATATTCATTTTTGATTCTATATTCTGTAATTTCAAGATGAAGCTCCCCCATACCGCTCATTAGGTTTTCTCCAGTTTCTTGATTGATATCAACTTGAATACTTGGATCGGCTTTGTTGACTGTACGGAGAACTTCAATAAGCTTTGGAAGATCTTTCATGTTCTTTGCTTCAACTGCAACTGTTACAACAGGTTCAGAAACGTGTACAATACGTTCAAAAGGTTCAGCCTCAGGATCATCTGTGACTGTACTCCCTGCAATTGCATCGCGAATTCCAGTTGCTGCAACAATGTTTCCTGCACTGACGTAATCTACAGGGATTCTGTCAGCTCCTACCATTAGATTTACTTGTTGCACGCGGTTTATTTTAGGACTGCCAGATACAAAGACTTCCTGCCCGCGTTCGATTTTACCACTATATAGACGCCCTACTGCAACCTCTCCAGCATGAGGATCCATAATAATCTTAGTAATCATCAAAGATAATGGACCATCCTCTTTACATTCAATCATGGCTTTCCCAAGTTCACTACTTTCATCTCCACGCCAAATTTGAGGAATTCTATATTTCTGAGCAACTTTTGGCGATGGAAGATGACCAACGACCATATCAAGTAAAACTTCATGTATGGGTGATTTCTTTGCCAGCTCCTTTTGTTTTTCGTTGTTACAGTAATCGTAAATATCTTTGAAACTCAATCCAGATTTTTGCATGTACGGTGCAGAAATTGCCCAATTGTAATAAGCAGATCCAAATGCAACGCTACCGTCCTCAACTTTTACATTCCATTTGCCTTTGAACTCATCCGGAACTGTTTTATCCAAAAGCTCATTAAATTTAGAAATAATCTTAACAAAACGCTGTTGCATTTCCTCAGGAGTCACACGTAACTCGTTTATAAGCCTGTCAACTTTATTTATGAAAAGAATTGGTTTAACTTTTTCGCGAAGTGCCTGACGAATAACTGTTTCTGTTTGTGGCATAGCACCTTCAACTGCACAGACAACAACAATTGCACCATCAACAGCACGCATAGCACGAGTGACGTCTCCACCAAAATCAACGTGACCTGGAGTGTCTAATAGATTAACAAGATATTCTTTTCCTTCAAATTCGTGAACCATTGAAGCGCTTGCAGTATTGATAGTAATCCCACGATCTTGCTCTTGCTCATCATAATCTAGTACAAGTTGCTTACCTGCAAGATCCTCACTCATCATGCCACAACCTGCAAGTAGATTGTCAGATAATGTGGTTTTGCCATGATCAATATGTGCAGCTATACCAATATTTCGAATGTAATCTAACTTATTCATCAAGTTTTTTGCTTTCTTGATGTTGTCTTCTTTCTTTCCCATTCTAATTACCTCTAAGTTCTTTAAATATCAATTTTTATGCTTATCTGGCTGATTTAGCAACACGTTCCATGTCATTTTTCTTCGCAATAGCAAAAGAAGCTACATCATTTTTTGAAGCTTTAATTATTTCATCAGCTAAACAAGCTTCTATACTTTTTTTGTTTTTGTGACTGGCTGCCACTACACCTGAACAAATATTCCTAAGCGCAATGTCCAGTCGACGTTGAGGAGCAACATCAACTGCTTTTGGAACAAGTATTCCACCAAAACGTAATCGAGTGGTTTCTTCTTTTGGTGCAGCATACTGTAAAGCATCTACAAGTACCTGCATTGGGTTGGTCTTTGTACGTTTGTCAATAATCTCAAAAGCACCTTTCACTGATTTATATGCTTTAGTTTTTTTACCAGTGTATGCTTCTGTTCTCATTAAATTATTGATTAATCTTTCAACCAAAGGGATTTTGGATTTTGCAAATAATTTATTGGAGTAAATTCCACCAAGGTAAATATTGTTAGTTTCAAGATTCATGTATCGTTCAAGGCCTTTGTCTTCCACTTTAACACTGCTCATGTCGTGTTTCGAAAGAACAGGGAAAAAACTATTTTCTGATTTATTGTCTTTTTTAGTTGCCATATTTATCGTCTCATTGCTTTTTCAATCTTACCTTTGATCATTTGTTCAAGTGAAACATCGTTTACTTTTATAACCTTAAAACGAACACCTGGAATATCACCATATGATCTTCCCATACGACCGCCGATACCTTCAACTAAAACTTCATCGTGTTCATCAATAAAACTAATAGCATTATCCCCCGGGGCAAAAGCAGTTATTTGACGCCCGTTTTTAATAAGTTGAACTTTTACACATTTACGAATTGCAGAATTGGGCTGTTTTGCTTCTATACCAACTTTTTCGATGACAATACCACGTGCTTGAGGAGTACCTTCCAAAGGATCAGATTTCTCCTTAAGATGTAAAATCCTCTTCTTGTAGTATCTATCATTCCATTGTTGATTTTTTCTGGATTTTTTCAATTTTCTTGCTGCGTTTATTCCTTTGCCCATAGTTCACCCTATCTGATTAGGAGTAACGCAGTATGTACTTTTAATATTTAAATCTTTTAGTTAATAAAATCAATAATTTTCATTAATTTACAGATAAGTCCTAATATTATTTTTATTTACAGAAAGTTCTTTAGATTCCAAAACTTGATAATTAGAAATTTCTACAAAAGCATCTGGCCCTAAAAACTCTAATTCTGGAGCAATGCTATAAGACATTCCAGTTAGAGTGGCATCTAAAGACTCATTACTGCCATCATCTTTAAACAAACGAAGATGATTAGCAGATTCAACTGCAAAATTAGTATTAACTTCAGTTTCAATATTATCTGAACTTCCAGCACATTCGACAGGAATCCACCCGTTAACACCCAAGTTATTTCCTACAAAAACTTCGACCCAAGCATGAGCAACTGCAGTATCTTCTTCAACTAGATAGCCTCTGATAAACCTTGCAGGAATATCTAATGAACGACAAAGGGATATATATAGAAATGAAAGATCGTCACAATCACCTGTTTTTTCGTTAAAGGTTGTACGAGCTTGTTGTACATTGCCGATATTAATTTTGTAATCTGTATTTTGTTTTAACCACTTAAAAATTTCTTTTGCAACAATAAATGAATTATCACTGTTTGTATTGTTATAGATTTGAGATGCTACATTTTTTATTTCTTCATCATCAGAATCAATAAAAATTTTTGAATTATAGCATTGTTGTTGGCAATATTGATCTACAAGGTTTGAATATAAATTTTGGATTTCTTGGATGTTTAACGCATCCTTACCAGAAAGATCTGTTATCATATAACTCTTAGCATAAACATTTGCAGATATTCCTAGCGTATAATCGCTACAAACAGTTTTAGTAAAGTTCCAACTCATCATATTATTAAAAGTTGCAATATTGATATTTTTATAATTTTCATTTAAAGCTATAATATTGCTGACCGTACCAACTAGAACTTCAGGTATGTCGCAATCATATTTTATGGCGTGTAAACCACGACCTGAACAGATTATCTTATACCCATATTCGATATGATAACTAATTTTTACTGGTTGAGATTCATAAATCGCACCCTCTGAACTTGTTAAAAAATCTAAACAACCTGACAAACATAATACAAGTAGAATAATGAAGATATTGGTTAATATGATTTTTTTATGCATATGCTCATTATTATCTATTAAAGAAACCTTTTTTCTGTATTTTATTAGAATTAGATATTCTGTACTTACATGATTTATTCATTGGACAATTCATGCATTTGGGATTAATTTCATGACAGAAACTGTTACCAAGTTTTGCAAGTGATTCAAGATATTTGTAAACATTTTCATTCATCTTTTCTGCTTCTTTTGTAAGTGTCTTAATTGCGACATCTGGATTAGCTTCATTTACCCATCCAAGACGGTTTGCAACTCTGGCTACAATCTTTGCTTTATTAGTTACATTTTCTGTTTTTTGGATTGATTGTTTGGGTTGTTGCACTTGTTGTTGTGGTTGAGGCTGTGGGTTGCCTGTTTGAACTAGAGGTGGCGGCGTAGGAGCTTTTGGCACCTTAGGTTTTATGGTAGTTTCCTCCAAGCCTGTTATTTCTACAGATTTTCCACCATGGCTGGTCTCACGTGTACGAATCTCAGTCATGACTGGCATCTGTAATCCTGCTCCAGAAATAAGAGCCACACCAATTGGTAAACGTTGTATCTCGTTATAGGTCTGATTGGTAAGCCCTTCAACAGAACTAATTATAGCTTTCAGGTCATTTGGATTAGTAACTTTCAAAATTATATTGGTGTTACATTGTGAAATGATATTTTTATCGACTTTGGCAGGACGTTGACTAACTATACATAACCCCATACCAAATTTACGCCCTTCAGAGGCAACAGTACGGAGTATATTACTTGAAACAGAATGTCCAAAACCACGTTCTGGACAATAATTGTGAGCTTCTTCAACCACTAGCAAAAATGGCGGAATCTTTCCAAGTTTACGGTCATCAAATAATTCTTTTGTTACTCGTGCAACTACAACATCTTGAATATCTGGGGCAACACCCTTCATGTTAATTGTTGAGCATTTGCCTTTTTTAACAAGTTCAGATGTTTCTGTACCATTCTCAGAAAATACCCCTATAGAATCCAACGATTCAAGAGAAGCGATGACATTCCAACGGGCATTACTTTTACTTCTGGCAACTGAGTCAATTATATCGCGAATATTATATACACTCTTGTATTCTTTTAGTTCTTTAATAGCTTGATATAAAACACCGACCTGAGGCCCAGAAAGCTTTGCAGAAAGAAGATCAATAATTTCTCGAGCTTCTAGACTCGTTCCATTGAGTGTAAGATGTTTGATATTGCCTTTACTACCGATTGGGGAATATTCAGTTATCTGACCTGCGTAATCCTTTGGTTTTATGCCATATCTGTCCATGTTCTTTTTGTCTTTACGGCTTTTGTTTGGTTGGGTTAGAGAATGGTATTCTCCATGAGTATCGATAATCACCATTGGAATCTTATGTTTTAGAAGTTCTTCAACTAGAACCCCACAAGCATAGCTCTTGCCACCACCAGTTTTAGCTAAAATACATATATGTTTTTGAACCAAGGCATCGATATTTAAAAACACTTTAAGGTCATGCCCCTTGAGCAGACCGATATAGGCTCCATTTTCTTTAGAAGCACTTAGACCAAGCACATGACGAATTAAATCTTCATTTGCAACCATAATTGCAGTACCTGCGCTAAACGGAGTTCTTGGGCTTTGCAACAAGCCTTTGTTATCTCTATAGCCGATAACATCTGCGAAAGCACTAAGGCTGGTATTAACAGGTCTTAGCTCACCACCACGAGTCATCAGAGTTGCATCATCAAATTTCAAATCGGAACGCTGACGAATGTCCATTACTTGTGCTAGCATATTTCCCTCTTTATGAGGTGCATAAATATAGTCAAATTTACGCAGATTCGAACCATTAACAGCAAAATTAAACTCAGTAGAACCTACATCTCCATAGATATATCCGACAACACCTGGTTTTTCTGGCATCACATTTCCCCTTACAAAACCGACATATACAGCCCATGTTTATTATATTTTCTGTAATTTTTCTCCGAGATATGCAGGTAATTGTGCAAGTACCTGCAAAGCTTCAATTTCCATAAAATGAAATTTACCTGGAATAACAAGAGAGTGCAAGGGTGGGCCGAAATCCATTTTGATTAATTTTTCTATAGTATCTGCTCTAACAATTGGTTTCTTTGAACCAGCACTAGCAACAACACAAGCTATAGTATCTTTAGATAAAACGTTGTTTCCAACTTTATTCTCCATATCTAGAAGTAATCTTAATCCTTCATTTGCAGTCATGTATTTGTTTTTGTCAGCTTGGATGTCTAATAAAATCAATGTATGTAAACCGATTTTCTTATTTTCTTTAATTACGTCATAAGGGCTAGTTGGAAAATAATCACCTTCAGGATAAGCAAGTGTGGTAGTGCGCCCAAATTTGTAGTTTTGCAAACCCAATAACCCTGGAACCGCTGTAACAATGCTGCTCCCATGAATAACATATGTTTCAATACCTTTTTTAACCACTCTAATTCTCAGATCAACATGGGTAGTAGCAGTCATAGGGTCCCCAGCTGTTAGAAAAGCAACTTTTTGCTTCTCCGCAGTCTCTATTATCATCTCTCCTTTCTCGGTTTGCTCTCTTGTTAAAACTTCTATTTTTTTACCTATCGTTCTCTCTATTTTTTTAATATCTGTTCCAACAAGTTTAGCAGTATAAAACTCAGCAAAAACCTTATCGCATTTTTTAATTTCTTCAATACCTTTTAACGATATTTCTTTATCATCATAGAGACCTAGACCAACGAATGTAAGTGAGCCTTTTACCATATGAATTCAAAAATCTTAACTGAGGGTACTTCAAAAACTTTTGTTTTACTTATAGTTTATTAATATCTAGTTGAATTACCCTCCATAATGTTTCCTATGGATCTTCAGATACTTGCTATTCCAGCGTTCATATTAGGGGTGGTTTTACTATGGAAAGGCTCAGATATGCTAGTAGATGGCGTATCAAAAACAGCTGCCCAACTAGGTATATCTACTCTTATAATCTCTGTTTTGTTTGTTGGTTTTGGCACATCTTCACCAGAGTTTGCTATATCTGTTGGTGCTGCAGTTGAAAAACACTCTGCTATATCTTTAGGAAATATTATCGGGTCATGTGTCGCAAATCTTCTGTTGGTGCTAGGGATAAGTTCACTCATAAGGCCGATAAAAGTACAGGGGGGAATCATAAAAAGAGAAATGCCAATTCTCCTTGCCGCAACAACAATTTTAATAGTATTTTCAGCACTTAGTCTTTTGGATAGGTATCATCTAATTGGCGGGATTCTGTTCCTGATATTCTTCCTATTATTTGTATTGTTTTTTGTTCATTGTGCAAAAAAAGAAAGAGACAATAACCACAAAATTGAAACTGGAAAAACAGCACGAAATATATTTTTTATAATGCTTGGTATAGTTTTGGTGATAGGCGGGGCATGGCTACTCATCGAGTCTGCAACCACACTTGCTGCATTACTGAAAATAAGTCCTTTTGTAATAGCACTTTCAATGGTTGCCATAGGTACATCTCTTCCAGAACTTGTAGTATCTGTAGTTGCAGCATTTAAGGGAAAAGCAGATATTGCTATTGGCAACGTACTTGGGTCAAACGTTTTTAATATTTTATTAATACTTGGTTTTGCAGCATTGTTTATCCCATTGGGCGCTATAGGTTCGATGGATAATCTGTTGATACTTTTAGCAGTAACACTCATAATGGCCCCGATATGTTACTCAAAACATACGATATCTAGAATTGAGGGTCTTATACTGCTCGTTCTTTACAGCATTTACATTTGGTATATTTTTGCTGGACAGGAGATAATTCTTAATATGTTGTAATTAAATCAAACTCGTTAAATATCAATATTTTATTCTTGAAAGTCAGATGGCAACTCAGAAGAAAGATAAAAACGAAATTTTACCAGCTATAATAATGGGATGTATGTTCTTGATTGTATATGGACTTGTTTTGCTCCTAACTAATCCTTTTGTTGAAGAGGGTGGAGTACAATCAGCTTTTGAAAATGAAGATAATCCACTAAATATCGTTTATATAATTGTAATAATGTTTGTAATGACTCTAGTAATTCTTCTTATAGCAAAATTTTGGAAAGAAAAAATCATTCAATTTATTATTCTGGGTGCTGTGGGGTACACTAGCTTTTTTGCGTTTTTTTTACCGATTTTCAGTATTGTTTTATCTTTTACATATTATGAAATAACTTTAGCTATCTCAATTTTGTGTGCTATATCTCTAGTAATTGCGCTCTACAAATATCCAGAATGGTATGTTATAGATGTTGCAGGAATTGTTGTGGGGGTTGGAGCAATTGTTATCTTTGGAATTTCTTTGGGCGTATTATTGGTGATAATATTGCTTGCAGCTCTGGCTGTGTATGATGCAATTTCGGTGTATAAAACTAAACATATGATAGATTTAGCAGATACTGTCATGGATCTTAAGCTACCTGTATTACTTGTTGTTCCGAAGATACGTCATTATTCTTTGATTAAAGAAACTAAACGATTAAAAGAAAAGTTAGAAGAAAAAGAAGAAAGAGATGCTTTTTTCCTGGGATTGGGAGATATTGTATTGCCTGGGATATTGGTAGCAACTGTTTATAATAAAGTTGGTTTGCCTGTTGCACTATCTGTTATTGTTGGTATATTAATTGGTTTCTCAGTTTTGATGATTTTTGTAATGAAAGGAAAGCCACAGGCAGGATTGCCAGCACTTTGTGGCGGTGCAATTGGTGGATATTTAATTTCATGTCTGATTTTGTTTGGTGAATTAAAAGGACTTGTATTCTCTTTTAAATTTTAGTCTTAAACCCACACCTTTCACACCATATCTTGTTATCCATGCGAAATAACTTATCTCCACATTTTGGACAAACTGCTTTTTCTATAAAATGCTCAAGCCATATATCGCGAACTTGTGGGACATCTTCATTTTTAATTCTTAAAAGCATTTCCTGTAATTCATGTGTTGTAGCAAGAGGATCCAATTTTGAAAGGTCCATTTTATCGGTTATCTGGGGACGATACGAATCATGAAAGATAGTTTGACCTGATTTAGTATGAGTCTTTCTACCTTTTAAAAGAATTGCAGCTAAAATTATGCCCCCAATAATCCCCCCAAGATGTGCGTAGTGTGCAGTACCATCTGGGACATCGATAAAAACAATAACAGTTTCTAAAATAGCAAAGAGTGCCACCGCGTATATGACTTTGATTCTTCTGAGAACCATTATTATGCCTAAAGGAATGGGCATAATCACTTCGTCATTAGGATATGAAAAGGCAAAAGCACCCATTATACCAAAAATAGCACCAGACGCACCGATAAGGGTTATGTAATTGTAGGGCATTTCTAGATTAAAAAGTGAATGAACAAGTGCACCACACATTCCCGCTACCATATATATCACTAAGAATTTCTTCCAGCCTATGCGTTGCTCAAATGGAATTCCAACAAAAAACAATACCATCATATTTCCGAAGATATGTGCTAGACCACCATGGATAAACATGGAAGTAAATAGCGTGTATACCTGTGGACTATATTCTGGTTCTAAATATATGGGTCTGAAACCTAGACCTGCATATCCGAATGCTATTTTTCCCTGACTGATATCTAACATACCAACTAATTGATTGTAATAAATGAGCGTAATTACAAAAATTATGATATTTGCAACAATTAAAGCATATGTGATCATCCATTTTTTAGCAACCGCAATAATGAGTGTACCAAGAATAATGATGCTGCAAAGCAACGCTGACCAATGTTGTGGCAATATTACTAAGTCCATTGTCTTTTTCTCCAGTCTCTAGCGATTATGACAAAAGTCATAGTGAATATAACAGTAATATAAATAGTGTTTTCATCAAATGTTGAAGATGCTTTTAGTTCTTCTACTTCCATTTTATTTTGTAGAGGTTGTAGATGCCAATCATAAAAAAATACCTTAGAATAATATCTCGCAATACTCTCATTTTCAATAATAATTCCTGCCTCACGGTTACTGATAACAGAATTTTCATTCCAGTTAATGCTTGATATTAGTACAGATTTATTATCAACAATCATTCCTTTATTATGAACATTTGTGAAAATCGACCAGTTAGTGTAGATATATTTTACGTCGATTCCATTTTCTTCAAGATATATTTTAGTTTCATTACATTTATCATTGGTACTTTCATAAAATGGATTGTAATTCAAGATGACTTTTACATCGATGCCATTTTTTGATTTATTAATTAAATGCTCAACAAAAGGATTTGCAGCCTGATTCCAATCTTTGTAGATGTATAGTTGTTCAATGTATATGGTATCATTTGCCAAATCGATCATGTTGCATATAGCTTGATAGCTGGTATCTGGGGACAAAACAGGATAAACAGTGAATTTTCCGGTAAATGTATTTGACGAAAAAGACGGCTCGTAGTGCCCTCTGTAAGCTTTTTCCATTAGATAAAAATTGGATGGAATCTCTAAGTTCATTTTGTTAATGGAAGAAATATCACAACGACTTAGGTCCCAATCCTCTAAAAAAACATCAAGAAAATAATTGACAACACTGGAATTTTTTATTATAGCTCCCCATTCACGATTGCCAAATGAGGGGTTTAAAGGGACACCAGTTTCCGCCCAATTGCAACTTTCAATTATTACAGTTGAATTATCGATAACAAGATACTTGCCGTGATTAAATGAATAGCGACTATAGACTTTGTTGTCTCTGTTGCTTTTTATAAATCTGACCTCGCCTCCATAGCTGGCAATTTTCTTAAGAAGGTACTTTTCTTCGAGAGTAATCCCTCCTACTGGACTACCATCTAGAAGAATATTAACACTTACATTTTTTAGCAAAATCTTAATAAGTTCATCACAGAGATGTGGACTAGTAAGTTCATAGATATTGAGATAAATGCAGTTTGATGCGTTTCTTATCTCTGAAGTTATTGCTTCAAAACTTGAGTCAGGGGATATAAACGTTCTAATTTTTCCATTAAATCTAATTTTTTGATAAGAAAAATCAG
>CAYMMP010000018.1:0-20440 GCA_964391625.1 uncultured Thermoplasmatales archaeon | reverse complement strand
GTTGGATTTTCACCAAGAATAACATAAATATTAGAATCGTAAGAAATCCCATAGATACAATGAATTTCCATATTATTTCTCAATACAAACAGTTTTAGATAAATGCTTCGTATTTTTTACTTAAATATATGTGGCGGATTGAAAATATAAAAAGTCATTTCCCCACTTGAGTTGCTGTTGCCACTTTCATCATAGACTTTTGTTTCGATTTTTTGTTTCATAAACATTGGATCATCAAACTTCCAGACGAATGGTTCTTTTGTAAGTATGTCTTTGAGCTTTCCATTCACATAAAATTCAGCTTTGCTAACTTTTTCATCATTGACATCGATGCTTAGAGGGCCAAATATTACTGGTTTGAAGAAGGGAATTATTTTCTTGTTTTTTATGTAAATAAAACTCTCAAATCCTATGTTCTTCTTCCTTAAAATGGCAAAAATCACGATTGAACCTGCAATTATTCCACCCATTATCATCCAAATTAAAGAGACGGGCAGCTCCATTTTCTTAGGTGCATAGGGTACATAATTATACCATACATCTTCGATATCAATATTTTTATTTCCATCTATCTGATCTACACGAAGGAAAATCTGATATCTTTCTCCATCCAAGTTATTTGGTGGTGTATAACTAAAGTTTATATTATCTTTTGTCTCTAAATAATCAACAATAGTATATGTAGTACCATTTGTAATAACATATCCTTCAGAGTCTAAAGGAATGAAAGTTGCATCCCAGATTGTCACAGGGACGTTAAATTTTATAGTTATTGTTGGATTATTTTTATCAATTGTTGAACCACTTTGTGGAATAAAAATTATTTTAGAACGGGACAAAGGCGCTGTCTTGTAAATATATTTGAATTGATAAGTTGTTTCAGGGTCGTCTAAAACATATGTTTTGTCATTTTTTCTAAAAAGCATGTCGCTTTTTATCTCGATATTGTTTTTTGTAACACTCGAAAGACTTTCAATTTTTAAAGTTTCATCTAATACTGGATCTGGAACTTCCAAAAATATCCAACCACCTGTTTTATTAATAGTAACCTCTTGGGTTACAATTTTGTTTGATTTGTCCTTCGTCTGTTTTTCCAGTGCAGGTTTTATGTGAGTTATATCAATAATCTCGTCTGTTGTGATGTTCCACATAAACTCAGGTACTTCTCCTCCGGTAGCATTTAACAAGAAAATTGTGTTACCACTTATGTTAATATAGCCCTCATGTATCGCTGTCAATATATTATTTGGATCAACAAACGTATCTACCTTGCTGTCACCATCTGTGTCATAACCATAAAACAGCTGCATGAGAGAAATGCCGTAATCGCTATAGATTTTGTCCAATATTGCTTCTGATGTTTTGATTTGAGTTGTTTGGGATATTGTTGCATATGTTGTACTTGTATTTGTTCTACCATCATTATCCGTTACAGTTACTGTAACTGTATAATTGCCATTTGTCGAATAAGTATGCCCAACTATTGCACCAGATCCTGTCGTTCCGTCACCAAAATCCCATGAATATGAACTTATACTGCCATCTAAATCAAAACTATTTGATGCATTAAATGTCACCTCAACTCCGTTAACTCCAGAATATGGTCCGGTTGTATTGGCAAATGGATTTTTCGAATTTTTTTGATTGCCAGTAGGATCTGTTGCTGTTATTATGCAATAAACTATTGTACCGCTAGAATCAAGTTGAATTACTTTCTCATAATAGTTGCTACTTTTTTTATCCATGGTTGCTGTTTTGTGGTCATCGGTTTCGGTTCCGAACCAATATTCAATTTGTACCTGTGAAACTTCGTGATTGTCTGCTACGGCCGCCCCAACTGTATACTTGCTTACCACTCCATCTGAAGAATATTCATGCTTTTTAATAGTTATACTTGGTGGTATTTCATCAGTTATTGTTACAGTTTTCAGCGAAGTTGTTTTTGAGTTTCCCCATCTATCACTTGCATGAATAGTATAGGTCAAACTGGATATTGAATTTGTCAAAATTATTGGAGGATAAGGTTCAAAATAGTTGCCATAAACATTAACCAATGAATAATTATTGTTAGTGTTCGTTCCATGACTCCAAATAACATATAAATTAGTTAATTGACTTGCAGTATCTGAATCATCTGTAATAGTTGCATTTAGAGCAAAACGTTGTGAAGGGGATCCTATTGAAGGTGAATTGTCTGTGATTGTTGGGGGCATACCTCGATCAATAATAAATGTCCTGGTTCCAGATGTGGCCCAGTTTCTTGGGTCTTTTGCCGCTATGTGATAAGTGTATGTGCCTATTGAAAGATATTTGTTATTACTGTAGTAGGTGTTACCTGTTTTGTTAGAAGTTATTGAAAAATTTGCTACACTGTTGTCTGGATAAACAATATGGAGATATACTTCTTTTATCTCTATTGCATCTGTTACTGTTACACTTACGTATGTATAACTTCCAACTGTTTGTGTACTTGGGGAGGCTGAAGGCGTTCCAACTGTCGGTGGAGTTACATCTAAAATTGGCCCATAGTCATAATTTGGTCCATAGATATGATATTTTTTATCTGCAATACCGTCTCCCTCACTATCTGTAGCGCTTTCACTTGCCTCATCAAAATCATCCCAGTAATTCCCACACAAATAAGATCCACCGACTTTGTTTGTTCCACTTGTTTTTTGTATGTTCCATCTGCTTCGATTGTTGCTTTTATCTATCGAATTATTTGTATTGTCGTGGAAGTAGTTATTATATATTAAGTTATTAAATGTAAAGTAATCTAAATATGCCCCATATTGTGAGTTGCTATCAATTTCATTATTATATACTGTGTCGTTTGTTGAGTTATATAGATGTATTCCATCTTTTGCATTCCCTCGGATTATGTTATTGTATATCGTGTTATAATCATCAGCAAATAAAAATATTCCATGTTCGCTGTTGTTGACAATATGGCTTGATTGTATAGTGTTTCTTGAACCTGCCACCATTATTCCATAATTTGTATTTTTTTTGATGCGGCTACTTTGTATTGTATTGTAACTTGAGTTTTCCATTCTTACTCCACTGTTGTTGTTGCTATACATATCGTTACTTGTCATTGTGTTGTTGTTGCAATGGTCGTTCAAAAATATTCCATTTTTTGTATTGCTTGAGATATTGTTGTTTGCTATTGTATTTAGATTTGACGTTTCATTCAAAAATATTCCATTTTGACTATTGCTCTTAATTGCTGAGTTGTTTTCTATGCTGTTGCTCGAAGAGTTATAAATAAAAATTCCGTTGTAATTGTTTGTAATGGAGTTGTAGGTTATCGAGTTGCTATCTGAATGGTTTAGATATATCCCATTTCCACTGTTACTATAGATAATGTTGTCGTATATAATATTGGAGTCTGCATTGTTTATTGTTATTCCAATATTTCCACTTGTTATCTTATTGTCTGTTATTATGGCATTTCCTTGATTTATTGCTATACATGAGTTATTTGAGCTACTGCCGCTATCTCTTATAGTAAAATGACTTACATTTACATATTGAGCGTTTATTATTATCACATCATGGGTACCAGAGCCATCTATGATCGTCGTATCTCTGTCTTCCCCAAATAGATTTAGCTTGTGATCTATTACTAGTCTCTCGTTATATGTTCCCTTGTATACTATTATCCTATCTCCTGCAGAGGACGCATTAATTGCTTCATTTATTGTATCAAAATGATCTACGTTCCAGCCAGGTGTTGAATTATCATAATCATCATCTACATAGAATTTTGGCTGGACAATCCCATTACTTTTGCTAATATCATTAAATATAAAAAAACCACTTGTAGCTAATATTATTGTTATAAATATAATTAAACTTTTATGAGTCATCCCATCTGCCTGCATATGCAATTGCATATTCTACATAAAGTATTATATTAAAAATATTACTATATATTAAAAAATCAAAAAGCCCGGAAAAATAATTAAGTATATTAGCTATTCATAATCTAATAAAATGGAAGAAGATATAGAAAATACCAAATTGTCTAATGTTAATAACTCAGATGTAGTTAAAAAAACATTAATTTCTTTGATTATAGTTGCAACTTCAAAGACATCTGATGACTATGCATGGTCATCAATTAAAACGCTTTTGAAGGAATTGAAATTAAAATATGGATTCTTAAAATATATAACAATTGGGGAACTTGAGTCCCTAAAATATACTGCAGATGATATAAATATTTCAACAAGCATGAACGACATAGAGTCAAAAGAAATTGGCAGGGCTCTGCAGGACCTGATAGATTTGTTGAAAAAACGTCTTGGAAAAAAAGCAGGATATTTTTTCTTACAAGAATTTAAAGAAGTCCTTGGGGACAGGTATCACTCAATCATTAAGGACATTGGTGTGGATCTGCGTCTAATAGAGTTGCAAAATCAAATAAAGGGATTAGATGGCGAGCAATATAAAATTAAAGACAATCGCAGTTCTAATATAGCCTTTATTGAGAGAGTCTGATAGTGGGCCTGCCCGAATTCGAATCGGAGTCCATGGCTCCCAAAGCCACGAGGATAAACCAAGCTACCCCACAGGCCCAATAATGTTTTTGTGGTAACATAGTTTAATATTTAAAAACTTTCTTAAATAGTATCTCTCTTAATGGGACAAATGGATTTTGATATTAAAAAACCAAGTCATATCTTTTCATTAGTATTAATTTCAATAACTTTTTTGTTGATTGTAATTCTTCCTGTTCTTACTTTTTTTGGTTTTTTTCAAGCAGTAAACACAGTCAATTATCAAACTTTACCAAAAGTATACAAATTATTTTTCGAAATCTTTCTTTTAGTCTTTCAGCTGACTTTAGTTATTTTGTTAATGATAGTTTTTCCGTTCATATGGTATTTTTTGGTAAACAAATATAATTTAAAACAAGTTTTATCTAGGTTAAAATTAACCTTAGGTAATATTGATATGGCATTTCTTTGGGGCATTCTTACTACTATTTTGATTTTTGTCATCACTATTGTTATAGGAATACTTATTGTCTCAATCTTTGGAGTTAATGCCCAGGACATGGGCAATATTCCAGATCTAGAAGCTTTGTTTTCCCCAATATCTTTATTTTTGTTAGTTGCAATACAGCCTGTTGCAGAAGAAATATTCTTTAGAGGGTTTCTATTAGATAAAATAGAAAGCTTTGCAGGACAAAACATCTCAATAGTAACGACATCAGTTCTGTTTGGTTTGGCACACGCGAGCTATGGTAAAGTTTATCCAATTATATTACCAATAATAATGGGAGTTTTGCTCGCCTATATGGTAATTAAAACCAAAAATCTCTATACATCAATAATCGCTCATGTTTGTTTTAATGTTGGAACATTGGCTCTTACATTTTTAGCAAGATCACTTATGGCGTAAATCGTTAATTCTAAATATCAAGTTTATATCCCGTATTTAAGATTCGAAGGTTGATTTATATGAGCAATCAAAGAACATTTGTAATGATTAAACCTGATGGGGTACAACGTGGATTAGTTGGAGAGATCATTAATCGATTTGAAAAAAAAGGCATTAAAATTGTTGCAATGAAAATGGTATCTGTAAGTAAAGGGCTTGCAGAGAAACACTATGGAATCCATAAAGGCAAATCATTTTTTGAGCCCACTGTCAAATACATCACTTCTTCACCTGTTGTTGCTATGGTTCTTGAGGGTGAAAATGTTATAGATCTGGTTAGAAGTATGATGGGTAAAACTAACCCTCAAGATGCAGCTCAAGGCACCATTCGTGGTGATTATGGTCAATTTATTGGTCGTAATATAGTTCATGGTTCTGATGGTCCTGATACTGCTGAATTTGAGATCAATCTGTGGTTTACTAAAGAGGAATTGTCTGATTACACACGTATTGATGAACAGTGGTTGACAGAATAATTTCCAATTTTTCTGTTTTTATTTTATCGTTTGCCGTTTAGTTTATAATGGGATATTTGATACAGATTTAGCAATGGCTTTTGATAGGAAAACTTTTGTTGTACCAGATAAAACTAAATTTGAAGAACGGACTATTGTTACAAAAGGCGATGTTATAATTGGCGATAGATGCCTTGTACAGTTTGGCATTAAAACTGATGGACGAATTTTTGTTGGGGAGCATGTAATAATCGATGGCGATTTGGATGCAACTGACGATGTCCGCGTTGATATTTTTTCTAGCATAGGTGGCAGTATAAAAAGTGGAAACAATGTATATCTCGGTGAAAAGGTAAAAGTCAAAGGCAAACTTTCCCTAAGTGGAGACCTTGACGTTGGCGATAGCGTTGAAATTGAAGAAGGTTTTGAGGCAAAAGGTTGGATCAACATTCGCAGTCCAATACCTGTTGTAGTATATATTTTTATATATCTTCTACAAATGTTGAAAATGGGGCATAGTGAAGAAATTGAACGAATATTGGAGGAGATTGAAGAGAATGACGGCGATACCATTCCAATATCTGAAACATTTCTTTTTATTCCAAATAATTCAATTATTGGCATTCAAAAATCCAAAGTTGATTATAATTTTCATGTCGGCAAAAAATCTCACCTCATAGGAAACTATGAAATTAAGGGTAATGCATTTATTGATGACGATTCAATAATATATGGAACGATAAAATCTACTGGAAATGTTTTTTGTGGTAAAAAAACAAAAATTAAGGGCAATATCGAGTCAAATAGCGATGTAAAAATTGAAGAAAAAGCGAACATTGCTGGAAAAATAGCAGGCGATAAGATTTATTTGTCAAAAACCGCATCTGTGATTGGTGAATTATTCGCCAAAAGTGGGGTTTCATTTATGTCTGAATCTGAAGCTGCAGCTGAAGAAAAAATTGAACGTTTTGATACAGATACGGATGTAGTTGATGAAGTGGAAACCCTATTGGAGTAAGAAAATATGGGTATGCAAATAGGCATCGTTGGAAAGCCTAACGTAGGCAAATCTACGTTTTTTAATGCTGCAACAGACGCGCATGCTGAAATCGCAAATTATCCTTTTACAACAATAGATGCCAATCGCGGAGTAATGTATGTGCGGAAACCTTGTCCGTGTAAAGAATTTAATGTAATATGCACTCCTCACAATTCTAAATGTATTAATGGTACAAGATTTGTGCCGATTGAGGCAATTGATGTTGCAGGTCTAGTTCCAGATGCCTACAAAGGTCGTGGTTTGGGAAACAAATTTCTTGATGATCTTTCCCAAGCTGATGCACTTATACATATAGTAGATGCTTCAGGTAGTACAGATGCTGAAGGCAATCCATGTGGCTTAGGAAAATATGATCCTTTAACTGATATTAACTTTCTAGAAAAAGAAATAACTTATTGGTTAAATGGAATAATTAAAAAGAATTGGGAATCAGTTGCAAAAAGATGTGAATTGGAAGACAAAAAAATCGAGTCCATGTTGGGTGAAAAACTAACAGGATTAAGAATTAAGGAAGAGCATATAAGTAGTGCAATAAAGAAATTAAACCTTGATAGCAGTAAACCTTCAAGATGGACTGATGAAGAACTTCTAAAATTATCAGAGTTTGTTAGAAAGATTAGCAAACCTATGCTTATTGCTTTTAATAAGGCAGATATCGCAACTGATGAATTTATTAAAAAAGCTGAAGAATTGCAAAAAAAAGGGTATGTGGTTGTTTTGACTAGTGCAGAATGTGAGTTAGCGCTTGCCAATGCTGCAAAAAAAGGGTTGATAGACTATACGCCAGGATCAAATAATTTTAAGATATTAAATGAATCTGAATTGACTGATAAACAACGTAAAGGACTTGAGTATATTAGAACTCACGTTTTGGAAAATTATGGCTCTACTGGCATTCAAAAGTGCATAGATGAAATAGTAAAAATGCTAGACTTGATAGTAGTTTATCCTGTAGAAGATGAGACACATCTAAAGGACAAACAAAATCGCGTTCTCCCAGATGCTCATTTTATGAAAAGGGGCAGTACAGCAAAAGATTTGGCATATAAAGTTCACACAGACCTTGGGGACAAATTCATAAGGGCAATTGATGCAAGAACAAAAAGAGTAGTCGGTGCAGATCATAAATTAAATGATGGGGATGTCATAAGGATAGTTGCTGACAACTAAAAATATATTTCCTGAATGTGTAACGTAACAAATAACATATCAACATTAATTCTTAATTTTTCATAAAACCGTCATATTTTTAATGGTCTTCATTGTTCATTGTACGAATGAGAAAAGCTAGTTTCAAAAACATCGGTATAAATATTGTTCTACTTGGTATTGTCAGTTTTCTTAATGATGCTAGCAGTGAGATGATTATGCCGATTCTCCCATTATTTATAGCATCTCTTGGGGGAACTGGACTTATTATTGGTCTAATCGGTGGTATACGTGATAGCATTTCAAGTCTACTCAAGGTTGTCTGCGGTTATTGGTCAGACAAAACAGGAAAACGAAAAATATTTGTTTTTTCAGGATATCTTACATCTGCACTATTCAAGCTTTTGTTGTCTTTTTCAACTATTTGGCAGCATATCCTTATATTTAGTGGATTAGAGCGTGTTGGAAAGGGCATTAGAACCGCACCGCGAGATGCAATTATAGCAGATTCAATGCCAGAAAAACGTGGAAAGGGATTTGGAATTCATAGGGCACTAGATACAGCTGGCGCTATTCTCGGCTCAGTCATTGTTTTTTTATTAATCTGGTATGTTAATGTTGATTTTAATGTGATAATTCTTATAGCAGCTGGCATTGCGTCTCTTTCATTCATACCACTGTTTTTTGTTAAAGAAATAAAGAGAAAAACACAGGAGATATCATTTAAAACGAGCATCAAAGCGTTACCAAGATCGCTTAAGTTATTCTTCATAGTATCTAGCACTTTCTCTTTAGCGAATTTTAGCTACATGTTTTTCATATTGAAAGCACGAACAATTTTTTCAGGGGAATGGGCTGTTGCCGCTCCCATTCTTTTGTATATTTTATTCAACGTGTTTTACGCAGTTTTTGCGATACCATTTGGTTCTTTATCTGATAAAATTGGAAGAAAAAAGGTTTTGATGGTTGGATATTTGCTATTCTCAATTACGACAGCAGGATTTGCATTATTTTTTTCGCTATCTGCTTTTATCGTTTTGTTTGCGCTGTATGGAATAGTATATGCCATTATTGATGGAAATCAACGAGCATTGGTGTCTGATTTATCTTCAGAGAATCTTAAATCAACAGCATTAGGAACCTATCACACTTTAACAGGTTTAGTAGCGTTACCATCAAGTTTAATCGCAGGTTTACTCTGGGAGACAATAAACCCCTCTACTACTTTTCTGTTTGGTTGCCTGATTAGTCTGTTAGCAGTGATTATATTCTTCATCTATTTACCAGGCATAAAAATTAATACCCATGAGAGCGGGAATTAAAATCTTTAATATTATGGAGTCAGTATGGTATAGATATGATTAGCCAAAAAGAAAAAAATAAGTTGATTGAGTTCATCTATTCGCGGGAGAAGTTAGAAGGTGGTTTCAGTTTTGCAAAGACAACACCCCAAACTCTTGAGGATACATATTATGCTTTAAGATTATTGAAAGAATTAAAAGTTGCCTACAGTAATAAAAAAACTTTGAGCTATATTAAAAATTTTAATTTTAAAAAAAATGTTAGTTTAAAACAATTGTATCAGTTGGTTTATCTTTATGATATGTTTGAGTTTTCTGAACAAAAACATGATGTTAAGATACATATTGTTTCAAGATCATTTAATGGCAAAACAATTTCAGAAATATACTATATGTCAATGATAAAAAATATTCTTAACATGGAAATAATTTTAAGTCAAGAGGTCGTGAATTTTCTTTCCTATATGTCGCTTAAGAAATTAAAAGACATTTCAGAATGTGAAAAGTATCTTGCTCTGGCAAATAGATTTAGAATACCATTTAGAAAACAGGATTTCCTTCTTTGGATAAAGGACGCTCAAAATCCAGATGGTTGTTTCGGTTTTTTTCCGAAGACTACTTCTTTTTTAGAAAATACATATTATGCTCTAAGGGCATTGGAAGAATTGCATTCAACCCCCTATGATATTAAAAACTGTAAACGTTTTATTCATTCCTGCTTAACAAACACAGGTGGTTTTGGAAGACAGGCAACTACAGTTCCGTCTCTTCAATATTCTTATTATGCGATTCTTAGTTTAAAAATTATTGACAAAATGTAAAACAACAACAAAACCACTTTATTTTTATTTAACAGAACCTTCTTTGCCGCATTCAGGACATTTAATTTTATCGCCTTTGTTTTTCAATTCAGCTGTGAAGATATGTCCACATCTGGCGCACTTAACTGTATATGCCCCCTCCTCAAATTTATCCTCTTTTTTATCTTTTGTGTTTGTATCATCACTTTTTGTTAAAGTTATTTTCCCGTTTTTAATATTCTTCCTCTTTTCTATTGCGGAAATTAATGCCTTTTCAAAGCTTTGATCTAAAAGGTTTTGTTTTAAATCTTCTGGTTCTTTTTCAACCTCATCGTCTTTAGGTTTCTCAACTTTTTCAATTTCTTTTTTCTTTTCAGAAACAGGTTTTACTTCAATTTCCTTTTCTGCAACCTCTTTTTTCCCTTGTCTGCCATGTTTTTTGTCTAGATCTATCTTTTTTCCCTCAAAATAAGATGTTTCAACCTGTTTTAAGTTTAAATCAGAATCATCTTCAATTTTATCTTCGCTCTTTTCAGATGTAATTAAAATTTCTTCTTCATTTCCACTCTTTTGATTCCACCCCTCCGTTACCATGTATTTTTTATGTGACAATGTTTTTGAATCTGATATTTCTTTATTTGTGGGCAATGCCTTTCTTTTAGAGACATACCGCTCCGATTTTTTAAAGTATTTTTTTCTTTTTTTATTCTCTGAAAAATACTCTATGGCAAACGATATCGCGTTTACGGAATAATATAATGATATCATGAACGGCGAGATATTAAATAAGAATAAAATATGAACATAGCCTAGCGGACCTAAAAAAGTGGCAAGTGACACCCCTTTTGCATCATTTATATTGTTTAGTAAAATTACATCGTAAATCAAAATCGCAGCGAATAATATTGCGATAAAGAAACCCACAAAAATTAAAATATTCGCCAAAATCCAACATTTTTTTGTTAAATAAAGAATAGCCCCAAACAAAGAAATAAAGGCAAGTAATATAACTGTCCATAATAGGATACTTAATAGCGATATCGGTCCAGATAACTTACTAATTTCATCATTGTTACTCGTTTCTATCATTTCAAGATTCATATACTTAATACCATTGTCGCCATTAGTTTCAACAGTTATCCACGGTAAAAAAGAAATGAAGATCAGGCTAGTTATGCTAAAAAATAGAATCATTGTTGAAAGTTTTTTGATTAGATTTAATGATTCTTTATTCATTATAAGCTCCCTTTTTAAAGGAATAAATTGCCTTTTTAGAAGAATCATATTTATGTATTTTTTCTAATTCCTTGAAATTCATCTTTAATATTGTAAAACTTATTTTTAGAAAGACTGCTGTTATTACTAATATTGCAAAAGGCAATACTAGGATCATATGAATATTTGGAAAAGCTTCTGCTATGAATAACGAGTTATGAAAAAATAGAAAATGCGCTCCTATGAGCCTTATAAACAATGAGATTATTTCTATGCCTATTACTGCAGCTATTATAGTGACTATGGAATTGAAAATTAAATCTAAATCATAAAGATGTCCTTTATTCATGGTAATGATTTGATATAGTGTTATGATCACGCCCATTACAATTAAACCGATGAATAGATAGTATGACATTCTATAGATATTTGTAAAATCGTCTAGCAAAATTCCAACATTTTGACTACCATTTTCCGATTCAAAAAAACTATTTTCTTTTAAGTCTTGGGCAGACGTATCACTAAAAATAACTTCTTCCACAGATTTGTTTTCATTTTGTTTTGAGTCATATTTAACATATGCCCATGGAAGTTGACTCATTAAAAGCAAACATAATACTGAGATTATGATTATGAGTATTCCTACTTTTCTGAAAGGTTTTTTTATGTAATTTTTTTCATCTCCAATCATCCTTAATTGAATATCAATTTCTCCCAAGCTGTCATCTAAAATTTTATCATTAGCTCGGTTCATAACCTCTCCTTCACTCAACAATAATATAAAATATAACTATTAAATCCTTTTGCGAAAATCAAATCTTTTGCATGTGCATATGCAAATACATTGTATGTGCATATTCATCTGCGAAATATACTTTTATAGACTTCTTCCATTACTTTTTTGGGATAGCTCTAACAATTCGCTTCTAAATTATTGGAGGAATGGGATGACGTGGAGAAAATTTCGACAGTTTAGACCATCACGATTCAAACATCGTAGATTTTTGCTTGAAGACATTCCTCTAAAAACAATGAAGGTTACACTTTATGCTTTGAGGTGGATTTTCTTACTTATATTTATATTCATCATACTGGGAATTCTTGTATTATTTTTAACAGGTGGAAGCGACTATATGCAGATAATTCTTGGTTACAGTATCGCTGGATTTTTTACCTTTTTTATGGGGTACTTTGGCTGGATATTGGCTCAAAGTATGATTGAAATGATAACCGGTGCAGAAGATGAAGCAACGCCAGGTCTATCTTATTATTTCAAAAGAAAACGAGGTCTCAGATAATATTTAGACCTAATAAACTATTAACTTATTTTGTTGCACAAGATCCGAGGTGTTAATTCATTGATAATATTTGACAATCATCTTCATCTTCGTAGAGATGGGCGCTATTTCGATGCAGTAAAAGATTTTAAAAAAGCAGGTGGCACACATTTTATACTTTGTCAATATCCAATGCCAACCATTGTTATTAAAGAAAAAAAGTATGATTCTGTGTATTTTGAAACACTAAAAATGGCTGAGGAAATTCGCAGAGAAATTGGTATGGATGTTTTTGTTACTGTAGGTCCTTACCCTGTAGATTATCTGAAGTTAATTGAAAAATTTGATCGAGAAACAGCAATTAAAATTATGAAAAGAGGAATGGATCAAGCAGCAAAACTTTGTGAAGAAAAAAAATGTGTTGCAATTGGTGAAATTGGTCGGCCGCATTTTCCAGTAGATAAACAAACTTTTGATGATTCTAATGAAATTTTATTTTACGGTATGCAAAAAGCAAAAGATGCTAACGTTCCCATAGTTTTACATACTGAAAGTACAACTCCTGAAAGTTGCAAAGAGTTTGTAGAAATGGGAAAAAAAGCTGGTCTTTCATCAGATAAAATCGTCAAACATTTTTCGCCACCACTTGTACTTAAAAAAGAAAATTATGGTTTGATGCCATCAGTTCTTGCAAGTAAAAAAAATATACTTGTTGCTATTAAAAAGGGCACCCGTTTTATGATGGAGACAGATTACATAGATGATTTAAACAGACCAGGTGCAGTATTAGGCCCTAAAACAGTTCCAAAAGTAACTTTGGATTTATTAAAAAAGGAAATTTTAACTGAAAAACAAGCTTATAGAATCCATAAAGAAAACCCAGAAAAGACTTATGGCATTGTTCTAAAAGGATAGAGTTTTAAACACTTATGTTATTTGAGGTTGTTGATAACTTATGAGTGCTAAACGTAGTAAATTCGATTCCAAGACGACTTTATATATTGTGGTGGTTGTACTAATTATTGTTGCAGTAGCATTTGCATTATTGAATGGAAGAAATAAAGAACCAGGGCCAGACATCAAGACGCCAGATGCTATTCTTTGGAACCCTGAACATTATATTAATAAGGAAATAGTTGTCCGGGGAATCTATTATTCGGATGGAGACATTGTGGCAAATCCTACCACAGACAATGACCCTTACCCTACTGGATTAAGTCTGGATTTAAGCAGCATCCAGAATGTTACATCTGTTGTTTCAGATGGAAATAAATATGATTTTTATGGCAAATTAGAATGGGTTCCAAATACCCCAATTCCGAATACTGCTATAATATTGATAGTAGCTGATGTTAAATCGGTCTGATTTATCCAATATATTTTAGTTCTTCCGATTTTTCTTTAGATATACTGCCTTCCATCTCTTTTAATTGATGGGCAATATGCTCTATTTCTTTAGCTTTTTTCTCAAGAGCCGATAAGCTTACATTAAGATTTGTCACTTTCATTAATACTTTTAAAACAGCTTTTGCACTTTTTGGATCTACAAGATATCCAGGCGTTTCACCCATTAAGCATGCTCCTTGGATTCCTCTTAACTCCCCTAAACCAAGTAATAAACCACTAGCACCTACAATGCCTCCACCAGGTTCATTTTTCTTAAAAATTGCACCATGTTTTTTCATGATTTTAACTAGTTCTTTATTGGTAGTTGCACACAAGACTTCAGGCTCTTCCAGTTCATGTCCTAAGCCATAGCCACCAAGAGTATATATTTCTTTAACACCAAACTCTTCGGCAAGATCCAATATCTTTTCGACTAGTTCATATTGGCCATTTGAAGAAAGGCCCTGATAATCCCCAGTTAAGAGAATTAGGTCTTGTTGATTTTTTTTCTTGGCTTTCCAATAATAAAATTCATTATTTGCTAGTTTTACAGTGCCATCTGGATTAATAAAAACTTGAGGCGGAAAGTCCTTACTGTACAACTCTGCAAATTTCTTTGCTTTGATATTGTCTATGAGATGTTCTACTGCTAATTTTCCAACATTACCAATCCCCGGTAATCCTTCTATTAAAATAGGGTGTTTAAGTTTAGGTTTTTTTGAAACGTATCTTATAGTTACCATTTCCATTTTTTATTCACCTTTTTGTAACTTTTTTAATTTCCTTCTATATTTGCCATAATGATCTTGGGGAGAAAATCTTGGTGGATATTTGGATGTTGTTTTTTCTCCACATTTATTACACTGTCCATCAAGACTATATTCTTTACATTTTATACAATAAAATAAATTTGGCATCTATTCCTCTTGCTTGCGATGAAATTCACAGTCGCCATTGTGTTTTTTCATATGTTCTTTAATCTTTTCAACAGCTTTTTTCATCTCTTCTTCTGCAATTTTATAATCTGGTGCTTTAACTTTGATAATGTACTGTGGCGCTCCGACATATCTAATCTTTATTTCTACGTCCTCAAATTCACTTTCTTCGGCTTTCATCAAAATATTTTTAATATGATTTATTCCATCAGATTCCCAAGAAGTTACAGTCAAATAACCTTTAATATCAACAAATGGAATCGTGATATTTGCTTTAGCGATTTCTTCAAAAGATTTTAACCAATCACCTTTGAATCCATCTTTTTTAAGCACATCAATATCGTATGCGGCTTCTTCAAAAGCGCTGTATAATGTTCCATACTTTTTTATTAGTTCATTGCCGAATTCTTTGTAACATTGATCAGATGTTTTACCTAATTGCTTTGCAACCCTATCTAAAAGCCTTGTAGCCTTCTGGCGGTTTTTCCACTCTTGTATTTTGTCACGTTTTTGATGCTCGTTCACACGTTTTAACGACAGGTCAATGTGATCCTTTGCTGCATCAACATTTAAAACTTTACAAACAACTTTTTGTTTTTCCTTGATGTGATTTCTTATTCTCTTAACCCAACCTGTAGCTATTTCAGCTATGTGGATAAAACCTTCTTTACCAGGATATTCATCAAGAGTTATAAATGCTCCAAAATTCTGAACTTTACCGACTGTTCCTACAACAAGTTCTCCTTCCTCAGGAAATTCTTTTTTAATCATAATTATCCTTATTCAATAATTTCCAAAATTTCACCTTTTATTTTTGCTTTTCCACCTGAAGGAATAGCAAGTGTACTACCACAAATATGACAAGAAACTTCATTTGAAGCTTTATTAAATAAAATTTGTTCATTTTCACAATCTCTACAACGTACTTTGATAAATTTACTATTCGTCTTTTTCATAATTTATTCCCCATGTTCAAATTTTTTTGATCGAATGCTTGGTGGTTGGTGACTCTTTTTACAAACATCACAAACATATTTTAAAGCTACACGTCTACTAGTTTTTTCACGCCCTTCAGGTTTTGGCCTTGGAAAACCCCTGTAGCCGCTAGTAACACGCCTAAATCTACGTTGGCCTTGTTTTAATTCACTAGCTTTCCTCTTTTTTATGCGTTCAACGCTATGCATTGTATGTTTTTTGCAGTAAGGGCAATATGTCTTGACTTTTCGTGGCTTTTTCATATTAAACTCCTTTAAATTAAGCTTTAGAGTGAAAAGGTAATAAGGAGGTAATATAAAAATTTAAGCTAATATATCTATTGCTTCAGCAACCCCTCTTTCAACTAGCATTTTGCTCATATCTGCCGGCAGAGAAATCAAATCATTCTTCCTGAGAAAATATTTTTTTTCATCTGTTCCAATGAACTCAGGTACATTCTTATCAACCTTTACGACGGGGTTGTGGTATTCTAGTTTGTTAGCTTCTTCTTTTATCTCTTCATCTGGATTACTTTCTTGTACTACATTGTCTTTTTCTACTTCTTTATTTTCAAAAACATTATTTCGAGAACTTAACATGGTTTCTAAAATAGAATTAAACAACTTTTTCTCAGGCTCTATCAAATTGTTTATGTCTGGATTTCCACCACGAGCTTTTGAAACTGCTGCAAGTACTATCTTTTTCTCTCTCAATTCATAAATACTTAAAGATAATTTCTTTATGTTTTCTATTTCATCTTGTAAAAGCATTTTTTTCTGAGTATTTTCTTCTTTTTGAAATCTCTCGTCTAACTCATTTAAATGGTTAACTAGGGAGGAATAAAAGTCAGAGGTTATGTTGCTTAAAGCTGGGGCGTTCTTTTCCATTTGTTGTATTTTTCTAAGAGATCGATAATTAATTTCTTCTTCAGTCATTTAACTCCCCAAATAACGAATTGAAATCTTTATTAAATAACATTTGCCATCCGTCTACCTATTAAAATAACGCCCAGATAGGTTGGGACTTCTTGTGTGCCAGGTTCCAACTTAAAATTTTCACCTTTCATTTTTATTTTAAATGGTTTTTTCAAATCTATTTTTACAGCATCTTCTGAAAGCACAACTGCATCATTTAATGGATTAAAATCTTTTAATTTGTCTAGCGATATTTTTTCAACTTTCAAACCAGTTTTACCATGCAAAGATTCAGGCAATCTAATTAACCTTTTAACATCACAAGTAACAGGCTCATCTGTTTCTCCGGCACTCATTGCAACGGCTGTTTTTCTTAGAGCATTATTCAAAAAAAACTTTCTGATCATTTTTGATTGGTCAAGATTACCTTCTTTGATTCTGTTGATTCTGTCATCAGAAAGATCTGAAAGCAATTTTTCAGCATCAGATTTGGTCACGCCATACTCTCTAAGTTTTTGAACAGGATTTTCACTTTTTTTGATCTCATAGACAATATCTATTATCCCTCTGCTTATGCGCCCCTTCCATCCAGATTCTTCAGGTCTTGGCATTTTTAGAGATGTTCCACTTGCATATTCTCTTCGCCCGTATCTTCGTTTTCCTGTAACCTGCTCGCGAAAGATAAGAGAGTCCTTTAGATCTCTTCCAGTTATATAATCAACTATCTCTCTTCTTTCACTGCTGTCTAAATCAAAAATCTTAGGATCTGTTACATGACAATGGTATCCTCTTCCACCACTAAAATAGAGGCTGATATATTTTTCATTAAAACCAAAATCTCCAATTAGAAAGTCATCTACCAACTTTAAAAATTCTTCCTTAATAGCTTCAAGTTGTTGGGAATAACTAAGTTTATCAGCATTAGGCAGATGATCGGAATCCAAGTCAAATATTAGTTCAGCACCCATCCATTTTTTTTCTTGCATTGTTGGTGCATTTGGTTTTTTATAATATGCAGAAGAATAGTAAACATGACTGGGAGATTTTTCTTTTAAAAATTTAGTAAACTGCATTTTCTTTTCAAAGCCTATGTGCCGAATCATCCCTCTTCCTTCAAAGAGAATAAACGCAAATTCTCTGCGACCAAAACGATCAGGCAACTCTATGTTACTTTTTTTATAGTATTCTTTAAAACGATTTTTAAGAAATTCTAAAGATTCTTTTGTAGTTGAAAAGCTCCCCATTTCAAAATATATAACAAATTAAAGCCATTAATACTTTTTCAAAAATTAATTTTAATTAATCTATATTTTTTAAGATAAAGTTTTAATGAGAGATTCTATTACTGTTAACAATGACAGACATTATAGAAGATGAGTTGCTTTCATCATCTGTAATAAAAAATCTTAAAGCTCTAGATTTTGACTACGTTCCTGATGAAATAATACATAGGGAAGAACAATTGAAATTTCTTGCTCAGATGTTCAAACCTTTACTTTCAAACGTTTCTCAAAACGCTGTTATAAAAGGACCTGTTGGAACCGGAAAAACTGTTATGGCAAAAAAGTTCTGTAAGTCTATTTCAGATACAGCGCGCAAACAAGGAAAAATCATAGAGTATGTTCACATCAACTGTCGTAAACGATCAACAGACGCAATGGTTTTATTAGGTGTTTTAAACCACTTTGATCCGCGATTTCCAGATAGAGGTTTTTCGGTTCAAGAAATGTTGGAAGTTTTGCGAAAACAATTAATTAAAAGAAACGCACAAATTTTGATAGTTCTAGATGAGGCAGATGCTCTTCTTAAAAAAAGCGGGCCAAATCTCATCTATAGTTTGACACGTTTTTCTGATGAATCTTCATCCAGTACTACTTGTATCTCTCTTTTATTAATATCTCAGAAAGATGTTCTTCAGATACTTGATTCAGCCACGCTTAGTACATTTAAAAGAAGCAATGTTTTAACTCTTGACAAATACACTAGAAACGAGATATATGATATAGTCAAACAACGTGTTGGGCTGGCGTTTCATAGTGATACTGTCAATCAAGATTGCATTGATTTGATAGCCGACATTGCTTCAGAATGGGGGGATGCAAGATTTGCTATAGAGTTACTTTGGAAAGCCGGAATTGCTGCAGATCATCAACATGTAAAGTTTGTTACACCAGAACACGTTCGTGCAGCTAAAGCTGAGACTTTTTCTGTTGTCACCGAGTCCAAACTTAAAAATCTTGAACGACATCAACTCTTTGCTTTGTATGCTATTGCCAAACGTTTAAAAAAAGATGGAACCGCGTATGTTAATACAGGAGATGCTGAAAAGACATATGCAATTACATGTGAAGAATACAGTGAAAAACCTCGCAGTCACACAATGTTTTGGAATTATTTAAAGGAAATTGAAAATGCAGGTTTTATCAATCTTAAAGTATCTGGTAAAGGTACTCTTGGCACAACTCAATTTATTAGTTTACCTGACATACCTGCAGAGATTGTCAGTACTAAAGTAGAAGAGTTATTAAGATAATAACTTAGAAAAACTACAATATTCCTTTAACGGACAATCAAAACAATTGGGTTTTTTTCTACAATGCTCCTTCGCAAGTATAACGATTAATGCATGCAAATCCCCATAAACTTTTGACAATTCTTCTTTTGTAAAATTATTTGAAATATTCTTTTGGAAATACTTTTGAATTTCATCATATAAATTGCCAGTATCTAATGGTATTCTCTGACATATCCGTTTCGTATATGCATCAACAACAAAAATTGGTTTATTACCAGCGTAAAGCAATATAGAATCAGCAGTTTCTGGGCCAATGCCGTTAAGTGATAAAAGTTCTTGTCTAATTCCAAGTAAATTTCTATTAAAGAATCTATCTAAATTGTTACTATAGTTATTTTTAAGATAATTTGAGATAGTTTTTAGCCTTTTGGCCTTCTGTTTAAAAAAACCAGATGGTTTAATCATTTTTTCGAGCTCTTTGGTTTCAATAGCACATATGGACTCTAGATTTAGCGAATTTTTTAATTTTAAATTAGTTAAAGCTTTTTCTACATTGGACCATGCTGTATTTTGTGTGAGTATTGCTCCAACGATTATTTCAAATCTTGGATCGCTGTTATTTTCTCTATGATATTTTCTGTCAACTGGCCACCATCTCAAATTTCCAAATTGCTTTTGTAAAATTTCATATAGAACATCTGGTTTAATTCTCATTTTAGATTTTTTGATAATACTTTGGTAACTATGAATTTTTCTTTTTTATTTTATAAAATAGTTTTTAAATGTGTAGTTAATTCAATGTCTGAGGATTTGTGATGTTGCCTGATAATATTGATGAAAGTTCTGCCAACGACTATAAATCTATTGAAATGGAATTTCATAGAGATATTATGAGCACCTGCCGAAGGTACATCAATCATCTAAATCTTGTTTCTATAATTGGAACATTGGATATGGCAAAACATGAAACAATTGAACTAATGAGGGCAACTAAAAAAGATATATCG
>CAYMMP010000017.1:0-20763 GCA_964391625.1 uncultured Thermoplasmatales archaeon | reverse complement strand
TGCTTTCTACGCACGGTGCAAATTCTGATGGAGGCATGTTAATGTTTTGGGACCCGGATACAGAGGCCCCACTGGCATTTCCTTCGATTCCTGGAACCGGTGCAAAAAAAGAGAAAAACCCATGGAGAGGATATGAGTGGTTGATGGGTTCAACTGAAGAGCCAGATACAATGACTGCAGATATTCATGGAATACTCCCTTCCTTGCTTGGCAATCCTTATAAAAATGGTATAGTTAGATCGGCACTTGATTGGGCTCCAGCAAAAAAACCAATACTTGACAAAATAAGTAAAATTGCAAATCTACCAGTCCTTAGATTCTTTGCTCCAGAATGGTTTAAAGATGTAAATGATTATTATGATGGTGTAATTTGTACAGTATTTCTAACAAGGTTTTTTACTGGATGGTATAATGGAACACAAATAGATGATGAGTTAGAAAATTTACATTCTTGTGGAGTTAGTAGTTCGGCATGTCTTCCCGCTGGAAAATACTTACATCTTAGCTTAATGCGCCATGGGTCTGTATTTCAAATTATGGATCCGTGGTCAACATCTTGGTACAGCGATATATGGCAAAATATGATACCTCGTGGACTTGCGATAGGAGAAACAGTTGGAGAAACATTTACTGATGGATTGAAAAAAGTAGGGATTCTTTATATCACCGATCCGCCGCAATGGTGGTGGGATGTCTGGGAAAATGTTGAGTTGTTTGGTGATCCAGATCTGCGTGTTTATGTACCTGGAACGGACTACAGTGATAAGAATTATTGGGAGAAAAGTGATGTAAAAGCATTAAAGTACGATTCAAAAACCAACATCAATGGGCATATGCCTTTTGGAGCTACAAGCCATCCTCATGAAAAACAAGAAGGCCAATCCCTTATCTTAATCGCATCAATAATACTCATAGTATTATCAATCATGATTGTTATTATTGGTGTACAGAGAAAAAAGCATACCAAAAAAGGAAAAAAATAAAAAGTATCGCCACTAAACTAATCATTTAACAAATTTTTTTCTTTTTATTACAAAATAAAACAAAAATTATATATAATTGTAGAAATAGTTATAAATATTAAAAAGGATATAAATACTAATGATAGTATCAAAAAACATATATAATTAAACAATATTACTCAAAGTTAATATTTATGGGGGAAAATAAAATATGTTAAATAAAGTAAATAGAAAGACCATCTGCTTATCACTTTTAGTGGTTGCTTTTTTACTTGTAGGGGCAGTTGTACCTTCTGCACAAGCAGATTCATTAAAAGAATATAGAGGTTTTGACAAAGGACCTTCTTATAAGCCAGTAGTACCAATAAAAAAGACCACCTTTGTAAATTTTGATAAAGATTCATTGCTAGACGACTATGCTTACCTCTCAGCAGTTCCAACTGCAGTTTTTACAGAGGGCGATAAGATCATTTCTCACCCACTCCTTTATTATCAAGACAAATTTGATTACAAAGAGGATAAAGAGCGAATTTTCAATGCATATGATGGAATAAAATACTTTATGGAGGACTGGAAGAGCTATTCAAACGGCAATCTAGATCAAATGACACTTATTAATGTTGACAGAAATAGATTAAATCCTGACTGGAAAGCCAAGGACTATGTTACAATTAATGGCGATGACCCATATAGCATTGCCAATGCACTTGCTCTACAGGATTGGTCTTACTCAGATGAGGCAGTAGTAGCAGTGATTGGAGATGACTTTAAAAATCCAGAAATACAATCTTCTGGTTCTATCGAAGGGACTATTCCCTCTGGTTCTAAAACAGATACCTTGAACTTCCAGATGGATAAACCAGAGATAGGCGTAGGTGCAAATTACCATTACTTCGACATTGCAGATCAATATAAGTATGTAGTTGTAAACATGTATTGGAAAAATAAAGCTGTAGATCTAGATTTGCAACTATATGATGATAAAGGTGTAATGGCTGATGCCAGCTCAAAATGGAATATACTTTACGGTGCTGGTGAAGATGCCGGTTCATATGTGTACAGTAACGATAAACCGTGGAGTGTAGGGGTTACATACATGCCAACACAAGCAGGATCAGATGGGACTGAAGATATTGATGCACTACAACCCGTTGGAAAAATGAGCCCTGCAAATCCAAACATGAAAACAATGGGCTTATTTGGTGGAGATAAACAAGACGTGGATGTATTTCTTTACCCCGGTTTTGAATACGAAGTTAAAGATCCAATTCCATATGGTTGTAAAAATGCAAAATTTACACTTAAATGGAATAATCCAAATATACATCTAGGATTCGTTTTGTTAGATCCTAGTGGCGTTGAAACAGCTACAGTTCCTTCAAGTGGAGAGATTATTGATAGGGTAGTGAATAATATAGATGAATCAGATGAAACCGAACTGACAGTTAATGTAGAGAGACTTGGTGAAACCCAGGGAGATGGAAGATACAAGATATGTGTTTTTTCATTAGATGATATAACAACCAATATTGACTTTACCCTCGACTACAGCTGGCAGCAAAATATGACTAGGGAAGAAGGAGACTGCCTTGCATCTGCAACAGAGGGAGCTGTTCTTGGAAGTGTTATAAACTCACCGCTTCTATATGTTGAAAAAGATGATGTTACTGATGAAACAATTGATACACTGTACAAACTTGGTGTTGAAAAAATTTACTTGATAAATTTGGGAGACTATTTGTCAAATGACGTTAAAGATGAATTAAAGAGCGTTTGTGATGTTAAAGAGTTTACAGAATATAAAGAAATCTATGATAAAATAAAAGGTATCACTGAAAGACAGGACGTTATATTTACAACAGTTGATCCATGGACTTATTATTATGCAGATCAAGAAGTTCCTGTCGGCGAATATTGGGGTGCTAGGTTTGTTGGACCAGCTGCCTATATTGCAGCCCATCACGGTGCACCTGTATTAATTATTGACAATCATCCTGAACTTTCACAGGCAGTTGTTTGGCATACACAGTTCTGGCGAGAAACGGCAAATGATCAGTTTAGACCTCATTTACCATCTGTGTCGATTATGGTTCAAACAGGTATGAATGTTATGAAATTCCTGGAAGACTACGGCTATGTTTTACCTGAGAAAGGAGAGCATGACAATTTTGATCTTGAGACAATGATAACTGTAGCAGATCACTTTGATATAGGGCCTACATGGGACAGAACATTCACAGGAAGACTTATACCTGGAAGATTTTCTGCCTCGCCAGTTGATTTATCGTACTGGATTTCAAGAAGTACGTTTTATCCTGCGTTAATATTTGAAAACCCTGCGCTAAAACAAGATACTGTAACATTAGAAAATGGCAGTAAAAGTAAAGTTGTTCCATATCTAGGAAAACTATTATACCCACGCGGGACAGATCTTGTAATATATGAAGATCAACAAAAAAACGAATACAAATATCCGATTTTGCACACTTATAATGTATATCTGTATAAATTCAATGAAGTAGGTAGCAAACACTGGGGTGGCTATTATACTACAGCTAATGGTATCATACCGTATATAACTCCTTCAACAGGTCCAGACAATGCTATAGATTTAGGGATTGTGCCTGATAAAGTTGGAGCGTTTCATCCAGACATAGATGAGACAGATGTTACACCAATATATGCTCAAAAAGCAGGGTATAGCAACTGTTTCTCAACAAACTTTGATGTGGCAGTTGAGAATCTCAACCAAGGAGTTATTATGTGGATGGAGAGTTGCCATGGCAGTAATGGAAATTATGGTACTCTCTCTTTCTGGAATCCAGATAGTCCATATATTCACGAGCCAAATCCATGGAGGGCATATGAAAGACCAATGCTTTCGCCAAGTGGCTGGAAAGAGGCTTTTGAATATATGCCTGAAATGTTAGATGAGTTTGGCCTTCCATCATTTAATCTGCTATTTAAACTCACAAGCAAACTATTCATACCTGTAAATCTTGTGACTGTGGACTATGGCTCAACAGATGATCCCGATCAAACAGTGATGAATCCAGATTTCCCAATACTACTTTTAAACGATGCATTTAGAACGGATTTTAATATCAAAGATTCAAAGGGTCTAAGTTTGATCCCAATACTTGGAAGATTGTTTAGAACATATGGTGGCGATGGTGTCGTTATAGATCCAAGTATTCCAGGTGAGATACATCTTACTCCTAAAAATGGTATCGAAGTAGATGGAAAACTTGGCAATATGCATTCTTGCGGCCTTAACGCGGTTTCTTGTTTAGTAGCTCATACATATATGCATACTGTATTTATTAGACATGGGGCACCTTATCAAATTATGGATCCCTGGTCCACTTCATGGTATAGTGGTATATGGTCTCATTCAATACCACGGCAGCTTGCTCTAGGTTATACGATGGGGCAGACATATGAGTACGGCATGTCTGAAGTTGGCGTTGAATATCTAACTGGACAGTATTGGTGGGATTTAAATGAGAATGTGTTGTTCTATGGAGACCCAGATATACGAGTATGGACCCCTGAGAATAAATGGGATCCATCCAACAGCAATCACTGGGAAAAGAAAGATACGACTGCAATGCCTGCGGACATAGAGCCAAATATTAATGGGCATACTCCCTTTGGTGCAAAAGACTATCCAAACAAGAAAGAACCACAACCATTGATACCAACATGGATCATTATTGTCATTGTGCTACTCTTGATTCTTATTATACTAGCAGTTGCAATCGGTCGTAAAAAACAAAAATAAACCCCTCTTTCTTTTTATTTTATTATATTTAACCAAAAATAATAAATATCTCACTTGTAATATAATAATATTAAATAATTGAATATCTAAAATAGGAGGCTTTTATTTGATAAAAAATACAAAAATTAAAAATTTTTTAATTTTAATTATAGTAATGGCCCTTTTGACCGGAGTAATGGTCCCGTCTTTACAAGCTTCTGGATCGAAAGAATATAGAGGTTTTGACAAAGGACCTTCCTATAAACCAGTAGTACCAATAAAAAAGACCACTTTTGTAAATTTTGATAAAGATTCATTGCTAGATGACTATGCTTATCTCTCAGCCGTCCCCACAGCAATTTTTAAAGAAAATAGTAAGGTATATTCGCATCCCCTGCTCTTCTATGAAGATAAATATCCTATTAACGAAGATAAAGAGCGTTCTTTGAATGCTCGTCAAGGAATCGACTACTTTATGGAAGACTGGATGAGCTATTCAAATGGCGAACTAGATCAAATGACACTTATCAATGTTGACAAGAATAGATTAAATCCTGATTGGAAAGCCAAGGATTATGTTACAATTAATGGCGATGACCCGTATAGCATTGCCAATGAACTTGCTCTACAGGATTGGTCTTATTCTGGTAGCGCTGTAATAGTTCCTATTAAAGAAGAATATGAGAAACCAAATATACTCATAGGAGCAGCAGCAAAAGGCGTTCTTTCTAAAGAAGATGTGAAAACTGAAACTTTGGAGGTTGAAAAACCAGTAGTTGGGATTGGTGCAACTTATAAATCTTTTGATATAAATGATGAAAGTTATAAGTATGTAACAGCTAGACTTTCTTGGAGAGATAGAGTTGATTATGATCTACAGCTTTATGATGATCAACTAGGAATGGTTCAGGCAGCGGCTGAAGGTTATAATGATAAGTATCCTTATCAAGAGTTTGTGGCTTCTTATATTAATAATCATGGCAAGTGGGAGGTAAGTGTTAGTGCCGTTCCTAAGAAAGGTTCATCTTCTCCTGGAACGATGGAGAGTCTTCTTTATGATGATTCTTCAGTAAAAACTACCGGTCTTTTATCATCATTCAGTCAAAATACATTTGATGTTGATATTAGTTTATATCCTGGAACAGATGTGGACTTGGTAGGTTCCCCGTTTGGATGTAGGGATGCTAACTTTAAATTAGAATGGGATAACTCAAATGTACAGTTGGGCTTAACAATTTTAGACCCTGTTGGAACTGAAATAGCATCTAGTATTTCTGGAGAACAACTAAAAAATGAAGAGACTAATCAGAATGATCAAATAGAAACAGAGGTTCAACTTCATATTGATAAACTTGGTGAATGCAGGGACGGTGAAAATTACAGAATTTGTGTGTTTTCATTAGACGATATAAAATATCCTGTTGACTTTACTATCGAATATAACTGGAAACAAAATTTTTCAAAAGAAGAGGGCGAAGTTCTTGAATCGGCAAGCAATGGTGCCGTTCTTGCAAGTTCACTAAATGCGCCTCTGCTTTATGTTTCACCATCAGCTATATCTAAGAATACAAAAGATGTACTTTACAAACTTGGCGTTGAGAAAATTTATATTGTCGACATTGGCAATCATCTGTCATCTAACGTCAAAGAAGAAATTAAAAAAATCGCAAATACTGAACACATTACTACAGCAAAAGGAACATATGACATTATCAGAGAAACAAGTGGAAACAACGATGTTATTTTTACTACTATAGATCCCTGGAAATATTGGTATGCAACAGAGCTTAAACCTGCAGGAACATATGAAGGGGCTTTGCATATAGGTCCAGCTGCTTATATTGCAGCACATCATGGTAGCCCAGTGATCATCGTAGACAATCATCCTAGATTATCTCAGGCCATCACATACCATACAGATTTTTGGAACAGATATTCGTCAAATAGAATAATGGAGCCCTCATCTGGGAGTATGTCATTGTCTTCTAAGCTTGCATATAACTTTTTGGAAGAATATGGTTTTGGTAAGATAGAGAAAGATGCTGATGGCAAGCCAAAAGAATCTGAGGCCCAGGATCATGAAACAATTATTACAGTCGCAGGTCAATTTAATATAGGTACGCCGTGGGATAGATCATTTACAGGAGCTGCATACCCTGGTAGATTCTGGGGATCACCTGTTGATTCGGCATATGCAATTTGTAGGAATGTATTTTATCCTGCTTTGATTTTTGTTAATCCTGCGATGGAAAAAGTTAAATTATGGCAGGGAAGTAGCAGTAAAACTCAGGTAATCGGTGGAAGAATACAGAAACCTTGGGGTTTAAATCTAAAGATTTACAAACCTACTGAGATGGAGGAATTCAAATATCCAGTTCTACAGACATATGCTACATATCAGTACAGATTCAACTCAGAAGGATATAAACATTGGGATTTTAAATATACTCGAGCTGATGGCATTACTCCTTACGAAACCCCATCTAAAGATCGTATAGATGACGGTGCTGCCATCACAAAGGCCGGCCAATATTATCCTGATCAAAGCGATACAGAGGTTATACCATTTTATTGTAAAAAAGCTGGATATGATAGTGTTTTCTCAGCTAATTTTGATTACATCACTGAGAACCTCAATGAGGGCGTATTACTTTGGGTTATTGATGCGCATGGATATTATTCAAATGGAGGTATGCTAGGACTATGGAATCCAGACAGCCCATATGTTCATGAGGAAAATCCATGGAGAGCATACGAACCTATTATGTTTAAACCAGGGCATCTTAGAACATATCTTCACTTTTTACCGTATTATTATCATATGTTATTTGAGCTCGTCGGTCAAGATGAAACAATGCTTAAAACCCTTTCGTCAATTAAATTGATAAAATTCCAATTGTTCCCCGAGATCGGTAGTACAGATAATCCAGATGTTGCTCTTATCAATCCTCAATTAATTTATTTGAATAAGGCATGGACGCCTATAAAGGATCTTACATTTATGCACGATCTTTGGGGTATGACTGGTGTAATGATATATAGGGATAGGTTGCTACATCCATTAAAAGCAGCATCTGATGGTTTACCACTCATCAATTGGTATAATGGCGATGGAAAGGTTACCATTAGTCCAAGTAGTGGTTATGACTTAACCATGCGCTGGAGAATTGCATACGATTTTGATGATGCATTAAAGAACTTACATTCAGCGGGTATTAATACAATATCCTGTCTACCAGCAAATACATATCTGCATCTTACTTGGATGAGACATGGAGCAACTTATCAAATCATTGATCCTTGGACAACTACGGATTGGTCAGCTACATGGCAGCAGATGTTGATCAAAAGTTTTGCAATGGGCGATACTATTGGAGAAGCTTATGAAAAAGGAATGAGGGCCTGTGGCCCAGAATTTCCTATAGATCATTGGTGGTGGGACTTATGGGAGAATGTTGAGTTGTTCGGCGATCCAGATCTGCGTGTTTATGTACCAAACACAGAATTTAGCGATAAAAATCATTGGGCGCGAGAAGATACAAAACCACTATTGTGTAGTGCAGAGCCAAATATTGATGGGCACACTCCATTTGGTGCAAAGAATTACCCGAATGAGAAAGAACCAAAATTATGGGTTGATGATAATCTCTTTATTATTACAATTCTTGGATTAATAATTATTTTATTAATTATAATGTTTGTAATAATTAAGAAAAAGTAAATCCCTCAAAATTTCTCTTCTTTTTTAATTTTTAAAATTATATTTTTTACTTATATGTTCTATTTTATTCTTTAAACTAATGACATATTCGTCATTTGGTTTGAAACTATTTTTGTAAAGTCTTTTATATTTTTCAACAAGATCAGGATAGAATTTCTTTAATATGTCTAGATAGTGGTTCTTTTGATCGCCTTTCAATTCTAAATGCTTATAAACCAAATATTGTGCATTATGATCTTTTACTTCTTTTATTATTTCTTCAAGTTCTTCCTCTACAACATATGGTAAAATTGGAACCAATGCAACACCAGATTGGATGCCATTTTCATTTAACTCTTTAACTGTTTTCAAACGTTCAAGTGAATCTGGAACATTTTTTTCGAAAATATTTGTAATTTTTTTATTAAGAGATATTAAACTAATAGTAACTTGACTGTTTTTTATTTTTGACAGAATATCCATATCTCTTTTCACAAGATTTGATTTTGTTAATATGTGACAACCAAAGTTATGTTTTTCAATAATCTTTAATAATTCTCTAGTTAAACATAAATCTTTTTCGATTTTTTGATAAGGATCATGAACTGAGCCAATAATTATTACACTTTCCTCTAAATTATTTAGTTCTTTTCCTAAAATCTCTGATGCATTTGACTTTACGTAAATTGTTTTATCAAAAGAAGAATCACAATAAAGGCATCCAAATTCACAGTTTTTATATGGGTCTATCGTGTATTCTCCTCTAAAAAGTTTATTTTTTTTTGTAACTTTTGTTAATAAATTGTTTGTCTGTATGTATTTTATGTCCATTTTCCTTCAACTGATTCAGTTATGAATTATATCCTTCTTTTTAAGCCTATTTTATCTTTACTTTTAAATAGAAACAATTAAATAATATATGTTATATTTAATTTTGATAAATATGGTACAGAAAGGAAATATAATAAGAAATATTTTTATATTTGGGGCTGTATTGATTATGATTGGATCTACAACTGTAACATCCATTCATGTATCAAATTCAGTGGAAGGAACATTGAATGATGAATTGGTAGATGAAATAGAGACTCAGGCAACTGATTACAATCATGATTCTACCATCCCTACTGATCCGACTGATTCACCACAGACTTGTGGATATAAGACAATAGAGATTACTGCTGGTTATTCTGGACATGTACGAAAAAAAGATAGCACTTTTGGTAGTGATGAATATAATAAATATGCGAGTGAAAACTATATTCGAGTTGGACATAATAAAAAACCTATTGGGACAGATAGACATTATAAAGGCTTTATCGAATTTGATTTGAGTGAATTAAGAGGCATATGGGATCAGGTAGCATATCTGGTTGGTGCCGAGATTGTTTTTTACACCTCTGACAACGAAGGAGATAATTTTGTTAGTGTAAGGACGATAGAACTTGAAATATACAATATTAATGTACGGCCAAGCAATACGGGTGCAAAAAAACTTTACAATGATATGTTTAACAATAAAAATCCTTATAAAACTATTTCTGCATCTCAATCATACCAAAAAAAGACAATATCTTTTAGTGAAAATACAATAGAAAATCGAATGAATTATCGAGATGATTGGGTTGCTATTGGTTTAAACTGTGGCACAAATATTAAAGAAGGTAAGTCTGGCGGCATTACAATATTTAGTTCTACAAATAAACCAACACTGATTATTACTTATGAGCGAAAGTCTAGTCCAACAGATAAAAATCATGTAATCTTAATTGAAGGTGGAGTTGGAGACGGTCTTCAGGGTCAATTCCATAAAGATTGCTTACATGCTAAAAGTACATTTATTGGACTTGGATACGATCCTGATAATATTAAATTTATATCTTACAATAGTGGAACAAACACAAAAAATACAATAAAAAACGCAATAACAGGTTGGTTAAAAGAAAGGTCAAACTCTAATAGCGATCTATTCATTTATCTAACAGACCATGGAAGTGATGGTGGTGTTTTTTGGATTTCACCTGGTACATCTATTAAGCCAAAAGAGCTCGATTCTTGGCTAGATGAGGTTAACTATGGAACCTTGACGGTTCTTATGGACTCTTGTTTTTCTGGTGATTTTACAAGACACCTTAGACGGGGAAAAAATAGAATAATAATAACTTCGACAGACAGTAATAGTGTAGCCTACAGTGGAGTTCGTGGAGAAGCATTGTTTTCAAGGCCCTTCTTTAACGCTTTGGAACAAGGAAAATCTTATGGAGGTGCTTTTGAGGCCGCAGATAGATCGGTTGATACTTTGTCCAATATGTTGAAATTTGGAGCTATTGGATTTAAGGTGTGGATTGAGCAAAATCCAAAGATAGACGACAGTGATCTATGTATAAACTATGGTAACTTTCTACCAAATACATTACCGGCTAGAACATTAGCAAAACAAACTTATCCAGTGCCACGGTAAAAAACTCTATTTTCTTTATTTTTACATTTCATTTGGAGCTTTGATGCCGATTAGGTCTAAACAATTTCTTAAAACAGTCCTAGTCGCATCTACAAGGTTAAGTCTTGCTTTTCTAACCTCTTTATTCTTTTCAGGTAAAACTGGGCAGTCTCTATAAAATTGATTAAACAGGGAGGCCACTTCAAACAAGTATGTGGTAATACTGTGTGGTTTAAATCCAGAGCAAGATTCATCAATAACCATGGGAAGCTCAGCTAATTTTTTAATTAGATTAAGTTCTGATTCGTGTGTTAGATATTTAGTATTGAATTTTTTGGTATCTTCTTCATTCTTTGAAAGAATACTGCAAGCTCTAGCATGAGCATATTGGATAAATGGAGCTGCATCACCCTCAAAATTCAAAGCTTCTTCCCATTTAAAATTGATGCCCTTCTCAGGTTGAACTTTGATGATGTTATACCTCAATGCTCCGATGCCAATTGTTTCGGCAATTTTCTTCATCTTTTTTTCTGTTAACTCTTTTCCACGTCTTTTCTTGACTTCATCATAAGCACGTTTAACGCATTCATCTATTAAATCATCAAGATACACTGCACGTCCGCGTCTAGTACTCATTTTCCCTTCTGGAAGAGAGACAAATGAATAAAAGATAGCTTTTGGAATTATTTTTGCATTTAATAGATTTAAACAAATTTCCACTTGCTTTGATTCAAGCTTATGATCTTCTCCAAGGACATTTACAAGCATGTCTGCCTGTTTTGCTTTCCAAAGATGATATGCAACATCTCTTGTCGCATATAGTGTTGTACCGTCTTTTCTCAAGAAAAAGAACTTGGTACTTTTTCCTTTGATTCCAAAAGATTCTAAGTCTAAATAAAATGCACCATCTTCTTCACCGCAAAACTTGGATTTTTTTAGTTTTTCTACTACAAGGTCTACACTTTTATCCTTTACAAAATTTGATTCTGGGATATACCTATCAATGTGAATGTTGATTCTTGCAAGACTTTCATTCATGCCCGTTAAGACTGGCGAATAAGCCTTATGTATCATCTGAATTGTTTTTTGATCTCCTTCCTCACTCTTTTTGACAAGATCTCCGATACTATTGTCAATATCCCAATCATCTTCCATAAGTTTACTGGTGGCTTGATAGTAGCCGACATACTGATGATCAGGTTTATTACGTTCAGGTTTGGATATATCCTTAGCTTTTAGATTGTTAATGCCCCATGCAAGCATTGCAACCTGTTTGCCCATATCATCAAGATAAAATTGCGATTCAACATTGTACCCAGCTGCTTTAAAAATTCTAACAATTGTGTCGCCAATTATAGGATTCCTTGCCCTACCGACATGAAGAGGTCCATTTGGATTTGCTGAAGTATGCTCTACAATAACTTTTTTATTCTTTTTCTCTAAAGAGCCATAGTTTTCTTTTTTTTCTAGTATGGATTTCAATGTCAAAGAAGATAATTTTTTACTATCAACAAAAAAATTAACGTAAGCGCCTTGCGCTTCAACTCTTTCAAGCCAATCTGATTTTTTAATTTTTTTGGCTATGTCTTCTGCAATTTTATTTGGAGCTTTTTTTGCAATTTTTGCAAGAGAAAAACATGCAAATGCAAAATCTCCCATTTCATTTGGGGGAATTTCAAGTTTTATTTCTGTTTTATATTTCAACTCAGTTAGAGCATTTTTTAATAAAGATAAAATCTCTTTTTTAGCCTCGAATAGGGGATAATTCATATAGAAAGGAAATTGTAATTCTGTTTAAAGGGTTTTGCACAAAAAAAGAGAAAATTAGGTTTTATACTAAAACACTAATCAAAGCTAAAACCATCAGTATTGCCGGTATTGCAATCGTTGTTTTTTTCTCAAAAGGATGTACTGAAACCTCTGGTAAAGAGATTTTGTGCTCTTTGAGATAGATAATTGGCACTACTACGGCGGCAATTGCGATTGTAGTTGATAATAGATGCCAAAACATGAATGGAAGTGCCACTGTATAGCATAGTGTTAATCCTTGGAAAGTGTGAGCATAGCCAAAGCCCTGGAGCCATACTCCAAAGTTCGTCCAAATGTCGTATAGTAGAATTCCTGCGATACCAACTCCCAAAATTCTTGGGATTCTTTCAATAGTAAGGCTATTTTTTGCTTTTAGTAGGTAACCGATAATTCCCAAAATTGCAAAGCCTGACCAAGTGAATAACAATATCCAGTTATTCCCAATGACTAGATCAGTTATGATCATAACTGAGATTGGTACTATGAAGGTGTAGTATCCTCCTAAAAGTATGCCACTCAACAAAGATATTATTGCTACTACAAAGAACAAATCTAACATAAACATTGGCTGCGTAATTCCATTGACTGTAATATATATAGAGGGCCCTGCAGGAAGATTATTATGTAAAAGCACTCTTACTATTGACCCAATTGCGATTAAGAGTATTGCCAGCGTAATCCTTTTATTTGAAAAAATATTTTTTATCATAGTTCTCCACCCCAATAATATTTTTTAATTATAATAAACTTCTTTTTTAATCTAAAATTCTACAAACCTCCATTCTATTAAATCATCATTTTCCACATATATTTTATCTGCTCCTTTTATGCCCGCTTCCCCGTTAATATAAAATGCCCAATAGTGATTTATATCTGATGCATATTTTTCGTTTTGATATGTAATCGAATCTACAACATAGCTACCAAATGATTCCCAATAAGTTGTTTCGATTTTGATATCACCACTTTTTTCAGATTCTAATAAAAAGTCAAAAACCGTTGCATTTATAAGATCAATCTTCTTAGAGTAGATATTATTATTGCCAAAATCAATTTTTAAGATGGCAGTTGCTCCTCCTGTGCCTTCCTTTTCAGGTCCAAAAGTTATAACACCTGCACTAATGCCACTTAAAAACAGCAACGTCACAAGCAACAAAGGAATTAAAAGTTTTAAAGCAACTATTATTTTTTGTTTAGAATTTAACTCCATATATAAGAAGGATGGTAAATGTTTTTATAATTTTTTTTGAAAAGGTTTATATTATAATAGAATATAATGGGGCTTAGGTGAAAAATATATGGCTATAGGCTTTGTATTAATTAGTGCAGCACCTGCTCACGAACACGACGTATATAACAAACTTTCAAAGGTACCAGAAATAGTTGAACTGCATCCACTTTTTGGAGAATATGACCTTATAGCCAAGATAAAAGCAGATGACTTTGAAAGACTCGGTAGAATAGTTGTAGATAAAATAAGATCGATAGATGGTGTTATAGATACAAAAACTCTAACTGGCACTAAATTTTAATTGAGGTGAATAAGAATATGTGGGGTATATTCCTAAGTATGTTGACGCTGGTGTTTGCTATTGCAAGTATTGTTGCTGGATTTTTTACTGCATATTTCGGTTCAGGAAAAAGTCGAGTTGTTGGTGGAATATTAATTGTTATCGGAATTCTTGTGTTCATAATATTTTTGTGGGGTGCTGGAGTATTACAAAACTTTATGGGTAGGCCTGCAGAAGGCAGTATATTCTACTTCACAGAGATAACAAAGAGTATCGTGGCTATAATAGGCGCAATAATTGGAGCTTTAATAGCACTGGGAATATTTTTGCTAGCTATAATGAAGGCATAAAAGAGTTATAGATGACTCTTAATCTTCATTTTCTATTTATAAAAAATTAAAGTATTTCTAAAAAATATTTATGAATTCTTAGATCTTTTGTAAGTTCTGGGTGGAATGAAAGCGCTAAAAATTTGTTTTGCCTTGCCATTACAATTTTATTATTGATCTTTGCCAGAGGTTTACATTTGCCCCACACCTTTTCAATGATTGGCCCTCTTATAAATACTGCATTATATGGGTTGTCAAAACCATCTATGTTTATTTTTTGTTCAAAAGATTCTTTTTGCCTACCAAATGCGTTTCTTTTTACCTCCATATCCATTGCTTTTAAGAGTTTAACGTCTTCTGACATATTGGTTAATTTTTTTGAAAGTAATACGCAACCGGCACATGTACCCATTATCGGAATATCGTTCTGCTTGATACGTTTTACAATCTCTCTATAAAGTCCTGTCTTATTTAGAGCTCTAGAAATTGTAGTACTTTCGCCACCTGGTAAAATTAGCGCGTCAATGTTTTCTAAATCTTTTTTGTATTTGACGACAGAGACATTTCCTGGAATTTTTGTTTCGTTCAAGACTTTTTGCATAGAAAAAACATGTTCGGAGATGGCGCCTTGTATTCCAACTACGCCTATGTTGATCTTGTTTACCATCCTCTCTCCTGGAGAAGTTGCTCTTTGGGAATCGATTCGATTTCTAGACCAGGCATGGCATCTCCAAGATTTTTGCTAACTTCTGCAATAACCTCTGGTTTATCGTAATTTGCCACTGCTTCTACAATTGCTTTAGCCCTTTTTCTTGGATTTTTTGATTTAAATATTCCTGATCCAACAAAAACACCATCGCTGCCAAGTTGCATCATAATTGCGGCATCAGCTGGAGTTGCAACACCACCAGCAGCAAAATTTACAACTGGTAAACGTTGAATTTTTTTAATTTCCTTTAAAATTTCCAATAAACCTGATTTTACTGTTTTATACGTATGCTCTTCAAAAACAGGTACATTATCATCTACTTTTCTACCTGTTAGTATTTCTGTAGATTTTACATAACTTTGAGAATAATCTTCTGCGAGTTTCTGTAATTGAGTGTTATTTAGCTCTTTTAATGACTTTATCGTGCCAGTAACCATCCTCTGGTGACGTACTGCTTCAATGATGTTTCCAGTTCCTGCTTCTCCTTTGGTACGAATCATTGCTGCACCCTCCCAGATTCTTCTCACTGCTTCTCCAAGGTTTCTGCAACCACAAACAAAAGGAATTGTAAACTTGTGCTTATCGATGTGGAAATATGGATCCGCTGGAGTTAGAACTTCTGATTCATCAATCATATCCACCCCTAAAGATTCTAGGGCTTGCGCTTCAACAAAATGCCCGATACGAGCCTTTGCCATAACAGGAATACTAACGGAGTCTAGTATATCTTGAATTACGGAGGGATCAGCCATTCTAGCGACTCCACCATGTGCTCTAATGTCTGCAGGAACGCGCTCGAGAGCCATAACTGCAACAGCACCACTATCTTCTGCTATTTGTGCCTGCTCTTTGTTTGTGACATCCATCACAACGCCGCCTTTCTGCATTTTTGCGAAACCTTTTTTTAATCTTTCAGTTCCAAATTTCATAATTTAAGCCCCCAAACAATATTACTATTAAATCCGGGAATATTTAACCCCTTATTAAGAACTATGGTAGAATAAAAACTTTACTAATGTGAACATCTAATTTCTTAATGATTTAATTACTTCTTCACCAAAAGGAGTTAAACCATATAATTTGATATTTTTCCCACCCGATTTTTCTTCAACTATATCAAGATTTATTAAAGACTCTTGTTCTCTGTATCTTGTTCCCATGCCACGAATGGCACCAATAACATTTGTTGGGGTGGTTTTAACATTATAAGCTATTTCAGAAGTATAACTGCAACTGGGAGATATTTCAAAGAGATATTCTGCTATCTTCTTTCTAACGCTACTACGTCTTAAAGCTCTTACAACCAAAGGTCGTTTTAAATCTGCTGAAAGTCCAACTTTCTTTCCGCTTTGCATCCCATCATCCCTTAATTATAATGAATATCACACATGATTAATATAGATATTGTACGATGGATACTTAGCTGCATATCCGTTTACTTATTCCATTGCACAGATACAATTGTAACTGAATATATTTTGGGAGTATCACTTGCACATCTATGTGCTGGTTCAAATGCGAAAAAGAGATTTAAAAACAAAAATGCTTTAATTTTGTGAGGATGGTTAGGATTGGGATGCTGAGTAAGCTACTAAAATACTTATCTATCCCTAGTAATAGGGCTTCGATTGGAATTGGTAGCATGATTATATTTATTGCTATGATTTTAGTTGCAGGCATAGCAGCATCTGTTCTAATAGGTACATCAAATACATTGGAAACGCAAGCTATGCAATCTGGAAAAGGAACAAGAAATGAAGTATCTAGTGGAATTAGAGTATATCAGATTATTGGTAATTATAATGCCAGAAATGTTAGCGGAACCATATGTTCTAGATTTCATAATATGTCAATAATAGTAACACCATGTTCAGGAACAGACGGAATAAATCTGGGCGAAGCAATTATTCAAATAGCGAATAACTCAAAGATTTGTGTTTTGTCTTACGCAAACGTACTATCATCGTCCCCATCAGGTAATGGGATCTTCTCTATGACTAGTCTATTTGATTTGAATGCATCTGAATTTAGCATAATCGTAATAGATGATCGAGATGGTTCTTGCACTCAAAATAACCCAATAATAAATGGAGGAGATAAAGTATTATTAAATATTAATCTAACGGCATGCTTTGGAGGGTTAAGGGGCAAAGAAGATGTTCAAGGCATGGTAATGGTTGAAGAAGGTGCACCAGGGCCTTTCTTATTTAGAACTCCTGGGACCACTTCAAAAGCGGTCACTGAATTTATGTGAATATCATCATTTTTTCAGAAGTATTATTAATTAAATTTTTATAGCTGTTAGAAGTGGTACTAATGATAAAAAATTGTAATTTCAAATCAAAAATTAGGCATCATACTTTACCAGGCTGCTGGCTAACACCACCAGATACTGTTTGCCCTGGTGAAGACAATTGTATTCTTTTTCAAATCTATAAAAAACTAGAAGACAAAGAATAAAACTTACATTATTCTTTCTATCATTTCCAATATGAAGCCATCGCTATCAATGACATATCTAGCTATGCCTATCTTTTTGGCATAATTCTTCATTTTTTTAACAGCTAAAAATCTTTCAAAATTCGAACCTTTCTGTAGTACCTCAAGCTCGATAACACAGTCTGCAATACCTTCCATTTTTCTCTCAAAGACATCTCCATGAATTCCTCTAGTCATAATAATGAATAGTACGCCTTTATTTTCAATATTGCAAATTTTTGCTGCTTGAATTGTTCTAATTACCTCTTCTTGAGTATATTGATTTAAGAAAAAGTCTAAAGAATTAACAATAATTTTTTCTGATTTTGTACTTTTGATCTCATTTGAGAGAATGGCTAAGAAATCCTCATCACCCTTTGCGATTGGTGGCATTCCCTGAGAACCCATTTCAATTAATTCTTTCAATTTAATCTTGGATCTTTGTTCATACACGCTCACTCTTTTTTGCTCACCACTCATTAACGATTTCGAGTACTTGGATGCTATATCAATAACAGTCATCTCTGGCTTACCCCACCCAAATCTCTCCATGGTCTCTAATAATTCTGTTTCAGTTTCTTCGGTAGTGAAATAAAGTGCATTTCCTGTTGTAGCAAGTTGTTTACTTAAAATCTCAATACTGCTTCCTGGAGAACCTAATATAAGTACGGTATATCCTCGTGGAGTGCCACCTTCAAGAAGCTTATCTAGTTTTTCTATTCCTGTGCTAATAAATTCATTCGTTGCCATGTTAGAAAAATAATTTAAATAAACGAGTCAACTATTTTTTCAATCTTGTCTGTGAGATTTATCAGTTTTTTTAATTGTTTGTCCGCCTCTTCTTCCTCAATAACTAGGTAAGCACTATGAATATTTTTAGCTCGAGTAACATTTATAAGATAATAAAAAAATTTTGTAACAATCTCTGGATCATTATATACCATCAAGGTACTTAGCGAGTCAAATATAAGATATTTTGAGGTTTTTTCATCAGCTTCTTTGAAAAGGTCATTAATCTCTAAACCAAGCTTTTCAAGCATTGTGGGACTTTCAATGAAAATACAGTTTGGATCCATCTTTGATATCCCTGCAATGCGAGAGATGCAGTCAACATATCTAATATTCTTGCTATTGGCTGCCAAATCACCAAATTCGTTTAAAATTGTGTCGTATGGGTGAGTCACAGCAACATAAACTGCAAAATTATCTGGTTTACTATTTAAGAATTCAAATATAACTTGTTTTATATCGCTGTAATATTTATCAGGTAGAGTAATTCCAACAGTTCGATACATCATGATTGATTTTGGAATTCTCTCTCTTAAACTTTCGACAATTGAACTAACAGTCATCTTTGTTCACACTTTTCCTATTAACAGCGGTGTCAATTCTACACCATTTTTGGTCGATATGTTCATCATATATTTAGTTCTACTGTGTGCAGAACCTCTCATTTTTACTACTTGAAATGTTCTAATCAGGTCTCCCTCTCTTTCTACATCTCCCAAGAATATAATCCCATCAGATATGAATTCTTCGATTCCATATTGTGAATATTGGAATTTTTGTGGTGGTACTTCTGATGTTAAAAACGTGGTACATTTCATTGCTGCAAGAGAGGATCCAAGTTTGAAAATGAAATCTCTAATCATTTCTGGAGTTTGGAGTCTATAGCAGAGTGCTGTTATAGAATCGATGATCAATCTTTTTACGTTCAACTCATCTGCAATGTCTCTAAGTATATCCAATAATGCACTTGCGTCTTCAACCGTATATTTTTCAGTATCAAGTCCAAGTCTTTCGCTTATGATCCTTAGGTCTATGAGGTTTACCAGACCCGATTCAATTAGTTTTTTATCGTAAAAATCAAAGCTTTCCATATTCTTAGTTAATTTGAATAATGGTTCCGTTATTGTAAAAAATACTCCTCTTTCACCTTTCTTAGCTCCGTTTATTAAAAATTGCATACATAATGTTGTTTTCCCCGAACCGCTGCTGCCAGTCATTAAAACGGTGCTCCCTACAGGAATACCGCCATTCAGTGCAAAATCTAGATCTTCAATACCTGTTGTACACAATTCATTATTTTTTAATTCTGCATCAGACATTAATATCTCCTCTCACCACGAGTGCTTTACATAATATACAATATTTGGTTATAAAACTTTATGTAACGTAAAAGATATTATGCCTATAAAATTTTTTATTTTTTTATTACTTTTGTTTTTGTAAATTTAAAATAAAAAATAAGAGAAGGACGGTACTTATTACTTAATTTTAACTTTTTTTGGCTTGTATTCTGGTTTTGGTTCAACTTTTGGGAGCATTACAGTTAATATGCCCTCTTTCAACTCTGCTTCTACTTCATCTGTTTTGAGTTCTTCTGGAAGGTCAAGAGATCTGTAGAATTTCATGCTACTGCGCTCACGACGAAGCCAATTTTTATCTTTGTTTTCTTTAGATTCGCTGTGTTCTGCTGAGATTTCAACTCCTGTAGGCGTCACCTCAATGTTAATATCTTCTTTTGGTATCCCTGGCATTTCTACTCTCATTTCGTATCTGTCCCCCAGATCAGCGACATCAAGTAGTGGCGTTCTGCTAGGTATCATTTTAGTTTCAAATTCATTGCGACCCCATGGCCAAAATAGATCATCAAAACCCGCTCTGAAATTATCAAACATCCTGTCTATTTCTGACCAAAGGTCAAGTGCTCTCATGCTTGTTAGTTCTCCCTTGCGTTCTGAGGGCCTTACTATTATTTTATTCTTTTTTTCTTTTCTTATGGCCATATTTTTCACCTCCCTGATTAATTATGGACAATTTTGTCAATTTTGATTTAACAATATGTATATGTATTTACTTCTATATAAATTTTTTTATTTGGTTAGCTTTAAATTAACAAAATTTGTAATTTTTTGGAAAAATATATATATTTGTTGTTGTATAACGAAAAACAATGGCCCAACAAATAGTGGTAAAAAAAGTTACATCGCCTGCTCCAGGCGACATTGATAAAGATATAGATTACCTATGTAAATCACTCGGATATTTCTCACAAAGAG
>CAYMMP010000016.1:2518-21769 GCA_964391625.1 uncultured Thermoplasmatales archaeon | reverse complement strand
ATATAAATCATTTTGAAAGTTTAAATGGTGTGATAAAAAATGAAACAAAAAAATTTGAAATTAAGTGGATTGATGCTAGCAGGTGTTATAATAATTGTTAGCTTTGTCTATGCTGTTAATGTACAACCAGTAGTAATAGGTGATGATAGATATTTTGCACCTTATTCTGATTTGAAAACTTTTAGTTCATATAATGAATTGACTAAATTTCTAGTAGATTCATCATATTATCCAGGCGTATACTATGGCGACTCTCTTAGAATGTGGCGAATGGCTTCACAGAATCTTGAATTAGCGATTATGACTGATTCTGCCAGCTCTACAAAAAACGGTGGTGCTATAGTTGATTATTCTCGGACAAATGTACAAGTTTCTGGTGTTGATGAACCAGATATTGTGAAGACCGATGGAGAATATCTATATATTGTATCACATAACAAAGTAATAATTGTTAAAGCCACACCTGCTGAAGATGCGAAAATTGAATGCAATATAACAGTTAATTCCTCGTTAACAATTCAAAATATATTCATAAAAGGAGATAGACTAGTAATTTTTGCTCAAGATTACAACTATCCAATGTATATAAATATGACTCCAATAATTGAACCTACTATAATTGATAACGTAGCTGTAGATGAAGTTGAAATTACTACTTTACCCCACCCAGGATTGTACAGCTCACCAGATACTTATATAATAATTTATGATTTGGAAGATATGGAGAATTGTGAAAAAGTAAAAGATGTCGTTGTGCCTGGCTATTTTGCATCAGCTCGAATGATTGGAGATTTTATATATTTAGTTACAACCCAATATTTTGTACATCTAGTTACAACTCAATATTCTCACAATATTCGTTATTTGGAAGAGAATCAGTCTATAGTTCCAAGCATAATAGTCGACAACGAAGTAAAAGAGATACCACTATCAAATATTCAATATGTGCAAACACCTGAGAAAAGTAAAATTATAAATATTGTTTCAGTAAATGTACAAGACGAAGATGATGATGTAACTGCAAAGATATTTTTGCTGGAAAACAGTCAAGTTTTGTTTGTTTCACATGACAACATATACGTGGTTTCCTCTGTTCATAATTATAATTATGATATGTTGGTAAAAGCAATCGAAGAGCTTATTATGCCAAACCTGCCAGATTCATTTAAAGAAGAGTTAGAAGCAATAAATAATTTACAGCATTTAACTGATTATCAAAAGAAGACGGTCACAGAATGGATACTTCAAAACTATATCAACGCTTTATCAAAGGATGAAAAACTAGAGATGTCGAGAGAAATCAATAAACGATTTGAGAGAACAACAATACACAGAATTAGTATAAGTAATGGCGAAATAGAATACAAAGCTCAAGGGTCCATCCCGGGCAGTGTTAGCAATCAGTTTTCGTTAAGTGAGTATGATGGTCATTTAAGAGTATCTTCAACAATACAGGGATGGAGTATTAGTAGTCTATTTTCCAGAAGAGAAACACAAAATAATGTTTATGTTTTAGACATGGACTTGAATTTAGTAGGGTCTCTAGAAGGTCTTGCACCAGGCGAATCAATCTATGCCACCCGATTCATTGGAGATAAATGTTATTTAGTGACATTCAAACAAATAGATCCTTTCTTTGTAATAGATCTTAAAGATCCAACAGATCCAACTGTTCTTGGGGAACTAAAGATACCAGGATATTCAACATATTTGCACCCGTATGACGAAACTCATGTTATAGGTATTGGAATGGAAGGTAGAACAGTCAAGATTTCCTTGTTTGATGTAAGTGATATAAGCAACCCTGTTGAATTGTCAAAATACGAAATTGATAATGGTGAAGACGGATGGTATTGGGGCAAATCGTATGCACTAAATGAGCATAAAGCATTTTTATTTGACAAAGAAAAAAACCTGCTTGTGATACCTGCTGGAAACTATAGTAAACAGTCAGCTTACGTATTTGATGTGACAATTGAAGATGGTTTGGAATTAAAAGGTAAAATAATGCACGAAGGCGAACAAGAAAAAGAAGATGAGGGCGACTACTACTATTGGTATGATTATGGATATTCAATTAAGCGATCTTTATACATCGATGATGTGCTTTACACACTATCTGATAACATGGTTAAAATGAATAGTTTAGAAGACCTTAGTGAGATTAACAGTTTGAATTTAAACTAAAACTCAAATATTATGGCTAGAGAGGGGCTTTCATCCCATCCCGACATTCTCCCTCTTCCATATTCTTCCCCCTCTCTGCCACATTTTCTACCGATATCATTTTATAAACGGGACAGATACCGCTCTATCAACATAATTAGATTTTAGGGAGGTTGTCTCCATGACATTAAATCCAACAGAAGTTCACAAAACAATAGGCAAGTATATGATTGTTGATGGTTTTGACTTTGTTTACGATATTAAAAAGAGCAAAGGCACAAGAATATATGACTCTAAGAACAATAAATATCTTTTAGATTGTTTCTCATTTTTTGCCACCTCTCCACTAGGATGCAATCATCCTAAATTATCAAACCCTGAATTTATTAAAAAAATGGGCGAAATAGCTATAGAAAATCCAACTAACTCAGACATTTATACAACTGAGATGGCAGAGTTTGTTAACACCTTTGGAAAGATTGCAGTTCCTGATTATTTCAAGCATTTGTTTTTCATTGCTGGTGGAGCACTTGCTGTAGAAAATGCTTTGAAAACAGCTTTTGACTGGAAAATACGTAAGAACTTTGAAAAGGGGAAAAAACAAGAATTGGGCACTCAAGTCATTCACTTCAAGGAAGCGTTCCATGGACGAACTGGCTACACCTTGTCTATGACAAATACATTTAATCTAGATAAGATAAAATATTTTCCAAAATTTAACTGGCCAAGAATTACCAATCCAAAAGTTACTTTTCCATTAAATCAGGAAAACACTGAAAATGTTATTTCTTTAGAAAAACAAGCTGTTTCTGAGATAGAAGACGCTATTTCAAAAAATCCAGATGATATTGCTGCTTTAATTATTGAACCAATACAAGGTGAAGGGGGAGACAATCATTTTAGAAAAGAATTTTTCCATGAGCTTCGCAGAATCTGTGATGAAAATGAAATAATGTTTATCTTGGATGAAGTGCAATCTGGTGTAGGACTTACTGGACGTATGTGGGCCTATCAAAATTATGAATTTAACCCAGACATTGTTGCATTTGGTAAAAAGACCCAGGTTTGTGGAATAATGGTTAATTCACGTGTAGATGAGATTGAAGATAACGTGTTCAATGTTTCAAGTCGTCTAAACTCTACATGGGGTGGAAACCTGGTAGATATGTTTCGCTGTAAAAAATATCTTGAAGTTATTGAAGAAGAAAATCTTGTTAAAAACGCTGAAGTTCAGGGAAAGAGGCTTAAAAAAGGATTAGAAGATCTTCAACAGAAACATCCAGATATCATGTCAAATGCACGTGGGCTTGGTCTTATGTGTGCTTTTGATCTACCAACACCAGAAAAAAGGGATGAATTGAAAAATAAACTTTACAAAAACGGATTGATTGTTATTGGATGCGGTGCTAATACGATTAGATTTAGACCACCATTAATAATCTCTGAAGAAGAGGTAGATGAAGCGTTGGGAATTATAGATTCAACACTTAAAAATTTCTAGAGTATTTTCTCTTTAATATTATCTATAATTAAATCTATTTTTATTCTATCTTGTTTTGTGGTGTCCCGGTCTCTAATTGTTACCTTCTTGTCTTTTAATGTATCATGATCAACTGTAATACAAAATGGAGTACCAATTTCATCCATCCTTGCATAACGCCTGCCAATTGTTCCACCATCGTCATAATATGTGATAATTCCGGCGTTTCTGAGCATGTCATCAATTTCTTTAGCAATCTTTACTAGTTTTTCATCATTTACTAATGGGAATACCCCAGCTTTAACTGGGGCAACCTTTGGATTTAGTTTCAAAATTCGGTATTCTTCTCCTTTCTTTTTAGCCTCAACATAGTTATGCTCTAGAATACAATACAAAATTCTATCAATTCCAAAAGAAGGCTCGATTACATGCGGTACAAACTTTTCACCAAATTGTTTTTCCTTTGTTTTTACTATTTTATAGCAATTCTCTGGGATAGTAACTGTTTTACCATCGACTTTAACAGTTATTTTCCCTGATTTTTTAACATCCATGTTTTCTAAAATCTTCTTTATTTCTCCAGCTTTTCCTTTAAACAATGGACCAAGTTTTCCCATGTCTGGTACAATCTTTTGAACTTCTACAATCTTAGGCTTATCGTATTTTCTCAAAGCATACATGTCAGTTCCAGTTGAATCTATATGGGCACTAATGTCGTATGCAGATCTATCTGCTATACCTACACATTCTACCCAACCAAATCTTTCGCTATAAATCTCTGCATCCCAGCATTCTGTGGCATAATGTGCTAACTCATCATCCGCATGTTTGCGAAATCTAAATTTCTTGGGATCTACGCCAGCACTTAATAGAAAATCCTGGGTGAGATACAGATAATACGCAAGAGCTTGATTATCAATCACTTTTTCTTTAACAGCTTTTTCAAGAGAAATCTTCATTTCTTTTTTGTTGTCAAAAAGCTTGATTTCTTTGTTTTTAACGTTATTGAAATCAGGATGGGATTTGTTCTTAGGATCAAAGAACACTTCGGCCTCAGCCATATTAAATTCCCTGAGACGAATCACTCCCTGACGAGGTGATACTTCATTACGGTATCCTTTACCAATTTGTACAACCCCAAATGGTAGTTTTTCCCGGGCATAACGATAAAGAAGATGAAAATCGGTAAAAATTCCTTGAGCAGTTTCAGGTCTAAGAAAAGCATCTCGAGTTTTCCCAATGCCAATCTCAGTTGAAAACATCAGGTTAACAGGATAGGCGTTTTTTAGTTTTGCACCACAGGTTGGGCACTTTACTAGATTTTTTTCTAAAGCCTCCTCAACAGATAATTTTTCATCAATAATATCTTCAACTTTGTAGGATTGTTTACATTTTTTACAATCTACAGTTAAATCTGTAAACTCATCAACATGACCAGATGCTTTTAAAGTTTCATATAATGTAATTGTTGGGGTATTGATTTCCAGACATTTATCTTTTAAAACAAAGTAGCTTCTCCAGAGATTTTCTATATTGTTTTTTAATTGTGAGCCATAAGGGCCATAATCATAAAATCCAGCTACACCACCATAGATTTCAAAAGATGGAAAAATAAAGCCACGTCTCTTTGCAAGCATCATTATTTTATCAAATATGTCCTGAGGCATAAGCAAGTGTCTCCACAGTAAATTTCAAAATAAGAATAAGATAATGGGATTTAAAGCATACAGGCCATGAGGTCAATATCTGTCACTATGCCAACTAGTCTATCTTCAGAGTCGACAACTGGTACATTATTAATATGATTTTTAAGCATTTTATCTGCTATTTCAAGTAGCGGCGTATTTTTGTATGCTTTAACGACGTCAGTAACCATTATTTCTTTTATTGGTACTGCAGGTAAAGAGACTTCAGATACGGAATAATGCAATCTGACAGTATCTCTGATTCCTTCCCAGGTCCAAGCATCCTCATCTCCACCCATACCTATGTCGGAATGAGCAATACTTTCGCGTATGTGGCTAAGTTTGAACAGGTCTCCATCAGTTGCAATGCCTGCAAGTTTACGCTCGTCATCCAGAATGGGTAGGGCGTGTTCACCTGTAATATTGATAATTTCCATCACAACGTTTATTGGAGTTTCTTGATAAACAGGAACCACAAGATTGGTGAGATAATTTTCGGCAACCTCATTAAGATTTTTTGGTAGATTTTTGAGTATGTCAGTCGGACTAACGATTCCGAGAAGATCTTTTTTGCTATTAACAACTGGTAGACCATGAATTCTATGTTCATACAACAGTCTTGCAGCCTCTTTGACACTCTGATCTTTCTCAACAAACTTAAAATCCTTGGTCATAATCAAGGCAAGTTGATCCTCATTGGGATTCCTAAAAATATCGCTACGCGTTGCAATACCAACAACAGTTTTTGTCTCTTTTTTTAAAACAGGCATACCCGAAACATTATGTTTCGCAAGAATCTTCAAGGCATCTTTGACAGTGCCTGGAACATATCCAACTATTAAATCCTTTGACATCACATCCTCGACTTTCACAAATATCCCTCAAGTGTTTTTTAAACTGAAATATATAAAGGCTGAAGAGTTTTTTCATCCAATACAACAAAGTCAGCCTTGGAATTGGGACCAAGAATGTCACATTCCAGATTTAAAGCTTTCCTCGCACCATATGTCGTCTTATATAAAATCTCTGATTTACCAATTCCTTCAAAATTCTTTAAGAAATAGTTTATCTCATCTAAGATGCTAACAGAACTCAGCATAGCATTGTCAGTGCCAAGAAGTATATCTACACCAATTTTTTTCATTAAAGCCACATTCGGTTTTATTCCAAAAAATGCATTTGAGCGAGGACACAACACAATTGGTATGTTGTTTTCTTTTACGCAAACTAAGTCAGATTCTGAAGCTTTAACCATATGAACAAGAAAATCAGGTTTAAGGTCAAGTATTAAATCTATATCTTCTCTGACTCTTTCACTTGCATGAATAGCAAAAATCTTCTTTTTATTTTTAGTTTGTTTTGCAATCTTAATAATCTCTGAGTAATCCCAGTCAGAGATGCTACTCAAACCAATGCCATTAGAATTTTTCAAAAGAAGGTCTATTTCATTTTTATCATAAGTTAATTTGTCTGGCCTTGACAGTATAACAGAATTGATATTCCATAGATCTGTAGCAGTCTTTAGATAGCAAATTCCTTGTATGCCATCCTCTCTAAAATCACAAAATATATTTGTACCACTTTTAAGCATGAGAGCAATGGATTTTTCCATACCGTCAATTAGTTCTTTTTCAGATGCATCTTTCAATAATTTGTATTTTAAACCATTTGGCGGTGCGACTAGTTCTTCTATGCTTCTTGGAAGTGTGATATTTCGATATTTGACAAAAGAATCTCCTATGTGAGTATGCATGTTAACAAAAGTTGGAATGATTAACCCTTTTGCCACAGACTTCCTTGGGCAAGTGCCCTTTCCAACTTCAATAATGCCTCTTCTTTCAAAACCTAGATAACCTTTCTGAAGACCATCGTTTGTAAGAATTTCCCCAGATACAAATTTCATTTGAAAAAAAGAAATAAAAAAGGGGTGTTTAAACCTTCACCCGTTACTCTATTTTAATGTCTTAACCCATTCATACACAGGTTCAACAAGTTTTTTGATACGCTCTTTTTCTTCATTCATCGGAGAAGGTTCCCAATCATCAGCTGGTTCAAAATGCCAATCTGTTATAGCGCCAATTCTTTCTTCTTCTGGTTTGAAAACAATTTTTAGTGGCATATTGAATTCTACATCCCATGGATCAATCCCATGAAGCTCGTTTGCTATAGCAACCTTACTATCACCAACGACCCCATAGACCAATACAATTGGCAATCTTTTGAGAGAGGATCTTCCACTCCATCCTGCTATTGTCCAGGTATGAACTTTGGCAGTTAAAGGCATTTCAACCCATTCAGTACGTTCAAGATTACAATCAAGATTCCAACAGTGAGTTCTTGCAGGGACCCAGGTATCTCCACACTTTGGACAACGAGTTCCCATAATTTTCCCCTCTAATAGACCTATGAAGAACTTGCTATTCCAACCGTGCCTGATAGTGTAAAGTTGATCATAATGTAAAAATTGATTTATGGTCTCTTTATCGTCAGATATTTCATGACCAACAAATGCAAGACCTGTTTCTTTGACTCCTTCGGGTCTGTAATCTTTTTTGATGGTAAAATTCGGCGCATCGGCAAATTTTTTCTTTTTTCTTGAAATTGTTTCACTCATTTTAATGCCTCCTCAGTATAAAGTTTGAAATACTAGTGCCAGTACCAGCATGGCTGTTTACAATGCCGCAATTTGCATCAGGAACCTCAGTTTTTTTACTAAGATGTTTCTTTGGGATCAAACCTGCTAGTTGATAATAACATTCAATGGCACTCATGATTCCTGTTGCTCCAACCGGATGTCCATATCCCATAAGCCCTCCACCAGGATTCATTGGAATTTCTCCATGCATATGTGTCTGCTCATCTCTTAGAAATTGTGCTATGTTTTCTGTATCTGCTAGGCCTAAAGCTTTATAGATTTGCGCTTCAGAGGTTGAGAACGCATCATGTATTTCACCAAAATCAATCTCTTTCAAAGGATCTTCAATACCAGCCATTTTGTAAGCTTTTTCAGCTGAATGTCTACAAGCTCCGAATTCTGTCATTTCTGGATAACCTTGTCCATATCGTTCAGTCCAACCTGGGAAGTTTAATCTATCTCCAGCTCGAATTGTACAACTTGAAAGCCCCATTCCATCAATGGTTACATAATTGTCAGGATTTACTTTTTTGGCATATTCTTCAGAACATACCAATAAAAATGCCACACCTCGTGACATCAAACAGCAATCGTATTTCTTGATTGGATAAGATATCAAACGAGAATTCATTACATCGTCAACTGTGATGTATCTGTGCTCGTTTCTATACCATTGAGCCTTGGGGTTGTCCATGGCATTATTTCTGTTTTTTGCACCTATCGTTGCTACATCTTCCTCGTTTACTTTGTTATCCTTCATCCATTTGTTCGCCATTGCGGCATAATAAATTGGATATATGCCGCCAACAAGAAGCTCGTAGCGAATGTCAGATGCAAGTGCTATGAACTCGCTACCCTGCGATTGTGATACTGAATCCATTGTTTCCCATCCAACTACACCGACAACATCGTGTTGTCCGGATTTAACTGCAAGAGCTGCAGCGTACAAAGCAGAACCACCAGTATTCCCGCCATTTTCTACTCTATAATGTGGGATGCCTACAAGACCTAAATGATCATGTATGATCCATTCTGAACAAAGTTGATGCCCAAAATGCACTGAGAAATGAGAATAAATCATAAGATCTAAATCTCTAAGGGAAAACTCTGGTATGTCTCTCTGTGTTTCCTTTATGCATTCTGCTGCCCCGCCTTCAATACTTTCAAAACCGGTTGGTCCATAATCAAAAGGAGTTGTCGCTCCACCAACAATACAAACCTTTTTAGACATGTCTATCACCTCTTCGACATGAGACGTAAAAATAGTGTGTTTAATCCCCCGTCTCAATATTACGTGTAATAGAAGATTAATTTTTATATTTTGTTATCGATTTATCGCTTATCAACGAATGTCAAGAAGTCACTTTGCGTTTTTTATCTCGTCTAACGATTGAGGATTTTCAATAGATGAGATATCAATGTTTTCCTTTCCAAGATAAGTCGCTTTTATTGCACGCCTTACGATTTTTGCAGATCTAGTTTTTGGCAAGTCTCTGACAAATTTGATATCACGTGGTTTAAGTGTTTTTCCCATTATCTTTACAACTTGACTTTTAAGTTCTTCTCTTAATTCTTCTCCTACTTTGTAGCCTGGTTTAAGAATGACAAAACTTACTATGTCCTCACCTTTGATTTCATCAGGTACACCAATTGTAGCAGCCTCAGAAACAGCAGGATGCTCGATAAGGGCTGCTTCTATTTCAGCAGGGCCGGTTCGTCTACCTGCTATTTTTATTGTATCATCACTGCGTCCGTGTAAGAACCAAAAACCATCCTCATCAATACTGGCCCAATCCCCATGATACCAGATATCTGGCCAGCGAGACCAGTAGGTATCGATATATCGTTCAGGCTCATTCCAAAAACCACGGGTCATGGAAGGGGCAGGTTTCTTAGCTACTAAATGACCTGTTTTTCCACGAATAGATTTTCCATCATCATCAAAGACGTCGATATCCATCCCTAAACCGGGTCCACGAAGTGTGCAAGGTTTGAGCTCAGTGATCGGAAGAGGCGATAAGAAACATCCAACAATCTCAGTTCCTCCAGATATGTTGATAATTGGAATTTTTTTGTTTCCTATTTTTTCAAAGAACCAATTCCATGAATCAGGATCCCAAGGTTCACCAGTAGAGCCTAATAATCTCAGAGAACTTAGATCATGTTTCTTTGGCCATTCATCACCATATGTCATCAAAAGACGAATAGCAGTTGGAGAAATCCCCAGATGAGTAATCTTTTGTTTTTCAATAAGTTCCCAAAGTCTATCTGGTCGTGGGTAGTTTGGTGCACCTTCATAGACAACAAAGGCACCTGCAAACGTATGGACGCCGATTATCATCCACGGTCCCATCATCCAACCAATATCTGTAAGCCAGAAAAATACATCATTTTCTTTTACATCAAAATAATAACCAAGCTCTTTAGCTATTTGAGCCAATGCTCCTCCATGGGTATGAACAGTGCCCTTTGGCCGTCCAGTGGTGCCTGAGGAAAATATAATCATCGCATAATCTTCAGAATCCATTTGTTCTGTTTCACATTCATCTGATTGATCGGCTGTAATTTCATCCCACCATATATCTCGATGTTCATTCCATGATACCTCATTTCCAAGACGTTTATAGACTATTACATGTTCTAAACTCTTAACATTATCAGCTGCTTTGTCAGCTTCATTCTTAATGTTTACCTGTTTTCCTCTCCTTACAGAGCCATCGGCAGTAAGCAGTATCTTTGCCTCTGCAATATCTAATCGTGAAGCTAATGCATGACCGCCAAAACCAGAGAATATTGGAATACTAATTGCGCCAATTTTTATGGCTGCTAAAAAACCAACAACAATCTCAGGTACCATTGGCATGTAAATACCAATTCTGTCACCTTTTTTTACACCTAATCGCCTCAAAGCATTTGCAAATTTATTTACTTCTTTGTAAAGTTCTTCGTAAGTTAATCTTCTCGTGTCACCATTCTCGTTTTCCCAGATAATTGCCATATTATTTTTTTTATCTGATTTGGCCCACCTATCAAGCGTATTATAAACTATGTTGATTTTGCCATCTATGAACCATTTAGTCCATTGAATGCCTTTTGAGTCGTCATAGACTTTTGTATATGGTTGGTACCATTCGATGTTTAAATCCTTCATCACAGCGTCCCAAAACCATCCAATATCGTCTGTAGATTTCTTAATTAATTCATCATAATTTTTTATATTATGTTTTTTCATAAATCGAGTTATGTTTGCTTTTTCGATATAATCCTTAGTTGGTTTCCATACTACTTCGCTCATCTATGATGCTCCCCTTTATTCAAAAATTAAATTTGTAATCCATAATAATACTCTTTACTAAATATTTTCGTTTAAAACACTAGAAACAGTAAAATAGTATTCTTTAATTTACAATATCTTACCAATATGGGGGAATATTAGATAATGAAAAAAGAGTATGAGGAAGGAAATATAAAAATTACCATCGATCTTGATAAATGTGTTGGTTCAGGAGAATGTGTTACGGCTTGTCCTGTAGAGATTTTTAAGGTTGTCGATGGCAAAGCTGTTTGTAAAAATGTTGGTGAATGCATTGAATGTTGTGCATGTGTAAGTTCTTGCCCTCATGATGCAATCGAGCACAGTTCTTGCTAAGATTTATTCAGATAGAAAGGTTTAAATACCTATTCTGTATTCAGTGTTAAATTGTAATGATTACAAAATAGTATTTGTTACATGATAAGGTGGGTTATTTGGAAAAATATGTTAAAATGTTGAAAGAAAACAACATAAAAATAACATCCCCAAGGTTAATCATCCTAAAATACCTTAGTGAAAATTTTACCCATCCCACTGCGGATCAGATATATACTGATCTAAAAACAAATAACCCCTCCTTATCAAAAACAACGGTTTATAATTCACTTGAAACACTAGAAAGTCATGGTATAATTCAAGTAATAACTATCTCTGGATCAGAATTACATTATGATATAAAACGTAAAATGCATCATCATTTCTATTGTAAAAAATGCGGAAGAATATTTGATATAGAGCTATCCTGTCCAAATATTGAAAAAATGAAAGGTTATGGTCATAAAGTTGAAGAAGTGCATGGCTACATAAAGGGCATATGTAAAGACTGTTTGAAAGAGGGAAGTTAAAAAATGGATCCAAAAGCGTTACACAAAATTTCATATGGACTTTATGTCGTTTGTTCAAAAGATGGCGACAAAAAAAATGGACAAATTGCAAATGCGATATTTCAAGTGACATCAGAGCCACAAACAGTTGCAATTAGTATTAACAAACAAAATCTTACACATGAATACATTGATAAAAGTAATATCTTCACAGTGTCTGTTCTCTCGACAGAAGCTACGATGAAATTCATTGGTAATTTCGGCTTTAAAAGTGGTAGGGATATTGATAAATTCCAAGATGTTAAATTTAAACTTAGTAAGTCCAACGTTCCATTGATACTTAACTATGCCGTTGCTTGTTTTGAAGCTGAAGTGACAAATAAAATTGATGCAGGTACTCATACCATTTTCATCGGAAAGGTTGTTGACGCCGAAATATTATCTGATGAAAAACCTATGACCTATAAGTATTATCATGAGACTAAAGGCGGTTATTCGCCAAAGACTGCTCCAACTTATAGCAGTATGGTTGATAAACCAACAAAAAAGGAGGAAAAGAAAATGGATAAATATAGATGTGATGTGTGTGGATATGTATACGATCCAGAAAAAGGAGATCCCGATGGTGGAATAGAACCTGGGACTGCTTTTGAAGATATTCCAGATGACTGGGTTTGCCCTGTTTGTGGCGTTGGAAAGAATCAATTTAGTAAGGAGTGACAAATTTGAAAACTGTTGAAGTTAAACCAGATATATGCTGGGTTGGAGCAATTGACTGGGATAGAAGACTTTTTGACGAGTTAATTCCTCTTCCAGATGGAACAAGCTATAACGCATACCTGATTAAAGGGAGCAAAAAAACAGCGTTATTAGACACTGTTGATCCAGTTAAAACACATATATTGATGGACCACTTGAAAGAAGTCGGAGCAGATATAGATTATATTATAGCCCATCACGCAGAGCAAGATCATTCGGGATCAATCCCTGAAGTGCTGAAACATTATCCCCATGCAAAGGTTATCTGTACGTCAAAATGTAAAACAATGCTCATCGACCTGTTCCACATATCTGAGGATAAATTTATAGAAGCAAAAGATGGCGATACTTTATCCCTGGGAAACAAAACACTTGAGTTTATACACGCCCCTTGGGTTCATTGGCCTGAAACAATGTTTACATATCTAAAAGAGGACAAGGTTTTATTTACATGCGACTTCCTTGGATCACATCTTGCTACAAGTAATCTTTTCGTTGAAGATGAAAACAGAGTGTATGAGGCAGCAAAAAGATACTATGCAGAGATAATGATGCCCTTCCGCATACCTATAAGAAAAAATCTTGAAAAAATAAGCGATCTTACAATTGAAATAGTTGCACCAAGTCATGGTCCTGTTTATGACAACCCTGAATTTATAATCAATGCATACCGAGAATGGATTTCTGATGATGTAAAAAACACAGTTGTTATCCCATATGTTTCGATGCACGGAAGTACTGTTGCAATGGTTGATTATCTTGTAGATGCATTAATGAAAAAAGATGTTGAAGTAAAACCCTTCAATTTATCAGTGACAGATATCGGGGAGTTAGCAAAGGCACTTGTTGATGCCGCAACAATAGTAATTGCTTCCCCTACAGTATTGGGCGGGGCACATCCTTCTGCTGTATATGCAGCATATCTAGCAAATGCTTTGAGACCAAAATCGCGGTTTGTTTCTATAATCGGTTCATACGGCTGGGGCGGAAAAACAGTGGAGCAACTTAAAGAGATGATAAAAAATCTTAAAGTTGAACTAATTGAGCCTGTTATTATAAAGGGCCATCCTGGAAAAGAGGATTTCAAAATGCTTGATGAGATGGCAGATAAAATCTATAAAAAACATAAAAATATAATAAAAAAGAGGTGAAAAAATGGTAGTAATTGGAGAAAAATTTCCGGAAACGGAAGTAAAGACAACGCATGGAATGATGAAACTGCCCATGCAGTTCAAAGGTAAGTGGTTTATACTGTTCTCGCACCCTGGTGATTTTACGCCTGTGTGTACAACAGAGTTTTATGGAATGCAGAAGAGACTTCAACAGTTCAAAAAACAGGGTGCTGAGGTTATAGGTCTAAGCATTGATCAGGTATTTGCACATCTAAAGTGGACTGAATGGATAAAGGATAATCTCGGCTTGGAAATTAAGTTTCCAATAATTGCCGATGATCGAGGTGTTCTTGCAGAGACGCTAGGGATGCTTCCAATTGGTTCATCAAACACTGCAAGAGCGGTATTTATAGTAGATCCAAAGGGTACAATAAGAGCAATAGTGTATTATCCAGCAGAAGTAGGCAGAGATTGGGATGAGATACTCAGAGCACTTAAAGCACTTCAGATAAGTGATGCAAATGGAGTTGCACTGCCCCACAAGTGGCCCAACAACGAACTCATAGGAGATAGGGTAATAGTCCCACCAGCAGGAACAATTGGACAAATAAAAGAAAGAGAAAAGGCAAAAGCAAAGGGCGAAATAGAATGCTACGATTGGTGGTTATGTCATAAAAAATTGTAAAAAAGGTGATAAAAAATGTTAAGTAAAAAAATGGAAAAGGCATTAAATGAGCAAATAAACAAAGAGATGTACTCAGCATATTTGTACATGTCAATGTCTGCACATAGCACAAACATTGGACTTTCAGGTTTTGCAAACTGGTTTATGGTGCAGTATCATGAAGAAATGGAACATGCAATGAAAATTTATGATTATGTGCATGAGCAAGGGGGTAAGGTGAAACTTATGGCTATTGATGAGCCCCTGTCAGCATTCAAAGGTCCAATGGATATGTTTCAGAAGACATTAAAACACGAGCAGTTTATTACTAAATCCATCAATGATCTTATGGATCTGGCTATCAAAGAAAAGGATCATGCAACCCAGATCTTTTTACAATGGTTTGTTACAGAGCAAATCGAGGAAGAAGGTAATGATAACGAGATTATTGATAAACTTAAACTTGCTGGCGACAAAGGCAACGGGTTGTTTATGATTGACAAAGAACTTGAAGCCCGTGTTTATGTTCCACCTGTAGAATCAAAAGAGTAATGGAATTAATTGGAGATGATAAAAGATGATTGGAAAAATAAACGAGGATATAATGGATGCAGTTCTTGAAACATTGCCTGTTGAGTTTTCGCTACTTGACAAGGATGATCAAGTATTGGCATGGAATAAACATGAAACAAGGATATTTAAGAGACCTGCCGGGGTAGTTGGACGAAATGTTCGTAAGTGCCACCCTAAGAAAAGTCTTGACAAGGTAGAAAAGATTCTAAGTGAAATGAAAGAGGGTAAACGAGACAAAGCCACTTTCTGGATTGATCTTCCACTAGGTGAGCAAGGGGAAAAACACAAAGTAATGATTCAATATTTTGCAGTTCGCGATAAAAATGGCAATTATCTGGGATGTCTTGAAGCATCTCAAGATATTACAGATATACAAAAAATAGAAGGAGAAAAAAGATTGCTCGATTAAAATGGAGAAAAAAATATGAAAAGTTTAAAAGGAACAGAAACTGAAAAAAATCTCCTTGCATCTTTTGCAGGTGAATCGCAGGCTAGAAACCGCTATACTTTTTTTGCAAGTAAAGCGAAAAAAGAAGGGTATGAACAAATAGCAGCAATCTTTCGTGAAACTGCTGATAACGAAAAAGAACATGCAGAAGTATTTTTCAAACATTTGCAAGGTGGAGATGTTAAAATTATGGCAGAATATCCTGCAGGTGTGATAGGAACAACTGAAGAAAACTTATTGGCTGCAGCAGAAGGAGAAAAGATGGAATGGGGAACACTGTATCCTGACTTTGCCAAAACTGCAGAAAAAGAAGGATTTCCCATGGTTGCTCACAGTTTTAGAGAAATAGCTGAAGTAGAGGCATACCATGAGCGCAGATATCGTAAACTTCTAGAGAATGTTAAGAATAAACAAGTATTTAAAAAAGATAAAGTTGTAAAATGGAAATGCCGTAACTGCGGATATGTACATGAAGGTCCAGAAGCGCCTGATGTTTGTCCTGCTTGTCAACACCCACAAAGCTACTATGAGATTTGGTGTGAAAATTATTAGGGAGGCTTTAAATTGGAAGAATATGGTGTAAAAGACGCCATCAAAACAGCCATTCAAATGGAAAAAGATGGATATTCATTTTATCAAAGAGCAGCCGCACAAACTAGCAGTGAATTGGGACGAGGTATTTTCGAAAGCATTGCTGAAGATGAGTTAAGGCATCTTGAAATTTTTGAGAAGATGTTTCAAGATAAAGTTGGAAAAGATGAATGGACCAATCTTGTTGAATCTAGTAAGAAATACGCTGAACTCAAAATATTTCCAAAAGATTTAGAGGCCACTGAGGGAGCAAATCCAGATACAGATGAGATTAATGCTCTTCGTATGGCAATGGATAGTGAGAAAGAAGCAATTGATTATTACACAGATATGAAGGAAAAAACAAATGATGAAGAGGTAATAAAAATAATTGATAAGATCATTGAGCAAGAGAAAAACCATTATCTAATTCTTGAGGGAGAATTTAATCATATACAAACTACAGGATATTGGTTTGATTTAGACTATCTGGGAAATTGAGATAAGAATGCCAATCTATAGTAAAAAAGTCATGGACCATTTTATGCATCCGCGCAACGTGGGTACGATAGAAAATCCTGATGGTTATGGAAAAGTAGGAAACCCTGTATGTGGAGACGTGATGGAGATATTTCTACATATTAAAGACGATATCATAAAAGATATCAAATTCAAAACATTTGGTTGTGGGTCAGCAATTGCTACAAGTAGTATGGTTACAGGATTGGCTAAGGGAAAAAATGTTGACGAGGCAATAAAGATCACGCGCGATGATGTTGCAGATGAGCTTGATGGTTTGCCGCCACAGAAGATGCATTGTAGTAATCTTGCTGCTGATGCATTAAATGCAGCTATAGAGGATTATAAGAAAAAGGAAAAATAAGATTTGGAGGCAAAATTATGACAAAAGTTAGAGAAATTTATAAATGCAATATTTGTGGAAATATTGTAGAAGTAGTACATGCTGGTGTTGGTGAGCTTGTTTGTTGTGGTGAACCTATGGAAAAACTTGAGGAAAAAACTGAAGATTCAAGTGTAGAAAAACATGTTCCATATATTGAGAAAACATCAGATGGAATACTTGTAAAAGTTGGTCAAAACCAAGATCATCCTATGGATGAGAAACACTACATTGAATGGATACAGGTTATTGCCGATGATGTAGCTTATCGTAAGTTTTTAAAATCTGGCGATAAACCACAGGCTTTGTTTGAGATCAAAGCAGACAATTTTACTGCTCGTGAATACTGTAATGTTCATGGTCTTTGGAAATCCTAGAAATAGGAGTTCTCTATCAACTTCATTTTTTTATTTTTGATGGATTGGTCAGGTGATGAAAAAATATTGGTTGTTTAGGGAAGTCAGGCATGATATGGAGGTTGATATCTTTTGAATCTTCTTGAAGTACGTGATCTTAATTTCTCTATAAACGGAAAACAGATTCTTAACAATATTAATGTAGATATTTGGAAAGGATATGTCCATGCGATTGTTGGACCCAATGGTGCTGGTAAGTCAACACTTGCCTCAGCGATTATGGGTCTTTCTGGTTATCGTGATTTTAAAGGTGAAATTAGATTTAAAAACAAACTGATTAACAATTTAACTATTGATGAGCGTGCCCGGATGGGGATTACTTTTGGCTGGCAGGAGCCTGCTCGTTATGAAGGTCTTCTTGTAAAAGATTTTATTTCAGCTGGTGCAAAAAACAAGGACGACAAGTTTCTTTCCGGATGTTTATCACAGGTCGGTCTTAGACCTGAAGCCTATATGGAGCGTTCAGTTGATAAAACACTATCTGGTGGGGAGCGTAAGAAAATCGAGCTTGCTTCGATTCTGGCTATGGATCCTGATTTTATTATGCTTGATGAACCTGATTCTGGTATCGATGTAGAGACCCTTGAAAAAATGTTTGAGGTTATAAAAGATTTGAAAAAAAAGGGAACTACAATCCTATTAATCACTCATAGTCTCGCGGTTCTGAAACAAGCTGATCATGCTTTTTTGATGTGTGATGGTAAAATCGTTGAGAAAGCACCAGCCAGTAAAATTATTCCTTATTTTGAAAATAGATGTATTCCTTGTGATCATAAAAACGAACCCGATCCCGAGGTGATCCAAATTGACTGATTATGTAAAGGATTTATCCAAAGTTGCAGGCATTGAGGACATCTTTAAAAATCCAGATATTGCTCATATATTTATCCATCATCATAAAGTTACAAAATCCCACTTTGTTCCTGGTTTTAATGTTCAGTTTGAAGAGATGAAAGATAAGATAAAAGTAAATGTTGTTGTAGAAAAAAACACCAAAATTGAGAAGCCAGTCCATATGTGTTTTGGTATGCTTCCTAAGACTGGTATTCAACATCTGGTTATGAACATAGATGTTGGTGATGATTCACAAGTCGGCATTCTCGCTCATTGTGCATTTCCAAATGCTGTTGATGTAAAACATATAATGGATGCTAACATCTCCGTTGGAAAAAATGCTTCTTATTCTTATTTTGAGCGTCATATTCATGGAACTGGGAGAGGCATTAAGGTTTATCCAAAAGCAAAGATTCATCTCAAAGAAAATGCCAAGTTTCGTTCTGAGTTCGAATTGTTAAAAGGCCGAGCCGGACTGATAGAGATCGACTATGAGACACATTGTGGTAAAAAAAGTGTTCTTGAGATGATGACCCGGATTAATGCAAAAGAGGATGATATTATCAATATTAGGGAAACCGGACATCTCGATGGCGATTACTCGCGTGGAGTTTTGACTTCAAGGGTAGCAGTTAGAAATCATGCCAAAGCAGAGGTTTACAATAAACTTACTGCAAAGGGTGCGTATGCTCGTGGCCATGTTGATTGTACAGAAATTGTACAGGATAATGCTGTTGTTAGTGCGGTACCAATTGTTGAGGTGAATAACCCTAAAGCACATATTACGCATGAGGCATCTCTCGGTAGTGTCGACTCTAAACAGCTTCAGACACTTATGGCTCGTGGATTAACTGAGGATGATGCAACAGAT
>CAYMMP010000016.1:0-2418 GCA_964391625.1 uncultured Thermoplasmatales archaeon | reverse complement strand
TCATACTGTCTTAGTTGAATATTTTTCTAGTAGCACATCTTCTAAAGGATTTGCAACATCTAACCAATTATATGACCTATATTCTTCTGGAAATTATGATTTTCAATATGTTACTTTAGTTACAGATAAAAGCAAGGCGGCAGAAAACAGATCACAGGAATTTAGAGTGCGGGACTATCCTATAGTATATTTTGATGGAGGACATCAAATACTTTCTGGTGAACAGAGCAGTATAATGCCCTATGTTAATGCTCTTGCTGAATCAAATTCAAGGGAGATTAATGATGTAGATCTACAACTCGAGGCCTATTGGACTCAATGTCCATGTCATAAAGATATTGTTGGTGATGTTAGGGTTATCAACAATAAGGATGATGAATATAATGGGCGTTTGGTTATTTCTGTTGTTGAGATAAACTCTAGATGGGAAGATCAGAATGGACGACCTTACGATTATGCTATTTTGGATTATATCATGGATGCAAAGATAACAATTGAAAAAGCACCGTTAGGGAAATATGCTACTGATTATTTTTGGTATACTGCTGGTGCAGGTTTCCCTCGTCTTGATAGATCAGCTGCCGCTAATTTGTTAGTAGTAGCCTCTATTTTTTCAGATTCCACAGGATTTGCTGATAAAACGGCAGTTTCAAGATTGTTTAAGGATGAACCGCCTGCGAAACCAAGTAAGCCTAATGGCGAATCCAACGGTAAACCTGGAGACACATATACTTACAAAACCCGCTCAACAGATCCAGAGGGAGATGAGATTCAATATGGCTGGGACTGGGATGGAGATTATAAAGTAGACGAATGGACTGGCTTTTATCCCTCGGGCCAAGAGGTTAGTACATTACACACATGGGATTCAAAGGGAAACTACAATATTCGTGTTAGGGCAAGAGACAAATTGGAGATTGAAAGTTTTTGGTCTGATCCTCTTTCAGTATCTATGCCTTTAAACAGGATTTCACGTCATTCATTGTTATCTAATTTTGTTCTTAGATTTTTGTCGAAATATACTAGTTTCACTGACGTTTTAAATGATAAACATATTTTCAAAGCGCTATTATATTAAAACTATATTTGTGATAAAAATTTGATATTATGGATGAAAAAGAGTTTGAGATAAAAATCGTCAAAAACTGGCCTAAAGATGAGATAGTAAATTTATACAAGGCGGGTGGCTGGTGGAAGGAGAGCTACGATAAGTCTGGAATAAAACATTTAATAAAAGGCAGTTTTGCTTTTGCAGTTGTTGTAGAAAAGAAGACAGGTAAAGCAGTTGGAATGGGAAGACTTTTATCAGATGGTGTGTCAGATGCATACATACAAGATCTTGTTGTATTGAAGGAGTATAGGAGAAAAGGAATAGGAAAATATCTTGTGAATGAACTTGTCAACTATTGCAAATCAAAAAAAATCATGTGGATTGGTTTGATTGCTGAACCAAATCAAGATAATTTTTATGAAAAGTTCGGCTTCAAAAAAATGAAAAGTTATGTACCAATGAAATATGAGGAGTAAGATGCTATCATTGGATGACTATCAACCAATAACACTTGAAGATAAGCCTATTTTTGATAAACACTATGAAAAGTACCCTCCGACCATTAGTGACAACCTATTTACCACTCTTATAAGTTGGAAAGAATATGCGAATTTTTGTTATACAATTTTAGATAAAAACTTGCTGATAATGGGTGAAATTGAAAATAAAATTTATCTAAGACCACCATCTGGTAAAATAAACAAAAATGTTTTTGACCAGGTTATAAAACTTGCAAAAAAGCAAGAAAATGCATATTCTTTAAGTCTTATAGACAAGCAAACTAAAGGTTGGATGGAATCAAATTACAAAGGTATAGAACTAATCCCAAGAAGAGATTATTTTGATTATGTATATCTTTCAAAAGATCTTGCAGAGCTTGTCGGTTCAGAGTACAGCAAGATACGTAATCGTTTAAATAAGTTCAAAAGGAATTTTAGCTATACTGTGGAAGAAATTAACAAAGAAAATATGTCCGAAGTTAGAGAATTTCTAAAAAGATGGTGTCTGTGGAGGGATTGTGAGTCAGATCCAATTCTTGAAAATGAAAAAAAGGCTATTTTGTATTCTGCGCGACATTTCTTTGATCTTGGATTATCTGGAATTGCTATGAAGGTTCATGATAGTATCGAAGCAATATCAATGTATGAGAAAATGAACTCCGATACAGTTGTCGTACATTATGAAAAGGGTTCGCCAGATTATGATGGAATCTATAAAGCAATCAATCAGGAGGTTGCAAAAATAGTTCAAAAAAATTTTAAGTATATAAATCGAGAGTCGGACATGGGCGTTCCAGGCCTTAGGAAGGCAAAAATGTCATACAGGCCGCATCATATGGTTGAAGTCTTTGCTTTAAATAAAGATAG
>CAYMMP010000015.1:7011-23839 GCA_964391625.1 uncultured Thermoplasmatales archaeon | reverse complement strand
TTTGTTCCATTAATTGCCGCATAATGAAACACAAACTCTGGTTTTTGTTTTTTAATGATTGCTTTGAGAAGATCTGCTTCTTCTACTAAATCAAGTTCATAAAAAGTGAAATTATCGTGTTTTGGAAGATATTCTTTTTTCCCTCTAAAAAAATTGTCAACTCCTATTACACTATATCTATTTTCTAGTAATTCTTTTGCTAAAAAACTTCCAAGAAATCCTGCAGCTCCAGTTAATAATACCTTTTTCATCTCAGGTCTCCTCTTCCAAGGCCCACATACTCAATGTTTTTCTTATTTTCAAGTTTTCCTTCAAATATATTCCATAAATCAATTATTCTTACATCTTTTTTAACATCTTTTATTAACTTATTAGCATCTATTTTTCTGTATTCTTTGTGAGCTGTTGAAAAAATAATAGTATCTGCCATTTTGATTGCATCTTCTAGCTTTACTTTTTCAACATTTTTTTCAATATGTTTTGGTAATCTTGTGTACGTATGTTTATCAAGATATGGGTCATTTACAATCACATTAAAATCTTCTGCGAGTAACAACTCTATTATATCTATTGAATGACTGTTTCTGAAATCATCTATATCTTGTTTGAATGTAAGTCCTGCAATTAACACATTTGGCCCCTTTACCTCTTTTACTACCTTTTCACATAGCCAATCATTTGCACGTCGGCCATAGAACCACACACTATTGAAACCTCTAGTGATTATTTTGTCAAAAGCCATTTCCAATAGATAAGGATCTTTTCCAAGGCAGTAACCACTTACAGGCCCTGGTAGAGGTATTCTATTTCTTTCATATCCTTTGTTTGCTGCACGTAGCAACTCCATTGCATTTACGCCATTAGCATCTGCAAGAAACGCTATTTCGTTCGCAAATGAAAAACGCATATTTCTCCAAGAATTGTCTATTAGTTTTACACATTCAGCTGTTTTTGGGTTAGGGACTCTTACTATTTCTCCACCTATTTTCTGGAAGAATTTTTTGACTTTTTCAAAACCTTTGTCGTTGTAGCATCCGATAACCTTAGGTAGGTTTTTTTCCTCCCTTATTGCCTTTCCTTCCATTAGCCTTTCTGGTACAAAAGCGAGATGAAAATCTTTTCCTTCAATCAATCCATCTTTTTCTATTCTCTGTTTTATTTTGTCTGTTGTTCCGATTGGCAATGTGACTCTAAAAATCAATGTTTTATTTTTTACTCCTATTTCTTTTATTCTGCCAACTACTTTATATAAATTCGTTAATGATCCTCTTTCAGGATATCTGCTGAATTTTGTACCAATTGCTATTACAAAATATTCACAATTTTTTATGTCGTCTGTGATTTTACTCGTTGGTTTGAATTTTTTATTAATATGTTTATCTAAAAGTTCTTTCATACCTGGCTCATAGAAGGGTATTTCACCTTTTTTGATATGTTGAACTAATTCTTCATCAATATCAACACCAATCACATCAAAACCACTATCAGCACAAACAAGAGAAAGCGGTAATCCTGTTCTACCAAGTGCAAAAACACATACTTTCATCCTTCATTTCTCCATACACAGTAGATATATCAAAGCCTCTGTAAGAAAAAAACCCTTTTAATTCTTTTCTTACTATAAACTATCTATTCTATTCAATATTTCTCTAGTAAAATATTCTTGTAAAACAGGTAGTGAGAACTTTTCTGAGTTTTTACAAGCCTCTTTGCTTAATTTATCCAATTTATCTTTATTTTCTATAATAATCTCTTCTAGTGTTTTTTCGAGGTCTTCACTTGATTTATATTTCAAAGTTGAACTTTCCAATTCTTTTATTATTGTAAAGTTTTTTGGAACAATTAATGGTTTAGCATATTGAACCGCTTCAAATACTGCAGCACTGCCCTTAGTTTTTCCATAATATTCAGGTGTTACACCAACCCCTGTTGAAAGCATTTTGATTGGCAAAATCAAAAAATCTACATTTTTCATTATCTCGTTGTATTCATCTTCTGGTACAAAGTTATTGTAATATATTATGTTATATCCTTGTTTTTTAAGTTTTTTACATCTATTTATTATTCTTTTGCCGTATGCTCCCACAGGATAACCAAGCAATATAAACTCAATTTTATCATTATATTTTTCAAAGATTTTTTCAAAAGCGTCAATAACGATGTCATAATTTCTTCTATGCTCTTCTATTTGCCCAGGTATTACAAAAATAATTTTATCTTCTTTTTTTGTTTTTTGTGGCTTGTTTATTTCGTCATAAAAACCAAAAGGGATAGTAAAAACTGGTTTCTTGCAATCTGTCTTATTTTCGATAAAATCCTTTATTGGAGAATAAATAACATTAATTCCATTAAATTTTGGAAGGATAAAAAATTTACCAAATATAGTACTTACATTTGTATCAATTGTTCTAAATGGTTTTTTAAGATTTATTTGTGGTTTTTTAGAGAACCAAGAATTCGCAGTATGTATTGTTAGTATCATTTTACATTTGGGTTTAAAATTTAAAAACATTGGAAAATCTAGCATAGTTTTTTGAATTGTGTTTATAAATAAAAGATCTATTTTTTCATTGCATATTTTTTCAACCCTTTTGAAAAAATTATTCATGCCCTCGTCTTTTTCTTTAAGAATCACCTCATAATCTTTTAGATTTTTTAGATATGTTTTTACCTTTGAAAACAGCTTGGGGGTTGTAAAAATTGTTACATTAGTATTCTCAGTTTTCACTATTTTTGCCATTGTGTAAATATATTTTACATGACAATGAAATTCAAGTAACCCTATATTTTTCAATACTTTTTTCCTCCAATTTGTTATTTTAATTTTTGACTATTGAACAGTCATCTTTATGAAATACATAGTCTTTTTTGGGCACTCTCCAGCCTTTGCCATACCTGCATTCTAGATAATCCTCAGTTTTTTTAGGAACCTTGAAAGTCATGTTATAGAATTCTAAATCTGACAAGTTTGTAAAGAAATGGAGTGGTACTGCCATCTCTATAACTTTGCAACCTAGTTTTGCATACAGTTTTACTAATGATTGTAGAACTATTTTATTGATAAGTTTTGGAGTTATATTGCTAGATTTAATAAGAAATTTTGTAATAAATAAAGGTACTTTAAATTCCTTTTTTTTTGCATTTTTAAGATATTGAGTCCATATTATGTAGTCTATTATTCTCCCAAATTTATTATGTGCATGCCACATTCTAGTGGCTTTTTCATCTTTTATATGATACAGGTTTATATCTATTTCATATCCATCTCCAAGTATTTTGATGTGTTTTTTCCATTCGAAAAAACAAACTTGAACTCCTGTTTTTTCTATTTCATTAAAAAGAGGTTTTATTTTTTCAAGATCCGTATACCAAATACTTAAATCAATGTCGTGGTCCCATTCAATAAGTTTTTTTTCTCTTACGGCTCCCAATAATGTTCCTTCATCTAACCAATAATTTATATTATTTCTGTCTAGAATTGTTTTTATTTTTTTAAGTGCTTCAACAGCTTTTTGCTCTTCTTTCATTTCTTTCTCTCAGGCAATTATTAATTATGCTAGATTGTCAATTGTTATAAAAAGGTTTTATTCTAAAAAGTTTAATGTGATTTTACACCTGATACGATTGCTGTTCTCCAGTCCATTAGTATGTCGCCATCTATGATTTTCATATCGTATGCCTTTTTTACGTAATCTTCGCAATCTAGATGCATATTGTATATTTTTTCACAGATTTCTTTTGGCAGTCCTGAGTTTCCAAGCCAGTTTGAGATGCTTACACTTGGAATCTTGTGTATTATTATTTCTATGTTTTTTAAGTTCCCATGCTCCAAAAGTTCTATTAGATCATCTATTGTGTATGTTCTGCGTTCTTCTTTTAGTTTGAACATTTCTGTATAAAAATGTCTTGTACCAGGAGGTGGAACCCCTTCAGATATTACAAACTTTTTTCCAGGTTTTAAAATTCTTATGCATTCTTTAATTGCTAGATTCTGATGGTTTATATGGTGAAAAGCCATTCTTGAAACAACTGCGTCGAAGTAATCGTTTTTATGTAAAATTTTTTCAGCATTCATATTTTCATAGAAGATGTTGCTTTTATTTCGTTTTGCTATTGCAATTTCAAGCATTTCCTGGGATTGGTCTAATGCTGTGACTTTTGCACAGTATTTTGCTAGTTCTTCTGCAACCTTTCCTGTCCCTGTTCCCACATCACAGACATGGTAGTTGGATTTTAGATTACATGCTTTGATTAGCAGACTATTATATTCTTCCCTATTTGTCCATTCGAGTTTATCATAATTTTGAGCTCTTAGTTTTCCGTCCCATGTCATTATATTTCATCCTTGACTTAATTAGTTTAAATATTTTCTTATCTGTATTTAATGCTTGCATTGTCTATTTTATGCTGCTTTGACTTTAACTGTATTTTTATCATTGTTTTTAAAATGTCCAAAGTATGTTACTGCCACCGATGCTGCTGTTGCAAATGATATTAAAGCCCATAATAGAAAAACGTTATTCCATTTTCCAGCTGTTTCGAGTACAAAATAAGGAACTAGAAGCATAATCATGGTTGTTCCCACATATCCCATACCATCTATAAAACCAGTCGATGAGGCGACAACTCCTTTCTCTTTGAATCTTGTTGGTATTGTACAAACCAGGAATACATGTGGTCCATATAGGAATGCACTACTTATTAAAACTAGCAATATTGCTGTAAGTCCTGTAGTGTATGGAAATAAGAGCCAGGTCACTCCCATTGCGGTTAGAAATGCTATAGTTGTATAGTCCTTATTCCAAGGTAGTTTATTATATATAAGAGTTCCTAGAATGCCAGCAATCGGTATGAAAACGATTTTCCATACCTCTGTTCCAAAATCTGCTATTGCAACGTTTCCATCCATTATTAAAAACGTAAAAAACCAAGTCATAACTCCATATCTTACCATGTTTAAGAGCATCAACGAAACACCTGTCATTACTATTGGAAAAGATAGCGTTACAGCAACCTGTTTTTTAACTGACTGTTTTGGTTTATAGTCTAATTTTGGTTTTGTTACATATAGAAGCACCCCTCGGCTTAGTAACCATATACTAGCAACCCAGAAACCTGCCTCCCATCCCCACATACTAACAGCATATGCGGAGATAAGCCATGCAAAAGAGTTACCAAACTGATATGAACAACCGAGTACTGTAGAAGATCTATCTCTTTCTTTTTCGTTTTTCTGAAGCAATGAATTTGCTCTGACGATAGAAGACCATCCCATTGATTGGAAAAACCCATCAAATGTCTCTAATATTAGTAACATTACAAAGAAACTTCCAACAAATCCCATAATAAGATTAGCCAATCCTGATAAGATTAATCCCATAGTTATATACAAGTACGGATTGAATCTTTCTGATATCTGCCCGTGTAAAAATTGTCCTATAGCATATGCAAACATAAATCCCATTGATACAAGACCAAAATCATACATATTAAGATCTTGATAAGTTATTAATAAAGCCGGAATTACAATACTTAAATTCACTTTTCCAAAGTAAAAAACAGCATATGAACTCCACAGATTCCAAAATTGTTTATTCAATTTTTATCCCTCACGTATTTTTTTCTTAATATCAGTTGAAGAAATCATCGGATAATATGGTGTTATAATAACCTTGCCACCCAATTTGGCCATAACTCTCTTAGCTTCTTCAATATCCTCTTTAGTATGACTGCTTGATTCCATTAAAATATCAGGATGTATGTTCCTAACATTTGGTATAGGTGAATAAGTATCCTGAGCAACTACAAAATCATTAAACCTAATCGACTGAGCCAGAAGCATGCGCTCATCAAAACTTAGAATCGGTTTCTTTTTTCTCTCCATAACTGCTTTATCTGTTAAAATACCAACAACGGAAATCCCATCCTTTCCAGCTGTAGCCTTTGCATTTTGCATCTGTAGCAAGTGCCCTCGATGCACGATATCCAGCACATAATAGCTGTAAACAATTCGCTTTTCACGTTCCAATGATTTCCCAAGTTTTTTCACATCATATTCCATCTCTCGAATCACAGAGACCTTTTCACCAACCCACTGTTTTGGTACATATACAATAGCACCGCTGCCGTGTTTCTTCACTGCTTTGGAAATAATTTCTCTACCGGAAATAACAAATTCTGACATATAAAATCCATATAGCATATGCATATTATATACTTTTCGTAAAATCAACTTGAACGCTTTTTAGAATAAACAAGATACATTTTTAGGGGAGATTAATAATATAATCAGAATCCTTATAATTTATTCAAAAATTTCGCCAATAATACAGCTGTGATTGTACGCCCATCAGTGATATCCCCACCCATAATTTTCTTGATAACAAGATCCTTATCTAATATTTTTACGTCGATAAGTTCATATTCCTCCCGATTTGCATCACCGTCTTTCAAATCCTCAGCAATATATATGTGATAAACCTGATTAGAATATTCAGTTGAAGGATGATATTCTAATAATTTTTTGATTCTGCCTGCCGTAAAACCAGTCTCTTCTTTTAATTCACGCTTTGCACATTCTTCAGGTTTTTCCTCTGGCCAAACATGCCCTGCAGGAAGCTCAAGAGAATCAGACTTGATAGGATATCTATATTGTTTAACCATTACAATTTTATCGGAAAGGACAGGTAATACAACGACAACAGGTATTTTTTCAACCCTGTAATAATCAAGTTTAAGCCCATTAGGGAGCTCTACACTATCTTCAAAGACTTTGAAAAGTGGGAAATCTGCTTTTTTCTCAGAATTTATCATGTTCCATGACATTTTTACACAGCCTGAAAAGGCAATCTATAACTTTTATTTAAAATATTACAATTTACAATCTTAAACGATCTTTAGTAGATACTTTTATACTAAAAACAAATACGCATAAAAAAGAAGAATGGGAAATGACAACATCAAAAGCACAAATTAAAAAAACACATGCAAAAAAAGAAAACAAACAACTAGCCAAAAAAAGAGAGGAATGGGCTGTAAAAATACCAAGATTTTTCGGAACTCCACTCGCTAGAGTAATAGCATATTTGCCAGTTAAGATACATCCCAACGTTATCACTCTGTTTTCACTATTTTTTTCTATAATGGCTGCCTTTTTCTTTTTTAACAATCAACTAATATTGGGAGCAATATTTTTCTTTATAAGCTACGTTTTTGATTGTGCTGATGGTACATTGGCTAGACTAACTGGCACAGAGTCGAGATTTGGTCAGAAGTTGGATTTTTATGTAGACATAATTGGTAATATCTTTATGTATTTTGGATTATGGTATAGTCAGTTTTACCTTCATGATCAATGGTTCCTGGGGGGGGCGATCATTGCAGCACACTATGTTGTAATGGCTTTTGGATATATTTTTATAAAAGATCGTACTTACAAAACAATTTCACCATATGTTTGCTCTTATTACGGTGCTGCTGATGAAGGAATTCTAACGTTTTTCTTCTTACCTATGGCCGAATTTTTTATAGCCGGCATCTTTCGTTTAGCCCTTCCAATACTAGTGATACTGCAGCTCGTATCATATTTAATATTGTTTTTCAGGCAAAAAGAAAAACCAGATATTAAAAACAATATCAAAAAAATGCTAAAAATAAATAAATAAATTGTTATTGCTTTTCGTATTTTCTTACAGTAATTACACAATACACATACCCTAAGAATCCCACAAATAACCTTACAAGACCAAAAAATGACGTTTGATTTTTTACCACATCTGTAGTCGAATGTTTCTTCCAAACATTTCCATGCTTCAATCCAATTAACTTTCTTCCATAGCCATACCAAAATGATTGCTTTAAAAACTGTAAGAGCGTGTCTTTCGCTCTGTAGTATATCTTCGCGTTTTTGTTTTCTGTGATTTTGTATCCAAGATCTACAGCCCTGTAGTTTATTTCTAAATCCTCTGCAGATGAAAACCAAGGATCAAATCCACCTAATTTGTCAAGAATTTCTTTTTTGTAAGTTGTATTTGTTCCAGGATACGAAATGTTCACGCCTTTATGAAAGAGTTTTACATTTTGAATATTTTTAACTCTTTCACCCTCCTTTGAAATATGATCTCCTACGACAATGTCTGCTGTTTTCAATGCTTTTCTAATCTCTTTAATCCAGTTTTTATCTGCTATGTCATCCCCACCAATAAATGCTACTGCCTTTCCTGTGGCTTGTTTTATTCCATAATTCATACTTTCTGCTCGTGTGCCTGGATGGATGATTAGTTTTATGTTGTTATTTTTCTTGGAATATTCTTTGACAATATCTTGAGTTTTATCAGTACTATCAGAATCAACTACAAGTACTTCATAAGGCTCTTCTTGATTTAGAAGGCTATCAAGGAGATTTCCTATGTTTTTCTCCTCGTTTTTTGTAGTTAGAACAACGCTAATTTTCATGATAAGACTTACGGTCATAAATATTATGTATACTTATAAAAATTTATAGGATAATTGGTTTACCCTGCTCTAGCGATTTTCTTGCAACTTCCATATATTCTACTGTCTTGGCGCCATTTTCTCCATTATTTGATAAAGTTGAACCTGTTTTAACGGCATCAATAAATTGTTTTAGCTCATCTCCTAAAGTGTTATTTGGCTCTATGTCTAACTTCTTTCCTTCATTAGAACCTTCAAAAATCTCAACTTCCTGAGATATTGCTTGTATCTTTGCAGTTGCTTTACTACCAATTACATCTACTTGTCTTACTTTCTCAGGTAATGTCCAACTTATCTCCGTATGGGTCATGATGTTGTTTGGTAACTCACAGAATACATATGCTGTATCTTCTAGGTCTTTCTTTATGAAAGCTTTGGCAAAGCATGTAATCTTTTTTGGCCAAAGACCTGTGATGTAATTCATAATGTCATACATATGTGGCATCATATCAACGATTATGTCAAGCTTTTTATCTGGATATATTTCAGGCATCCATTGTATTGTCCATTGTAATCTAAGATAATACAAATCTCCAAAGAATTTCTTATCAACTAATCTTTTAACTTCATTTATTGCATTGTTGTATCTATAAAGATGCCCAACAGCTAGTATTTTATTCTGTTCTTTTGCTAAGTCTACAAGCTTATATGCCTGTTTAGGTTGCATAGTTAAAGGCTTTTCAACAAGTACATTTTTCCCTGACAAAAGAGCATCCTTACAAACCTTGTAATGTGTTTCATTACTTGTGCAAATGCTTACAGCATCCACGTCTGAACTAAGAACATCATTATAATCTGTTGAAATATTTTTAATATCATACTCTTCTTTGCAATATTTTAGAGCATCTTCACTAACATCTGAAACCCAGAGAAGCTCCACACCTTTCATCTTAGAATATTCATCGATATGTTTTTTACCCCAACGTCCTGCTCCAATAACTCCAACTTTCAGATTATCACCTGCTAAAGAATTTATGCACTTTCTCAGATATGTATTTTATCTGCTCGTCCTTAAGCCCCGGAAACATTGGAAGATCCATAGATTGTACAGCAAACTCTTCACTCTTGGGAAACATGCCTTCTTTAAATCCGAACATTTTCTTGTAAAGTGGCTGATAGGGGATTGGGGTAGGATAATGAATAAGACAGATTATTTTGTTATCCCTGAGATATTTCAAAAGTTCATCACGTTTCTCTGTTTTTATCTCAAATAAGTGATATGATGGTTTTTTAATATCAGAATCTCCAGGAGGCAAGGTAATTTCTTCAACATCATCCAATAGTTTGTAGTATTTCTTTGCAATCTGTCTGCGCTCTTCAATCCATTTTGGAAGATATTTGAGCTGTACACGTCCAATAGCAGCATTTACTGTGTTTAAGCGAGCAGTATAACCAAGTACAGTATGAACGTCTTTAGGATGTTGTCCGTGATTGCGAAGTAGTTTTATTTTCTCAGCTAGCTTTTCGTCATCTGTGGTAACCATCCCGCCATCTCCACATACTGTCATATTTTTTGTAGAATAGAAACTAAAACAACCCATGAGACTTAGTGAGCCTGTTTTTTTACCTCTGTATAATGCCCCATGTGATTGAGCGCAATCTTCAATTACGAATAGGTTATTTTTCTCAGCAATTTCGTTTATTTCATCCATATCTGCAGGATGTCCATAGAGGTCTACAGGCATAATGCCTCTTGTTTTTTTGCTAATCTTTCCAGGAATTTGATTTATATCTATCAAATATTCATCGTTGATGTCGCAAAAAGTTGGTGTACCATTAGCATGTAATATTGAGTTGGAAGTGGCAATGTAACTGGTTGCAACAGTAACAACTTCTTCACCAGCATTTAGACCCGCAGCTAGTAAGGCAAGATGTAACGCATTGGTTCCAGAGCTTACAGAAGCAGCATATTTCGTTCCAATATATTTTGCAAATTCTTCTTCAAATTTGTCTACAGATTCTCCAAGAATGTAATGCTCATTTCTTAATGCATTTATTGCTGCTTCTTCCATTTCTTTTGTAAAAACTGGATTTGCAGGAGGTATAGTTTCCATATCATCACCAATCTATTTTTTTAACAGGTTTTGCAGGATTTCCAGCAACAAGTGTATTTGGTGGTACATCCTCTGTAACTACCGATCCTGCTGCAACCATTGATTTTTCGCCAATTGTTATTCCACATAAAATTACAGATCCAGCACCTATTGATGCACTTTTTTTCACAGTTGTAGGTATAACCTTCCAACCAGGGTTAACAGCGCGTGGTTTCAGATCATTTGTAAAACAGACATGTGGGCCAATAAATACCTCATCTTCAATTGTTACGCCTGTCGGAATAAACGCAAAAGCTTCAATAGCACAGTTATCGCCAATTTTAACATCTTTCTGAATTTCTACAAATGCTGCGATTTTACAGTTTTTCCCAATTTTGCATCCATATATGTTCACAAAATCTCTAATAACTGTGTCATCTCCAATATCAGCATTATCAATAACATAATGTTTGGCAAGTACCTTCATGGTTGGTCGCTATAAATAATAACTATTTCAATATTTTCATTTACTGTTTTTTTAATTTTTTAAATTCTTCAAGAGCCTCAAGAGTTCCGATGTGATAAAAACGTTCCTTTGCTTCATATGCTAAAAGCTCTTGTTTTTCTATTAATTTTGAAAAAAATCTCCCTGTTGTATAAAAAGTATCTGGCGGGATAATGTTTAATGAATTCTTTCGCAAGATGCTTGTTCCATAATCTATATACACCATGTCTTTTGTTCTGTTTCCATCTCCATAGCCAACAACCATGTCGTTTTTAACTATCAGATTGCTTTTATCGTATTTATCATAGTTTTTGTAGACAACCATGCATCCTAACTTATCAAACTGTATAAAAAAGTCATAGACTTTCTGAAAATCAACAGACAGGTATGAATCGCCGTACATTATGAAAAAAATATCATTTAGATATGGTTCTGCTTTTTTTAAAGCACCGATTGGGCCCAAAGGCTCCACACCATCATGGCTATATTTTATTTTAACACCAAACTTTGATCCATCTCCAAAGTATTCTTCAATTATTTCAGATAGGTGTCCTACACACAAAACAATATCAGTTATACCTTGCTTTTTCAGTTTTTCAATCTGATGTTGCAAAAAAGGTTTTCCATTGATGTTAATCATAGATTTAGGAATATTTTTTGCAATCTCTCCTAATCTTGTTGCAAGCCCCCCACAAAGGATTACCATTTGCATAATCATCAAAAAATTATAGAGTTAATATTTCTTCTCTGCTTGTTTAAATTCTTCCCAAGCCTTATCAAACTCTTTTAAAGTTGATACAGTTGTTCCATGGAATGGCATATCTTTTAAAATTTTGTATGGGATTGTAATAATATGAGGATTGCAAGACACAATCTCTTCGACATCTCCAGATGTTCTTATACTTCCAACTATGAGTTTTGTTTTGTATCCGCCTTCGTCGATAACTGCACGAGTTTGCTTCACAGTCTCGACTGGATCATCTCCACTATCTCTAATTCGATTAAAGAATAAACTGGCGTATGATGCACCAGCAGCTATTGCAAGAAACGCCTGATTAACAGTCATCATAGCTGTGACATTTGTTTTTATTCCTTGACCTTCAAGGATTTTTACTGCTTTTAACCCAGAGCCATCAGGAAGCATTGGAACTTTAATTACTACGTTTTTACCCCATTTGCTGTACTCTTTGACAGTCTGAATAAGCTCATCAAAACTGTTCGGTCCTTCAAGACTTACAGGGTAAGGCTCTACTAATTTCAAAATCTTTTTTGATTGCTCTTCAAAGTTACACCCTTTCTCCTTCAAGAATATCTTTTGATTGGTAGTAACTCCTCTTATTAAACCCCACTCTAGAATTTCTTTAATTTCATCGATATTTGCAGTGTCTAGAAATATTTCAGTCATAGTTATTTCACTTCCTTTTCGATAATAACGGATGCCTTATATAGATTTGACGCTATAAAGTCAGGTTTAGCATTTTCATCTTCTAATAAGTTACAAAGCTCGCACTTCATACGACCAATTAAAATGGTTTTACAACCGGCGTTTTGCCCTGCCTTTATATCTGTAACTCCATCACCTATCATCCAGCTGTTGGCTAGATCAATGTCATGCTTTTCAGCCGCTTTAAGTATTAATCCTGGTTTTGGTTTCCTGCATTCGCAGGCCTTTGTATATTCTTTATTTGTTCCTTCAGGATGATGCAAACAATAATACTGACCATCAAGATAAGAACCTGTCTTCGCAAGTTCTTGCTCCATCTTCTTTTGTATTTTTTTAAAAATATCCATTGTAAACTTATCTTTTGCTAGTCCTGGTTGGTTAGATATAACTATTGTTTTAAAACCTAGTTCATGAAATTTGTTTATAGCTTTTCCAACGTCTGGTAAAAGTTTAAATTCATCAGGATTTGATGGAGAATCTAAAATTCCCATTTCCTTGTGATAGACTATTTCGTTAATCACGCCATCTCTATCTAGAAAAATTGCTTTATTCATTTGTATTCCATGATTTTTTCTTTAAGTCTGAAAGCAATCAAATGTTGTAATACTACATGAAATGCCTCAACATGTGGTGTTGCATCAAATGGCACAACAACACAAACATCTGCGAGCTCTTTCATTGCACCACCATCAAAGCCAGCAAAGCCAATTGTTTTACCACCATTCTTTTTCACATAATCCATAGCCTTCAAAAGATTCTGGGACCAAGCTCCTGCTTTATCTTGTCCTGCGCCGCCATGGACGCTAAAGCACATTATTACGTCCCCTTTTTGGTACAGATTTTTAAGTTGCTCGATAAAGAGATTATCCCATCCATCATCATTAATAAGAGCAGTCATTAAAGGGATATTGTCGTTTAAACAAAGAGCGCGCATACGCTTTTTCCCTTCAACAATAGTTACTTTAAAAAGGTCGCATGTAAAATGTGTCGCAGTACTGGCAGATCCACCATTTCCACATAGGAAAACCTGATTTCCATTTTTCCATGCGTCAAAAAGAATCTCAATTACTTCATCGATATCTTCTCTAGAGATATTGTCGCATATCTCTTTAATTTCTTTGAAGTATTGTTCTATCTGTTTTTCATTTTCCATAGGATTTTCCTCTCATATATTTCTCATATTTAGCACAATTTTTGCGCCTTCAAAATCAAAATTAAATCGCATTTTTTTAAGATCTTTCTCAGACATTGCTTTAATAAATTTGGTTTTTGCATTATTATTGCCGTTGTGGTAGAACATAAAGAAACCGCCACCTCCAGCGCCCATGATTTTGCCACCTAATGCCCCATTTTTAATCGCATGATTGTAACATTCATCAATGTATGGGTTTGTAACTCCTCCAGAGAGTTGTTTTTTAATTTGCCAATGTTGGTCAAGATATTCTCCCAATTTGTCAACATCTCCCTTTTCAAATGCTTTTTTTGTTTCTAGACCAATTCGTTTAATTTCATGTAAAGTTTCAATTGTTTTACTTTCATCATTCTTGCTTTTGTTGTCCTGCTCACGAAGTATTTCGGAGGCAGATCTTTGAATGCCTGTGTAGAATAGAATTATATTGCTATGCAACTCATCACGGGATTCTTCAGTCATTTTAACAGATTCAACAGTAACATTACCATTTTTATCGAATTCAAAAAAAGTAATACCTCCAATGGCACTAATATATTGATCTTGCTTTCCAATTGGTTCTTTTAATATATCCATCTCTATGTGACATGCTTCTTCTGCCAATTGTTTCTGTGAGACAAATTCTTTTTTATATGCATGTAGGGCATTAAGAAGTGCAATAGTAAAACTACCTGAAGTTCCAAGGCCTGAGCTACTTGGCATATCTGAGAGAGAAGTTAACTCAATGCCCTTATTGATTTTTAGTAGTCGCAAAGCTTCTCTGAATATATTGTGTTTTATGTCATCAACATTTTGAACAATCTCTGTTTTAGAATAATTGAGCTTAATATCGTCATCAAAACGAGTATGTGCTGTTACCATTGTGTATTTGTCAATGGCGGCAGCTATTAATGCACCACCATACTTTTCATAATAAGATGGGAGGTCAGTTCCCCCTCCGCCAAGTGTTATTCGTACAGGAGATCGTGAAATTATCATAAATCAGCCTCTTACCTCTTATTTTGAATCAAGTGTTTCTCTAATAGCTTTTCTCACAGCTTCGTCAGAGCTGTATCTAGGTTTCCATCCTAGCTTTTTCATTTTTTCAGTAGATAACTGAAATCTTGGAACATCTCCAGCCCATCCTCTCTCGCCACCAGTATAATTGAATTTAACATCTTTTAATCCCATTTCTTCAACAATCATTTTCGCAATCTGTGTAACAGTTGTATTGCTGTCTACTCCAAGATTAAACAAATTTATCTGATCATTTGAATGCTCAAATCCATAAATCATCCCATCAACAATGTCTAATGCATGAAGATAAGGTTTTTGTTGTTTTCCATCGCCAAGGATCTCAAGTTCTTTTGGATTCTTATTTAATTTTTCAATGAAGTCGACTATTACACCATGCGTCCCTCTTATCCCAACAACATTTGCGAATCTATATATCCATGCTTGAAAACCAAATGTCCCACAGAAAGCGCTAATCAATCCTTCAGCTCCAAGTTTTCCAGCACCATAAAGCGATATTGGTAAAGTTGGGCCATACGTCTCAGGGATTGCAATTGGCGGCGTCTCTGCGTATACGACACTGCTTGAGGAAAAAACAATTTTTTTGATATTATTTTGTCTCATACCTTCTAAAATGTTATAAGTTGCTATTACTCCCTGTTCAAGATCAAGTCTGGTTTGTTTTTCACCAAGTCTAACAAATGGATTTGCAGCTATATGAAAAACCACATCGTGATTTTTTATCTCTTTTGTAACCTGTTCAATATCCAATAGATCTGCCTCTACAAAATTAACTTTGTTTTGTTCAATGTGATTTTTGATAAATTCTTTCTTTCCCGAACTGAGGTTGTCGTAAACAGTGACAAAATCTCCTCTATTAACTAGTTTATCAACTAAATGGCTGCCAATGAAACCTGCTCCACCTGTTATAAATGCCTTCATAGGTATCGATGCTCCTCGAAACGACTTATTAAAGCATTATTTATATATCTTTTCTTTTAATGTTTAACAACATAACATTTTATAAATAGAAAATTGTTTGCAGTTTGGGAAGGGGAATATGAAAATTCATAGAGAAGGTCTATCATTTAAGTGGAGCACTAAAAATCACGAGATTCTCGTTGGTTTTAAAAAAGTGGAGCATGGTAAGTGTAGCATTTGTGGAAAAAGGATACCTTTTGGTAATACCATATGTGATGAATGCTTTGAAAAAGAAAAAAAAATAAGTAAAAAGTGAGGTAGTCTTTAGTATCCTTAATTTAAAATTAGGAACTATAATGAAGTTTAAACTTTTTTAATATTAATTGCTTTAACTCCTTTTTCTGATTCTTCAGTTTCATACTCAACTGCATCGCCTTCTTTTAAGAAGGTCCCTTGCGGTATAGCAGTTCTGTGTACAAATATATCTTTTCCATCTTGGCCTTCTATAAAGCCATATCCTTTTCTTGCATTATACCATTTTACTTTTCCGTTCATATTCTTCCTCCTAATAATTTGGAGTTCATTCCTTGCAAAAATTCAAAAAAACAAATTAGTTCCAAAAATTCGTGATACGAAGGATTTTGAGACTTTGTTTTTTTCTTTTTTGCTTTTTTTTATCTGCATCATCCTCTATTTTAAATAGATTTCTGTTAAGTTTAAATAAGAAAAACTGTTTGAGGGGAGGCAATGCTTGGTGAATTACTAAATAACGAATTATTTTGGGTTTTTTTATTGTCGTCCTACGTTTTGGCAATTACATACCTTACTAAGAACCTATATTCGTGGATGATTAGCCACGTTTATAAAAAAGAAATAGCGATTTATTATAATCGAAAATTGATACATATTTTTGCTGGCGGGGTTGTTGTTCTTATTGTGCCTTTTGTTTTTCGCAGTCCTTGGTATCCGTTACTTGCAGGTATTGTTTTAGGTGTTATTACTTATGTCACTCACAAATCTGGTAAACTTCTGTATTGGTTTCAAACAAAGAGAGATATCAATGATGTGACTTTTTGTTTTATGTGGGGATTGGCGATTTTTATTTTATGGCAATTTCTTGGAAATAAATGGATTGCTATTATTCCACCTGCCTTTATTGCATTTGGAGATGGTATTACTGGTATAATTCGTAATCTTGCTTTTCATGAACGTAAAAAACATCCCATTGGTAATATCTATATGGCTGGAAT
>CAYMMP010000015.1:0-6911 GCA_964391625.1 uncultured Thermoplasmatales archaeon | reverse complement strand
TTGCTTTTCATGAACGTAAAAAACATCCCATTGGTAATATCTATATGGCTGGAATCTGTATTCCCATAGGTTATTTTTTTGCGAATATGGCAGGTCTAGCAATTTGGGGCGTAATAGCTGCAGTTGCAGCATCATTTTTTGAGAGATATGAATTTGGACTTATTGATGATAATGTTTTGATTACTGTAAGCTCCACAGCTATTCTTTTTATAGGTGGGCATACTAGTATGATAATGTAAAAAAGTAGAGAAGTTTTATTCTTCTCTACAATCATCTATAATTGAGATGTACTCTGATCTGTTTGCTTCTTCAAAACTTAAAGCACTTAAAAGTTCGATTATGGTGTTCAATAGCTTTTTATCACCAAGAATAAAAGATACAACACGTAATATATCTTCTTTTGTTGCACCTGAATCAAGTGCTTTTTTTACATGCAGTGAAATTAAATCAGTCTTTCCCGAACGGATTACATTTCCTAATGTGACAAGTTCTTTTTGTCTTCCATCGAGTACATCCAAATTGATCCTGTTTTTGTTTTTTAGACATATTAAGACTTGATTCATATTAAATTCACCGTAATCTAATTAGTTCTACAAAATATTAAAAGATATTTGCGAAGATGTATTCACTGTTCACCACTCGTAATCATCGTACTTTTAATATATATGATTATATTACGGATGCTCATGGAACGATTAAGTGTTTCCTTGGATCAAGATTCTTTGAATATTATCGAGCAATATTTGCCTAAATATCAAGGATCAAAAGCAGATATTATCAGAAGGGCTTTACAGTGTTTGAACGATACTGAGAATGTTCGAAAAAAAGCATCTTTAGAGAATATCAAAGCTTATGTTGAGTACCTGGCAAATATGGAGCATGTTATTGTTGATATTGCCCTATGGAAGGCCATGTGTAATGAAATAGGGAGAGGTACTGAAGAATTTTGGGAGGAAGTCTATGCGATTGGACAGGAGCATCAAAAAGAATATTTTGACAGAGGCATTAAAAATATTCAAAACATCCTTGAATTTCTCGAAAAGACAAATGCGTTTAAACTTAACATTGATTCGGAAAATAGTTACACTCTAATACTTGCCGTATCTGAGTCAAGCAAATTCATTAAAACGTTTTTAGAAGGTTTTTTCAACAATTATCCAAGAAAGGTTGAAATAGCAGAAGAATATAAAAAGATAAGAGTCAGAGTTATTTAAGATATAAATTCAGTATTTGTTGCTCTAATTTAGGATTGTGAGGCAATATGGGTATCTATTTTGATGTGCAGGAGGATAATAAAAAACTAGTGTTTGTCACAGATGCTGAGGGGAACGATGTTATCCGTGCGCCTTTGTTAAATAAGGGCACTGCCTTTACTAAAGAAGAACGAGATATTTTGGGTCTTGATGGTCTTATTCCACCAAAGATACTTTCTATAGAAAATCAAGTCGAAAAAATAAACCAAAAATATGAACGATTGGGCATGGTTTTTAATATACTCAAATCCACTAACTCTGGCCAACAAATGCCTGCGCTTAAGAAGACGATTGATATCGCACGTTTTAATTTTTTAAGGGATCTTCATGATAGAAATGAGATTCTTTTCTATGCATTTTGTTATGCTAATTTGGAGAAGGTTTTACCAATAATCTATACACCGACTGTCGGGGATGCTGTAAGACGTTTTTCAAGAGATTCAGCAAGATTCAGAGGCATTTTTCTTTCGCCAGATAATATCGATAATGTTGAAAGAATATTTTCACACTTTAGATTTAAAAGACCAACTATCGCTGTTGTAACAGATAACCAAGGTATTTTAGGTATAGGAGATCAAGGTGTAGGCGGCATAGATATTCCTATTGGTAAGCTTTCACTATATGTTTTAGGGGCAGGAATTAGACCTTGGGAGACAATGCCCTTAACCCTTGATGTAGGTACAGATAACCCACGCGATTTAAAAGATCCCTATTATTTAGGTTATAAATCTGGTCGTCTTACTGGTGAAGAATACATATCATTTATTGATAAATTTATTGAAGGCATTACAAAAAAATATCCAAACATATTGATACAATGGGAAGATTTCAGCCGGCAAAATGCTTTCACAATACTTGACAGATATAAGTGCAAGGTTTTGAGTTTCAATGATGATATACAGGGAACTGGATCTGTTGCATTAGCAGGTATTATGAATGGTTTGAAAATATCAGATGAAAGTCTCAAGGATCAACATTTTGTTGTGTATGGGGCAGGTGCTGGCGGAGTAGGGATTGCTAGAAGAATTGCTGCTTGCCTGAAAGGTAAATACAATATTTCAGAAAGTCAAGCACATGAAAAAATTGCGGTATTAGATAGCAAAGGGCTTATTACAGATCAACGAGAAGTTGCTGATTACAAGAAGCCTTTTTCAAAAAATAAAAATTTCTTTAAAAACTGGGATGTTGAGGACATTTCAAACATAAAACTTGCAGAAGTCATAAAGAATTTCAAAGCTACAGTTCTTATTGGGACTTCAGGTCAAAAAGGTCATTTTACAGATGAAATTATAAAATTAATGTGTGGTAATACAGACAGGCCATTGATCTTCCCACTATCAAATCCGATTTCCAACAGTGAAGCTACACCTCAAGAAATATACAAAGTATCAAAAGGAAAGGCCATTGTTGCAACCGGGTCGCCATTTGAACCATTCAACTATGATGGAAAAAATATAGTTGTTGGGCAGGGTAATAATTTCTTTATATTCCCTGGAGTGGGACTAGGTGCGATAATGAGTCAAGGTGGCTGCTACATTAATGACGAAGTTTTTATAGAAGCTGCTGTCACGCTCTCTGACATTACTCCAGATAGTAATATTAAAAAAGGAATCATATACCCAGATGTAGCAAATATTAGAGAGATCAGTGCTGCAGTAGCCTATGCCACTGTAAAGAGTATTTCAAAAGATCAGGGTACCAAAGAACTATCATTGCAAGAGATAAAATCAAAGATGTGGAAACCGCAGTATCATCCAGTTATAAAAAAAACTTAGAGTTATATATTAGTTAGATGTGATAACTCGCATTCTTATTCTTTTGAAAATATTTTTGATGATTGATAGCGTCTAGATAAGATTCTAAGTAATCGATATCTCATGATATTTTTTCCATACTCCTCTATTTCTGTAATATCTATACCAAATGCTATTTATTTCTATGATTTTCGTCTTCATGACAAAATTTATAAAAATAGCTATTCAATTTTTATTTGTAATTATTATATTGATGCTGTGAGGAGATGAATTGAAAAAAATCATCGTAATATTGACTTTTATTTTATTAATCATAAGTCAATTAATTGGATGTATTGAAAATAAACAAAAAGACACTCAACAGAGTATAAATGAAAATCAAGTTAATTGTATAATTCAAAAACCAGGATCGGATGATTACAATAATATATACACTTTTGTAAATCCTTTGGAAATTTCGGAGGATAATCCTGGTCCAGGAAACACTACATCTCTTGAGTCGTGTGTAGAATATTGCTCACAAAATCTCTCTTGTGAATGTAGAGATTGGATTCAGTCCATATATCTATCTTTTGATACCTCTAATCAAGAAGAAATTGAAAAAATCAATGGAATTTGGCTACCAACAATATGTACTGTTAGAGATTCTGTGAAAAAAATTCCGATATTAAAAGAAATAGGAATAAATACAGTTTCATTTGGCCCAGATATAGACACAAGACATTCAGACAAGCCGACAATAGTTGGTAGTAATCTCTTTAGATTCTACATTAAACTATTTGAGGATGCAGGATTCAATGTTCACTTAGTTCCAAATCCAATGCATTGGGGAAACAATGACGTGTCGCTTTATGATCTAAACGAAATACTTTTGGAATGGGCAGAAGAAGCCGAATCACTTAATACAAGATTCTATACAACATTTAACGAAGTGGATGGAATGCAGGAAAGTATTTCTGATACATCAGTTTGGCTACAAAAAGTACTTCCTGAAGTTAAAGAAAGATACAGTGGAATTGTATGTGTTCAACCAACACAACTTGGCTTTGAATCCGAACTCATAAATTATTCAGGTTTTGATTGTGTATCATCTTTCTTCCCTTTGATGACTCCAGATGATGAAAGAAATACAAGAAATTTCAACGTATTTAAAACAGTAGCAAATAATGTTAAAGAGAACTATACATCAGTAAAATATATACTTTTCAACGATGTTCATACTTTTTCTGGAGGAAATTGGGCAGAGACAAGTTTGATTGAGGCACAAAATAGTGGAGAAAATATATATTCCACTGAACAACAACAAAGAGATATTTTAGAACGATACCTAAGTGAGGTTTATCCTTGCGTAGATGGAAGTTTTTTTAATAATTGCAAAGGATTTACTTTTATTGGAAGACAAGCTGAACAAGCAATTAAGGAAAAATACATTCAAAATGGTACAATTGAAATTACTGAAAAAGATTATCTTTGGAATACAACAGGCTTTTTAGAATTAATAGAAAGTGCAACACTTGATGAAAATGAGTCTAAATTAATTTTTGACCTTGAAACATATTCAGGTGAGATGGTTGGTTGGGCAGGATTATGTCACGAACCTTCTGATGAGAATCCTGGGCCGTTTAATTGTACATCAGTAGAACAATGTATGCAACTTTTTAAGAAAAATCCTGAGGAGTACTGGGCTTGGAGAGTAAATGAATGTTAGATACGGCTATTATAATCTTGAGAATATAAAGATTAATTTTGTAAACGGTTTAATAAAATTTATAAATATATTTCTATAATGATTATGGTAAAATCATGAGATATTATAAAGGGATGCCTTTAGGTTTATGGATCTTAGCAACTTCTGTTATTTTATTTACAATTTATTATCACATTAGACCATTTCTTTGGGGTGCGGATATATCCATATATGCTCCTATGTTCGCTTTGACACTTTGGGGGTTTGTAATATGGTTCAACATTATTTTAGAAATAATTGGGATTTATGCGGTAACCGTTGGATTTTATAAAGCAAAAAACTGGGCAAGACTCTTTACAATTTTTATGTTTCTTCATTCATCTTTTTGGACTTTTTATTTTTTATTTGTAGAAAGAGTTTGCCCCTATGAGCGGTACATTTGGCTTTGGTATTATGTAATTGTATTAGTCTATCTGTTTATGTCAGATGTTAGAGATTATTTTGTAGTTGGCTAAAAAATAATTTGCTTTTTATAGATATTAAAATCTAGCAAATTTTACGGATCTGGCGTGTTGGAGTTGTTTTACAGAAGAGACACTGTGTTTAGAATGTCTATTTTTTATTTGTATGTTTACTGGTTATATTGTCATTAGTTATGGCTGTATAGTTCATTAAGAACTGTATTTATAGAGCCTTTTGGCTCTCCAAGAATCACTTCACATTCCTTCATTAATTTTGGATCAACTTTATTTTTTAACAGAATTAATGATTTTCCTTCCAAGAATTTTGATGTTTCTCTAATAATTTCTTTTAAAGATTCTTCAGAATACCAAAGCAATCCATAAAGATCACAAAGATCTTTGACCATTTTGTGATGAACATTGCCCCTTGTAGGTAATGAATGAATTTTCATAGCGATAATAATTTCTCGAGTTGGAATAAACAAGTTATTTATCGATGATATTTCTACTTGGTTTTTTGTATTGTTGTATACCTGTTCAATTAGTGGCACTTCAAAAAAACAATTTGGATGTAAATCATTTAAACTGGGCGGATAAGAGTTTACTAAGATATCTACGTAGAGGGCAAATGTTTTATCTTTTTCAGTTTCCTCTTCTATCCCTATTTCCTTAAAAGTAACATCTTTTTTATATCTGAAACCTTCAGGTTTATAACCATTGGATTCTAAAATTCCTATTATTTTAAAGAGATTTGTTGATTCAAGTTCTTTTTTTGTAAGCATCGGTTTAAGTGAGAATCCAATGTCGATATCTTGCGATCCAATATACTCTCTATTTTTCTTCTTTTTAAAAATATCATTGATGGTGTAATATACTGCCCATCCCCCGCATACACAAATTGGAAAATCGATTAAATCTGCGATAGTTTTTAGATTTTTTAAAGAGAAGTTCGTTATCCGTTCATCGTATAAATTCAGAATACCACTTCCTTATAAGGAGATTTGCTGCTTCTACTGCTACTCCTCCTTCCATTAAAAGATCGCAAATAAGTTGTGATTTAGAAACGATATTATATCCTTTTTGTTTGATAGAATTTTTTATTATGTATGGGTCAGCTATTATTATTCTAGTATTTCCTGCTCCAATTAAACCTTGGGCTGATAGAGTTTTGTGCCAGAGATTTAATTCATTTTTGTAAACATAGATATCCGTACGGGTTGGGAAAAGATATCTATGAATAAGATTATCAGCCTGATAAGTTGTTAAGGCGTATGAAAGCTTCGAGTTTTTAACAATGATAAGAGGATTCTTTTGCAAATGATATTCTACGATTTGTAAGGGAGGGCGTATTTTTAGCCAATATTCAAAAAGACCAAAAATATCAATAACCTTGGTATTATCTACAAGATTCATATTTTCTAATTTTTTGATGTATGAACCAGTCCACTGCTCCGAACATTCGGCTTTTTTATGTATGCGATATGCAGTAAGGCTACCGTCTGGCGTATCAAGGAGTATTCTAACAATTCTTTCACGTTTTTCTCCTTTCATAAATACTAAGTAATATTTTATTATATTTAAATGTTTGCTGTGCACAATAATATTTTATATTATAAATAGTTTTGCTTGGTAATATCCTAAATTATGTTAACTATGGTGTATACAAATGAGATCGATAAGAACTATGCTTAAACCAATGGGCCTGGCGGGATTCGAACCCGCGATCTACAGCTTAGGAGGCTGTCGCCCTATCCAG
>CAYMMP010000014.1:0-23917 GCA_964391625.1 uncultured Thermoplasmatales archaeon | reverse complement strand
CATACCAAACTCCATATCTACTTCCCCAATAGATCCAATGGAGCACTCCCCCCAAAATAAATATAATTGATAAAATTGTCCATGCATTGAAATTTTTAAAGTTGATTTTTAACATTTTCTTTTCACCCATTTTTCATATGTTTTGATGGGGGTACTGGGATTTGAACCCAGATCGGCGGGTCTCTTCTATAGGTCATCGCTCCAGTTACTCATCACCATATCAGATGACCCTCTTTTAATCATTCCTAACTGGAGCCCACAATGATGCCGGGTTACACCATACCCCCAGTTAGTTTATAACCTATTTGCGTCTAGCTCTTTTTTCACGTCGCATGCGTTTCTTTCGCCATTTCCAGCGCATTTTATGTCTCTTTTTCCAGACCCTTGAACTGCGTTTCATACTCTATTGTCCTTATAAGTTATAGCTTGCCCTAAACAAATACTTGTATTTAATGATTTAGGAAATTTTCTTTTAATAGAAAGATAATTAAATCGAATGATTATTCAAAAAGTGAGATGGTAAAATATACTAATTCCTATGTGTTGGGCGAAGTACTCAAAGCCCTTTATCATGTAGCAGGGAGACGCACAACCAATAGCTTTGCAGCAAAGGTCATAGGTTCAATAATTAAAACCTTAGAACAAAAATACATATTTTTAAAATATGTTAGGATTAATGATAAAGGCGAATTATTTGAAGATGAAGCTATAGCAATCTCTCCAGAAATCGAAAAGATTGATCGTGAAATGATAGGTAAAGCTATAGAAGCAATAGTAAGAGTAGTTTACATGGACATTATTGGCAAAGGTGGTTTATTTTTTATTGCAGAGATCAAAAGAAGGGCTGGTGATGAATTGATGGATGAGCTTCAGAATTTCGGAGTTGATTTGGTTGCCCTTCAAATTGAGCAGCATTATCTGTATCGTAGTCGTGAGCGTAAGAAAGCTAAAGCTAAGAAGCCTCATGGCGATGTTAGTCTTCTTGGTTATACTTGGAAAAACGTATCTTCTTGGAAGTACGACCAAAAACATAGAGTGTGTGTATTATATAATAAAAATGGTGAAGTTTTAGATACATTGAATCTAGATTCTATTGTTGAAGATTATGTAAAGAATTTATCTGACACACTTGAGGAACTCCCCGATGAAATAGAAAAAGAATTCAAACCCAGTCAAAAAGAAATTGAGCTATTAAAAATGCTCCGATCTCGAGACATGGAAGCTGAAACAGCTATTCAACTTCTTCATATTTCTAAAGATGAGTTTGACAATATGGTTCGAAGACTCTTAGAAAATGAGTTGTTGCAATATACCTCTTTTAATGTTATCGAGTTAACAGAGATTGGTATTAGTTATGTAACAAAAAAAGAACAAGAAAACAGTCCTGTTGAGAACTTAACCAATTGAAATTATTCTTCTCTTTTCTTTTTATCCATCCAAATATATTTGCATCGCTCGCAGTACCATCCCTGCGATACCCATTTCTGCTTTCCATGTAGTGGATTGATGTGCCTATAAAGTCTCACAAGATTTTTATCGCATTTCGGACATTTTTTATTAAAAGATTCGTCGTAAGCCTCATCTCCCATTTTATACATCAAGGTATCTGCTGCTACATTGTAAGTATAGCCACATTTTGTACAAGTCCAAGCAATTGGAATCCATCTGCGTTTACCATCTACGCTTTTGTTCTGATATAGTTTAATTGCTTTGGATCCGCATTCTGGGCATTTCTTTTTTATATTATGTCACCTCAAAGACTAAGACTTTATTTATCAGGTTTTAACACCATTTTATGAAGATATGGAAGTTTAACGTAGAATGTACTGCCTTTCTTAAGTTGGCTTTCCAACCAGATATCTCCGTTATGTTTTTTAATTATTTCTTTACAGATAAATAACCCTAAACCTACCCCTTCATTTTTACGGTCATCGCCAGAATATGCCTGATAGAACTTTGTAAACACTTTTTTAACCTCGCCACTAGATATTCCAACACCTGTGTCCTTTATAGCAATTACAATATGATCTTCTTTTTTCTCTGCTTCAACACTAATTGATCCATTGTCTGTGAATTTCAATGCATTTCCAAGTAGATTCTTGAATACCTGTGAAAGCCTGTGTCGATCTCCCATTATATCTGGTAAATCTCTGGGAATTTTTGTGATGAACTTAAGATTTTTTTTCTCAATAGCCGGTTTCATATCTTCGACAACTTCATCTAGAATTTCCGTGCTGTTTAATTTCACCATCTCAAATCGCATGGTATCCGTATCTAAACGAGATACGTCTAATATGTCATTTACAAGTCTTAAAAGTCTTTCAGAATTTCTTAGACTGATTTTGGCCCAATTCTTAATTTTTTCATTAGCCTCTTTGTCTGCAATAATTAACTCAAGATAACCTTTTATTGGGGTGACAGGAGATTTAAGCTCATGTGCTGCAATGTTCATAAACTCTGTTTTAAGCCGTTCAGATTTTTTCAATTCATTTTCTACCTTACGCCGCTCAGTGATATCTCGAATGCTACAAACAATCCCAATAAAATCTTCATTCTTTTTTAATGGTGCTAGATTAACCTCGATAGGTATTAGGCCTCCATTGGAATGAACAAGTTCTAATTCCACATGCTCTATTTTTTCATCTTTTTTTCTAGCGTCAATAAAGATTTGTTGGAAAAAGTAAACAGAATCATCAGAGAGATAATCTCTGAACAATGTAGCAAGAATTTGACTTTTTCTACGATCAAGCATCTTTTCAAATGAAGGATTTACATAAGTGATTCGACCCATGGGATCAATAGTAATAACCCCATCAGCAGAGGTTTCAGCTAGAATTCTGTATTTTTCTTCCAGTTTGACAAGCTCATCCCACGCACGTTGTCGCTGGGTGATATCCCTCCCTCTTAAGAGTATGCCTTTTATTTCATCGTCTTCTTTTATACAGTCCACAGAAAACAAAAATCTATATGTGTCACCAGAAACTGATTTAAGATCACTTTCGTAATCATTTACCTTGACACCGTTATAAGATTTTTCAATTGCATCGAGATGCTTGTTCATATCAGATCTTGAAAAGAATCCTTTTAATTCAGAGATTTTTTTACCAAAAGCATTCTCTTTTTTCAAACCACTTAACTTTAAGGCGCTCTCATTTATATCTAAAATCAAATCTTTTTTCAAATATAATATAAAATCACTAGTTGCATTAAAAATGCCTTTAAACTTTTTTTCGGAATCAATAAGGGTTTTTTCTATAATTTTTTGATCTGTAATGTCCTTTATAATTCCAATGGAACCAACAACTTCTCCATTACGATCTTTCAACACACTAATTGATAAGTCAACATCAAGAAGCTTATTATTTTTCATCTTGATCTTAGTTTCAAGATGATGTTGCATCCCTTTTTGTCTAATATTTTCAGCTCTGATTTTCTCCCACTCGTTGGTAGGATATAGCTCTCTCACAGGTTTTAGATGTAAATCCTCTTCGCTCATTCCCAATAGTTTTTGGGCATATTTGTTCCATGAAACAATACATTCATTTTCATCGGTGACCATTATTGCTACAGCAGAGTTTTCAAATATTGTCTTGTATTTTTCTTCTGCGTACCATAGTTTCTTTTCAGTATTTTTAACTTCTGAATTGTCTTTAATAAAACCAATAGATCCGGTTGTTTCTCCATCTTTACCTTTTAAAACACAAACAGAAACTTCCGCATCAAAAACTTCACCATTTTTTCTACACATTCTTGTTTCAAATTTATGCTTCATCCCCTTTTGCCTAATATTTTCAGCTCTGATTTTTTTCCACTCTTCCTCAGGATAAAGAGTTTTTACATTTCTTAAGAATAAATCTTTCTCATTCATTTTTAAAATATGCTCTGCATATTTGTTCCAAGAAACTATCCGCTCTTTTTCATCGGCTATGGTGATTCCTATGAAATAATTTTCAAAAAAAGAGAGATAGTTTTCCTTAATACTTTCTAATTTGATACTGCTAAATTCTTGTATATCTTCGTATGTGTTTTCATCTTCTGACTCTTCTTCTTCCAAATCTTGAAAATAAAATATTTTACTTTTTTTTGAATTGAGTTTTCCAAGTCGTTCTTCTTCTTTTAATTCTTTAACAATATCAGGTTCTTCTTTCATCTACCACCCTCTAATGATGTTGAAAAACCTACTTTATTATGAACCAAACTATCTCTTATATTGCATCCCATCTATTTGCCCACTTTACAGTAATAGAATATAGTTTTTACTATATTAAATAATTGTTTAATTAGAAAAATAACGGACGCGGCGGGATTCGAACCCGCGATCACTGGCTTAGAAGGCCAGTGCCATATCCAGACTAGGCCACGCGCCCAAATTAAAGACTAAACAATTAGGTTGGTATTAAATAAAAATTGATAAAAGTATGGATAAAAAATTGCTTTATTCGTAAGGTGCTGCTTCTCCAATCAAATCAACATGCGTGAGAATCATACGCCTGCAACAGTATCTATCGAGACCGAGATCATCTAGTATCTGTTTAGGAGTTTCCTTTGGCTTCTCACCTGCATCCACGGCTTTCTTATATGCCTTATATCTCTCTATAAAACTGTCGTAAACGTCCCCAATTACTTTTCCACATGTGAAACATCTTACTGGAATTATCACAATATCACCTATATGATTTTTGCCTCTTTCTTCGCGCACCACGTCCAAGAGGCTTTTTAGATTCTTTTCTTCTTGAATCGCTGACAAGAAGACTTCTATCATGATCAAGAAATGCAATTCGTAATGAAGGGTCTCCTGTGAATTCTACAAGTCCCTTGGCTATAGCAGTACGAACTGCACTTGCTTGACTCATAAAACCTCCACCCTTAACATTAACATCAACATTAATCTTATCGACATGACTCCCAGCAATTTTTAGCGGCTCCATTATTTTCCAACGGGCAATTTCAGGTTCATAAAGTTCAACAGGTATGTTATTGATTCTTACAAGGCCAGATCCTTTCTGGACAGTTGCTCTAGCTACTGCAGTTTTTCTTTTTCCTGATGTGTTTACTACTTTTTTTACCATTAGATATCCGCTCCTAAGAATCTTGAAAGCTCTTCAATGGTTATGAAATCGACTGGTTGTTTTTCAGCATCTTTAATATTCTCAAATTTTTTTCCATTGAACTCTTTTGGAATGCCAATATAACATTTAAGTCTTTTATATGCAGCTCGTCCATGAGATGTTTGATACGGAATCATACCACGAACTGTTCTTTTCACAATTTTGTCAGGCATTCTTGGAAAGAAAGGCCCTTTACGATATGTTCCAACCTCTCGTTTCTGTTTATATTTTTCTTTTATCATACGTTTTTTACCAGAAATAATTGCTTTCTCAGAGTTTACTATTGCAATTTCTTCTCCATTTAATAGTCGCTTTGCAGTGTTTGTACAAAGTCTTCCAAGAGTTGCACCATTTGCATCAATTATTGCTACCATATTTATCCCAATATCCTAATATTTTTTCCATCTGGGTTTGTTTTCATAAGTTCTTCAATTGACATTGCTTTTCCACCGGATTTCTTGATTTTTTCTTCTGCTTTTTGCGAGAACGACCAGGCAGCTATTGAAACTTTCTTTGTCAAATCGCCATCTGATAAAACTTTGCCAGGTATTAGTGCAATTTCTTTTTCATTTATGTATCTACTGATTCTATCTAAATTTACTTCTGGCCAGTTTTTTGATGGTTTTTCTAATCTAATAGCTATGTCTTTCCAGAGAGCAACATCTTTTTCATTAGATTGCTTTTTTAGTTCTTGAATTAATGAATTTAGCATAGGATTTGTTTTGACATTTTTCTTTGCCATAGGATGATTCCTCAGATATGTGAGAACTAGTGTAAACAGATAGTATTTATAAGATTTATGGAAGTGTTATATATCTTTATTTTTAAAGGCCCAATATGCAACAATCAATGGTGCAAATAGCCAAATTAGCAGGGCTATAAACACATTTACACTATTGTAAAATGCTGGGTAGGTTGCATCTGTACTCGATAATACATTGAATTTTATAATACCACCATATGCGGATAGCGGATTTAAAAAGTTCATTGCATACTGCCAATCAGGATTCTTGAGAACTGGAGCCACGTTTGGATCGGAACTAAATTGAATATTGCCCGTAACAATCAGCAGTGCTGCTAAAATAAGCCCCCATATAATGGTAAATAAGAAAAAAACAAAGATTGCACTACCCATGGCAGTTGATCTCTTTTTAAGTAAACACGATAAAAGCATTCCTATACTTAAAAAAACTAGACCTACCAAAACTGTTGCGCCAATAAACAACAAATATCTCCAATAATCTACATTTGGAACCATTGTTCCAATTACAATTCCTGCAACACCAAATCCAACCAAGATTGTAAATGTTAAAACAGCACCAAGGCCAAGGAATTTACCTAAAATAATTTCTAATCTTTTGACAGGTAAAGAAATAAGAGCGCTCATAGACCCTCTCTCTATTTCTCCAATAATTGCAGAATAGCTCAACATCAAAGCAATTATTGTAAGAAAATAGTTTACCAAAACACTCATGCCTTCAACGGTGCCACTTAAATCTTGCCATCCTCCACTCCCAATAGAACCTGCATAGGATACTAACAAAGTGAGTACTGCAAAAGAAATGGACATTACTATGATCCATTTATTTCTAATATTGTCCATTATTTCTTTTTTTGCGATACTAAAAATTATGTTTTGAATCATACAGCATCTCCTGTATATCTCATAAAGATTTCTTCAAGTGTAGGCTCAAGAGTTGTAAGATTGATAATGTTTCCGCCTGCTTTAGCAATAGCTAGAATTACTTTTGCTTTTGTTTTCGAATCACAGAGTATAAAAATTTTATTTTCATGGATTTTAACTTCATCTACTTGTTTAATATTTTTTACTGCATTTTCTATGTCCTTGCTTATATTCTTTAACTCAACAATCATGCGAGGTTTCAAGTTTAATTTCTTACTTAATGCATAAACAGAGTCCTTTGCAACAAGAGTTCCTCTATTGATTATTCCAACTCTATCGCTTACCTCCTGTATCTCACTTAAAATATGAGATGAAACAAATATTGTAATGCCTTTTTGTTTCAGCTCTCTAATTTTATTCTTAATTTGTAAAACTCCACTAGGATCAAGACCACTGGAAGGTTCGTCCAATATCAATATTGGTGGATTCCCTAAAATTGCACGCGCCATGCCAAGTCTCTGAACCATTCCTTTTGAATATTTTCCTACTTTTTTATTAGTTGAATCGCCAAGGCCAAATTCTTCAATTAAGTTTTTACACTCTTCTCTTGAGGCGCCTTTCATTTCTGCATAAAAATAGAGATTTTGGAGGCCGGTTAAATTATTGTAAAAAGCAACTTTTTCAGGCATGTACCCGATATTCTTCTTTGCTTCTTTCTCTAATAAGTGAATATCAAAATTATTTATCTTGATTTCACCACTATCAATCTTTATCAATCCAAGAATGGATTTGATGGTAGTAGTCTTACCAGCACCATTAGGTCCTAAAAAACCAAAGACTTCTCCTTTTTCTATTGAAAATGAAATGTTATTAACTGCTTTTGTTCCATTATATGCTTTTGTAAGATTTTTAATTTCTATTGTTGGAGATTTAATTTCCGCCTCCTCTGTTTTTTTATCTTTGAAAGTAACTTTACCTTTTTCGTTACACTGGGGGCAAGTAATGTCTTTTACTTCTCCCTCTTCTCCTTCAATTGTTATTTGATTTTTACAATTGGGACAAATAACAGTGATTTTCATAGTTCTATAATCCCCTAGAATTCATTTTGCTATGCAAGAATCTCTATTAAATGTTACCGTGTAGTAAAAACAAATTCCAAAAGTTATACATATTTTAAAATGACAACCATTAAAAACAATAATTTAATTGAGATTTTTATGAGGAAATTAATCTCAATTTGTGGCAGTGATCATGACGATTTAAGCATTCATAGTCATACTCTCGAAGTTGCTGAGAAGATAGGAAAACTAGTGGCTCAGAGAGATGGTGTTATTGTTTGCGGTGGACATGGTGGAGTAATGGAGGCAGCATGCAGAGGAGCAAAATCCGAAAATGGAATCACTGTTGGGATAATGCCGTTTGGAAAAGACGAGGCAAATCCATATATCGATATTGCAATTCCAACAAATATTGGGAATGTTCGAAATTATCTTGTTTCTGGTACAGGTGATGTAACTATCGCGATCTGTGGCAGATGGGGCACACTTAATGAAATAGCTTTCCGCATGATTTCCAGAAAACCATTAATTCTAGTAAAAGGAACTGGGGGTATTGTTGATGAGATCATAAATGGAAATATAATGCAAAATGTAGAATCAACCTATGTTATGGCAAGCTCTGCTGAAGAAGCAGTTGAAAAAGCTTTTGAAATTATCGAAAATCAACAGTAAAATCGATTTTATGAAAACATTAATATCTTTATTTTTGATGTCAGAAAATGGTATTTAACTATGAGGGAATATAAAATCAAAAAAGGACATAATCCAGATATAAGTGCAATTATTAACAAATATTTTGGAGTAAAAGGAGACATATTCAACGGGATGAAATTTGAGGTTGAAGGCATCGGGAAGATTGACATGAGGCAGGAAAAAAATATTCTTTTTGTGGGTATTGAACCCCCAAAAAAAGTCTCTGGTGATTATAGCATTATCAAAAGATGGAATGCCTTTCTTTTTGAAGCTACCGGAAAAGACACGAAAGAGCGAAAAAAAGATTTTGGTAAAATCAAGAGGCCAAAATAATCTATTTCTTTACTTTTTTCCAATCCTCAAGAAAAGCTTTTACCCCTTTATCTGTCAATGAGTGTTTTGCCATCTTTCTAATGACTGCTGGTGGTACCGTAGCAATATCTGCACCCAGACGTGCTGCTTCTATCACATGAATGGGATGTCTGATACTTGCCACTATAACTTCAGTTTCTATGTCATAATTACAGAATATCTCCATAATTTCTTCGATTATTTGCATCCCTTCTTGCCCAATATCATCCAATCTTCCTATGAATGGACTTACAAATGTAGCTCCTGCTTTTGCTGCAAGTAAAGCTTGATTTGCTGAGAAAACTAATGTTACATTTGTCTTTATTTTTTCTTTGCTAAGTTGTTTTACTGCTTTTAATCCCTCAATTGTCATTGGAACTTTTATTGCTACGTTTTTCTGATACTTTGGATCTACTTTCTTAATCACCTGTTTTGCTTCTTTAACCATGTCCTCTGCTTTTTCGTTTACTACTTCCAGACTTATTGGACCATCCACTAGCTTGAATATTTCTTCTATAACTTCATCAAAAGATCTTCCAGATTTTGCTAGTAAGGTGGGGTTTGTTGTAACCCCATCAAGTATGCCCCACGATGCTATTTCTTTTATTTCTTTTAGGTCTGCAGTGTCAATAAATATTTTCATAAAGCCTCAACCCAAGCAGGGTGTATTATTTTTTTATACATAACTCTTTGCCAAGATCTATTTTTTTCATAAAATAAATTTTATAAAAAGGATGAATATGTTTAGATATATCAAAAAAAATCAAAACATATATATAACCAAATATACATTACACTATTCGTGGTGGATGGGATATGCCTCTAACAAGGAAAGCTAGAGTAGTGGGTAGCAGTTTGGTGTTGACTATACCAAGTCAATTAGCTAAGGCTCACGATATAAATGATGGAGATGAAATTGAAATAATTCCAATAGGAATTGGCGAGTTCAAAATAAGAAAAGTAGGAAAATAGAGTCTCTATCTTGTAGCATTTATTCAAATTGAATATTATTACAATCCAGATACTAAATCGCGTATTACTTCTTCTTGATCTTTTGCTTTAACAATTCCGCTAGCAAGCAACACTCCATCAGCACCAAGCTCTATTGATTTTGCTACATCTCTACCGTTTTTCACACCAGCGCCACAGAGAACCCCCACATTTTTGTCAATATTCTTTACTACTTCAACACTATCGCTAACGATTTTGGGATTTGCTGTTGTAACTGAAATGTCTCCTCCTATGAGCTCAGGAGGTTCAACAGCAACAAAATTTGGTGAAAATGCAGCAATTGCCTTTGAAGTTGCAACATTATTTGAGCAAACAATATGATCCAATCCTAATTCTTTTGCACGAGTTATACACACATCAATATCTGCAAGTATAAGCCTATGCTCACTATGATTTATTAATGTTCCAACAGCACCAGCGCTTTTCACTGCTTCGGGTAAAGTCCAGCCAGTATGACTACCTGGTTTTATTGGATCGATGTGCTCTGCAAAAACAGGCATGGAGACTTCGTTTGCGCATAGCGCAATATCTGTTGCCTGTACAGCAATTGCCATACTGACTCCTGTTTCATTTCCTATTTTATCCATTAATTTAGCGATTTTTAAAGCATTACTCCATGTGGCTTCTTCATATGTTTTTACGTTTAAGACTATTACTGGTGTTTTTAACATAATTTCACTCCTCATTTAATGCTATAAGGTAATCGATGATATTTAATATAATCTTCTCTATTTAGTCCTAGAAAAAATGGAAATACAAATTCAAGGATTGCTGTTTCTTGGCATAATACCTGCCTTATTGCTATTATATATCAGCTTGAAGGGTTATGAAGGATTTTACAAGGATAAAGGCATATTTTTAACGTTTATATTAGGGATAATATTTGGGGTTATAGCTGCTATAGTGAGATTTATAACAAACCCTCTGCCCTCGCTTGCATTAGGCTTTATTAATGCTTTAGTTTATGTACTAATATATGCGTTTTTTGAACAACTCTTTAAAACCATAGTTCTGAATCTACGAAGATTGCAAGGCAAAAAAGAAACAGTAATGTATGGATTGTCTTTGGGGTTAGGTTTTGGATCATCTTTCACTCCATTTTTAGTGATATTGGGTAGTATGTCTTCTGAAACCAGTTTAACTTTTGTTTCAATTGTAGCATTTGGATCTCTTGGTTTTATATTATTTCATGCTGCAACTGCTGCATATATTGGTTATGGGGTCTATAAAAATAAACTAATGAAATTTTTAATAATTGCAATACTTATTCAGATTCCGTTTAATCTAATAGTAGAGGCAACAAGATATTATTCCGAATCGTATCATATTTATTTACAAATTGCATTAGTTATATACGGTTTGATAGTATTTTGGTATGTGGTAAAAAATATTATGCCAAATATTCTAAAAGATGAACGACGTAAAAGAAGTAAAAAGACTTGAAATTTGAGGAGGAATGAATTTGGAAGAAATACAACAAAATTACAATATTTCAAAACCTATGGTTGCAGGTATTTTATTAATTCTAGCAGGCATTATTGGAATTATTAGCTGGGCATACATGGTTGGAGAAGGGTCTATACTTAATTATATAGTGGAAACTTCTGAAGTTGGAATGGATGCAGATCAAATCAGAAATGCATTTATGACATGCGGAGCAATTGGTATTATTTTGTCAGTTTTTTCGATACTGGGGGGGATTTTATCAATTAAAAGAAAAAAATGGAAAGTTATAATCGTCAGCAGTCTTTTTGGATTGTTTATTATGGGATTCTTTCTACTGTCAAGTATTTTATGTTTACTTGCTACAATATTGTTGATAATGTCTAAAAACGAATTCTTATAAAAAATAAAAAAGATTGTTTTATGCTATAGTTTTTAAAGATAAATACTGTACCTATTAGTGCAAATATTTAATTCAATAGTGTTAGATAATATCTACAGTCAGACCCTTGATTTTCAATCCAGATCCTGTCTGTACCTGCTGCACATGATACGTCTGTCATAAAGTATTTTTTTTAGTTCCTAATCTTCGTAACCGATCTGATAATGTGCTTCGATTTCTTTTCCACAATATGGGCAGATTTTGTAGTCTTTCCGGACTACACGTCCACAATTGTGACATCTTTTAAGATGGCTTGGCAATACTGGTACAAGTTCACCAGAAGTTATTCTTCTATATGGGATGTAAGTAGCAATTATGAATAATATGCCACTAACAATATTAAGAATGCCTGCTTTAGAAATATTTGATATTTGGGCCAATGCTTGTGATGCTACTGATGAACTATAATCGCCTGAATTTAACATTCCATTTATCATTTCAGTTAAGACTCCATAATTGTAAATTGCAATTCCAATTGCAAGTACTATGGATGTAATAAATGCAGCAAACAGGACATATCGTCCTTTTTCGTTCTCTAAATGATACAACAAGAATACATAACATAACCCACCCATTATGGTAGAAATAATCATTTGAATTAGGGCCATGATAATCATTCCTGAGAAATCATAAGATGATGGACCAGACATTGGTGATGAAACTTGTAAATATATTAAAGCTGATTGGATTACCTTCAGTATTATGGCGGCTACAATATTTATACAAAAAATTACTATAGCGTAAACCACAAATTTACTATGTTGTTCGCCATAATCTTTTCGACCAATTATCATTAATAATGCACCAATTAAGATTAAAAGACCACCTACAACAGCAACAATTAATGCTGGTAATATTACAACATAAATCTCTTCGATATTGCTGATATCTACATTAAAATCAATAAAAAACAAAAGTATATTTGATATAGCGGCTATTATCATTCCAATTATTATTAACAACAATCCAGTTTTAGTATTATTTTCCATCCATCATCCCATCCAATTTTTCAATAAATAAATAGTTAACTCATTTTTAAATGTATCAATAAAGAAAAAGATAGTGGATATTTAATCCACCATGTTTGTTATATTTTGATTTTTTACTCTTTAAAGTTCTTTCCACAGTATGGGCAGACCTGAGCATCCATTGGAATTGGTCTTCCACAATTTGGGCACACTCTTCCAGTAGTTGCTGGTTCCGTATATGAAGAATCCTCGCCGTAGAATTCTTGTTTGGATATTGCTATTAATATCAATGCTATCAGCGACAATATGCTCGAGATAAAATAAAAACCGATTGTAAATAGTCCTATAATACTAGCTGCGAGTGCAAACTTCCAGCTTTTCTTTTGCAGAGCAGATATGCCACCAAGAAGTGTAAGTATCGATAGTATAACTCCGATAACGCCGCACACAATAAGTATTGTTGCAGCTCCTTCAGCACCTGGAACCATGGACAATCCTAAACCAACCGTCCCTAATAAAAATCCAGCAACTACCCAGGTAATCAAAGCCATAATTCCTGCAATAATGAGTAAGATTCCTGCTGCTGTTGACATACTACCATTATTTTTTCTTTCACTCATCTAATTCCACCTCTAACCTTATAATTTAGATATAATTTTGTTTTAATTACTTTTTGTTTTTATTTAAAAATACTGTTTTTATCTCATCTGTTATTATTCCAATCGCAATTCCACAAATAACTCCTATGAAACTTCCTGTAATAACTCGAATAACGTTATTGCTTTCCCATAAATGGAAGAGTTGTCCCATACCGTCTATTCCGATAGGAAGTATCCCAATAATAACCAAGATCAAGAATTTATTGTCAAGTTCAACCTTGTAAAGAACCATGAAGCCTAAACCGATTGCAATTCCTAACCAAATTGCAGTACATCTGGCACAAAAAGGCATTTGATTTCCATTTATAAAAAAAGACCTATCTGCTTTTTGATGACACAATATATCTCCACAATCGTAAACTGAATTCCATGGAACTGGCATTTTTTTAATTATCTCTTCATTGTCAGATACACCAGTAAGCCCTGATAGGTCTTTTACACTATTTTTAGGCAAAGCAATCGGGGCAAGAAATTGTGACATACTCCATACAAAAAATACCAGAAAAAAAATTATTATTATTTTAGAATACCTTTCCCTTCTCATCATTTCTAAATTCATCTCTTGATTTCATGATGATGACAAATGCAATAATGCTAAGTATGGATCCAATAAAGAAAAATCCAAAGGAAAATATTCCAATAATGGATCCTGCTACTGCCACATCAAGATTTTGACGTTTTAAACATGCAATCACTCCAATCAAAGCAAAAACTGAAAATATGATGATAATGAAAGAACATCCCAACGCATCAAATTCTCTTGTCTCAGCAACTCCAGCGCCTTCCTCTAGTTTAATATTGATTTCATTTTTTAAAAAAGGTACTACTAGTATCTCGTATTTTTGTGATTTATAACCTACCTTAGAAATATCTATGCTTTGTATACCTAATTCCACATCTTTGAAATTAGCTGACCCATTTCTAGTCGTATTGCCATTTCGATCCAATTTTTGAAACTCTATAAATACACTGTCAATGGAGTCGTTTGTTGTATTTTTGACATTAATCTCAACATTTCCTTTTAATCCAAAAGTTGAAGCAACGTCCAAAGAAGTTTCAATAAATTGCTCTGAAAATACAGCTGTTGTAACTCCCACTCCAAATACACACATCAGAATAATCGCTGCAATTATTGGTTTGTTTGTTCTAGGTTTAAGTTTTGATAAAATTGTTTTTCTGGGCTCCCCATGTTCTTCCCAAGAGCATTCTTCTCCTTTACTATTATCTTTTAATTTAATTGTAAATTTAGATTTACAATTAGGGCATTCTACTTCATGTTTTTTCTTATCATCTGGCAGATTAAGTATGAAGCTATGTTTACATTTTGGACATGTAGCTCTGCCCTTCATAATTTACCTTCACCTTTTTGCAGATAAAAGAAAACCTAGTTAAGTATATTTCTATAATTTCTTACACTATATTTAAATAATATATGTTAATTCCCAGTAGCTAAAAGGCGGAATATAGTATGACTAGATTTCCTGAAGCAGAAGCACGACTATTAAACAAAAAAGTATGTATGAATTGCGGTTGCATAAACGCTCCAAAAGCGTTAAGGTGCAGAAGATGCAGATCGAAAGAGCTTCGTATTAAAGCAAAGGAAGGAAGAGGAGTATAATTTTTAAATTTTTACAAACCGTCATATTTAAGAGCATTTTTTCCTTTTTTGATTTGTAGGTTGATCAATTTATGCCAGAGACTAAGGTTAAAAAATCTGAAGATTTCAATGAATGGTATAATGAGATAGTTGAGCTGGCTGACCTTTGTGATAAGAGATATCCAATCAAAGGTATGAACGTTTGGAAACCTTATGGTTGGAAATTGATGAATCATGTTGATCAATTAATTAGAGAAGAAATGGTTAAAACAGATCATCAAGAAGTAAATTTTCCGCTTCTCATACCTGAATCAAGTTTTAAAAAAGAAGAAGAGCATATTGAAGGTTTTGGCAGTGAGGTTTACTGGGTTACACATGCTGGTCTTAACAAACTAGAAGAAAGATGGCTTTTACGACCCACATCTGAAACTGCAATGTATCCCTTGTTTTCGTTATGGGTGCGCTCGCATGCAGATCTTCCGTTAAAAACGTTTCAAATTGTAAATACCTTTAGATATGAAACAAAACAAACACGTGCTTTTATACGCGTTCGAGAAATTCATTTTTTTGAATCTCACACATGTCATGTTGATTTTAAAGACGCCGAAAATCAGGTGAAAGAAGACAAGGAAATAGCAAAAAGACTTTTTGGTAAACTAAGCCTGCCCTTTCTGTTCAATAAGAGGCCAGATTGGGACAAATTTGCAGGAGCATATTACACAGTTAGCTTGGATGTTTTGATGCCTTCAGGTAGAACTTTACAGCTTGGTTCTATACACCAATATCGTGATAATTTTGCAAAGCCATATAATATAAAATACGAAACCGAGGATGGAAAACATGCATATTGCCATCAAACAACATATGGGATGAGTGAGAGAATTTTAGGTGCTCTAATCGGGATTCACGGTGACAACAAAGGACTAGTTTTACCACCTGCAGTTGTACCTGTTCAGGTCATAATAGTCCCTATACTTTTTAAAGGAAAAGAAAAGGTTGTTTTAGATGCTTGTAGATCACTTGACAAAAAATTAAAAGATTCTGGTATAAAGTCACATGTGGATGAAAGAGACATTACCCCTGGAAACAAATATTATGATTGGGAATTAAAAGGGGTTCCGATACGTATTGAGCTCGGCCCAAAGGATCTGGAGAAAGGACACATGGTGCTTGTTAGACGAGATACAGGTCAAAAGATATCAATACCAAATGATAAACCTACAAAAGTCATTAAAGAGACGCTTGAGAACATATCTAAAAGTTTGTATGAAAATGCAAAAAAGATTCTTGAAAAAAACATGCATCGCGTTAAAACCATTGAAAAAGCAAAAGATTTGAAAGGCATTGTTGAGATTCCTTGGTGTGGAAATCAGGACTGCGCTTTAGAAATAGAAAATATTTTAGATGGTAATACATTAGGGGAGCCAATTGAAAACCCTAGATGTGAAGAATCCTGTCCAGTTTGTGGTAAATCTGCAAAAACTTGGATGAGATATGCAAAATCATATTAAAATTGGAGGAAAAGAAATGGCTGGAAAAATATCAAGTTTTTTAAGAGAATATGTGTTAATTTTTAGTATCGTGCTGACAATAGTTGGAGCATTTATTTTCTTTATGGGTGTTTTTTGGATATGGCTTAGAGATGTAAATCTTGGAGTTTATACACAAACAATACATAATCTTGAAGATTGGAATGTATATCTGTTATTTATTGGTTTTATAATATTGATTACCGGTATATGGTATCTTTATAGCTATATTAAGAATAAGAAATTTATTTTAGAGGAATTGGAGACAAATAAGCGGTCAGAGTTTTTGAAAAAGCATGCTGAATTAAAGAGTACAGTTAAACACATGCCAAAAAAATATAAAAAAATGCTTAAAGACAAGGAAAAAGAATTAAAAATTAAGTAAACCTCCAGATTGGTGGTGAAAAACAATTTCAGAATTTTATGTTATTCTTGTTGAACCAAAATATGGTGGAAACGTTGGTGCTGTAGCACGCGTCATGGCAAATTTTGATTTCAAGAATCTCTATCTTGTGAACCCCTGTAAGCTTGATGATGAGTGTTATGCACGGGCTATGCATGCATCTAAAATACTTGATGATGCTGCAATTTTTCCAAAGTTTGGGGATGCAGTAAAAAATATTGACTACTTAGTAGCAACATCTTCGATAGATAGTAAAAATGATAAAAAACATCTTAGAAATGCTCTTTCATTAGAAGAATTATCCAAAAAAATCTATGAGATTGATGGAAAGATAGGTTTAGTTTTTGGGAGAGAAGATTATGGTCTGTTTAATGAAGAGATTGCAGTGTGCGACACCATGATCAGAATCCCGTCTAGTGAATCTTACCCTTCTTTTAATCTTTCACATGCTGTTGCATTGGTGCTCTATTCTTTATATATTAAAAAAAAGTCTAAAATTAAAAAAAGAACTATAGGTAAGATTGAGAAGGAAAAGTTATATTCGTTTTTTTCAGATCTATTGAAAGAAATAAATTATCCTGAGCACAAAAAAGAGAATACTGAAATCATGTTTAAACGAATTATGGGGCGTGCCATGCCCTCAAAATGGGAATATCATACGTTGATGGGTGTGTTTAGTAAAAGCCTGGAAAAAATTAAAAATAAGAAGAAAAATAATTAAATTGTTTCTATTGTAAAATATACATTATGATTTTTTAAAGCTGCATGCACTTTATCAGCAAACCAAACAAGTTGTTCTATATCCACGTCTTTATCCCATTCATATACAAAATCATAATTTCCTTTTGCAGTTTTAAAACCAAGATTTAGTAGTTGGTCTTTTACTTTTGAGGGGGGGCTTCCTTCGCTGTTAAACATTAAAGTTAGATATGTTTTCATAGCAACCACTACAAAATGTAAATTGTTTGGAAGGTATTAAATCATTGCTGTTTCAATCAACTATATTGAATGGATAAGGAATATAGCAAAGTATTAAAATTAAAATTGCTACGACAAAAAGTATCTTTCTTTTCATATCTAGCTTTGAATCGTCATTTAATGGTGGAGGATGCCATGTTCCCATTAAAAATATTATGATGAAAGCAAAAAATAACCATCCTGTAAAAATCATTATGAATACTGCAACCCACGCAACATATTTTTGCTTTTCTCCAAGGACCGCACGGAAGATATGACCTCCATCAAGTTGCCCAGCCGGAAATAGATTGATAGACGTTATAAGAAGTCCAACCCAACCTGCAAATAAAATTGGATTCATATCAATAGTAAATCCATCTGGGAGATTTAGAATAGCTCTAGATAGTAGTTCAATTAATAATGATGGGTTATAAATCACAGTTCCAGGTGCAAGATTTGAGTAGTTTGGAATTTCAACAATTTTGGCTGTAGCAATACCTATTGCGGTAACAGGAATAGCAACAAGAAAGCCTGCAAGAGGGCCTGCTAAACCTATGTCAAATAACGCTTTTTTGTTTGGCATGGGATCTCTACTTGAGATTAAAGCTCCAAATGTACCAATATTGAAGTATGGTAGAATTGGTGGTATTGGTAAGAAAAAAGGTAATGAAGTGGAAATGCCATGTTTTTTTGAAATAAAGTAGTGACCCATTTCATGAATAAACAAAATACTCATCAGCGGTAGAGCAAAGAGAAATGCACCATTGAACAAATTTTCTGGTTTTATGGCATCCATTGGATTTGGGATGTCCCACAAGGTAAGATAACCCATATAAAAAAGCGATCCAGTCAATATTGTAGTGATAATAGTCGCAATCAATAGTAATGCATTAACCCAAATAGGTTTCTCCTTTTTCTTAGGTTTTTTTCTAATATAAATAACATGCTCGCCTTTTTCAAAGCGAAGCATTGGAATGTATCCTTTTTCAGATAATGATTTACGAAGATTATCAAAATTTTCTTCCAGTCTTTCTTTATCAATCCTGCAAAAAAATGCAACAGTATTTCTGTTGAATCGTACATCATAGAATGGAAAACGTTGACCTACTTCTCTTTTCAGCAATTCAATATTTAGATTAGTATTAACATTATCCGAAGCAAATGGATTCCAATTTTCTGGCATTTGTCTGGTTGATATGACCTTATTTTATAAAACCTTCGATAAACAATCTTTATGTACACCTCATTATATGCCCTTTAAGTGAAATACCATGACCGTTAACCTTGTAATTGGTACACAATGGGGAGATGAAGGTAAAGGAAAAGTTGTTGATTATTATTCTAGAGATGCCAACTATGTTGTACGATTTCAGGGGGGAAACAACGCAGGCCATACGATAAAGGTTGGTAAAGAGATCTACAAACTTCATGCAATCCCTTCTGGTGTAATACAAGGTAAAATAGGTGTGATAGGAAATGGAGTTGTAATAGATCCTAAAATTCTTATAGGTGAGATTAACGATCTTACTGATCGCGGTATCAAGCCCAAACTTTTGATAAGCGATAGAGCAAATATCATAATGCCTTATCACAAGATTTTGGATGGAGCTGAAGAAAGATTTCTTGGTGATAAAAAAATTGGCACTACAAAAAGAGGAATTGGTCCTTGTTACAGCGATAAAATATCTCGCAATGGAATAAGAATGGTAGACCTGATAGATAAAAAAACTTTAAGTGAGAAACTCGACACAATTCTTCAAATTAAACAGAGGATATTTGACGCTTATAATATTAATGAAAAACTTAATAAAAAAGAAATTTTGGAAACTTGCCTTAGCTATGGTAAGCAATTAAAAAAATATATTGCTCCCACGCATATTGAACTTAACAAGGCAATTGAATCTGGTAAAAACATACTTTTAGAAGGAGCCCAAGGTTCAATGCTTGATGTAGATTTTGGTACATACCCATATGCAACCTCATCTCACACAGTTTCAGGTGGAAGTTGCATTGGAGCAGGTCTTGCCCCTCATAAAATTGATGATGTTATTGGAATTGTAAAAGCTTACACAACACGTGTCGGTGAAGGGCCATTACCAACAGAACTTTTTGATAAAGATGGCAAACATCTTCAAGAAAAAGGCCATGAAGTTGGTACTACTACCAGCAGACCAAGAAGATGTGGTTGGTTGGATATTGTAGTAGTAAAACACTCTTGCATGATTTCGGGTGTTACCAAATTAGCAATAATGAAGTTGGACGTATTGGATGGTTTGGACAAAATTAAGGTTTGTACAAAGTACAAATTAGATGGAAAAGAAATCGATCACTTCCCAGCAAACATCGAAGATGTCAAAAAATGCAAACCTATCTATAAAGAATTCAAAGGTTGGAAAAAAATTAATCCAAATTCAAAAAAATTAGGTGATTTGCCAAAAGAAGCACAAGAATACTTAAAGTACATTGAAAGGGAATTGAAAACACCAATAGCGCTTGTTTCAATAGGTCCGGGTAGAAAAGAAACAATAGAAGTTTAAACTATGATTTTTCGGAAAAATTACTTAATCGATTTTTAAAAATGCCGAAGTTATAAATTCGCAACTCTATTAAGTCGCTATCGGTTTTTCCTCTACTATCGTTCGCAATAACTTTTATAGTATGCTTCCCAAAAGCTCTTTCATTCCATAACCATTCATATGGTTGTCGAGTGTTATTTGCTTTATACTCACCATCTATATAATATTCAATTGTGGTAGCTCCAACTGCATTTTTAACATCAACTCTAATAGTAATTTTTCCTATTATAAATGGATTCATTATGTTTTTCTTACTGGGAGTATCAAAAATGTAAATACAGTTAATTGGTCTAATAATGTTTACTGTAATATTTTGCACTACCGGATTCTTTATAGTCAATTTTTTTGTTATATTATTTTTAGCACTATTGTTATCTCTAACTGTAAGTTTAACATCATACTTGCCTCCAAGACTATATTTGTGCTGTGGATTTTGAAGATAACTAATATTTCCATCACCAAAGTTCCATGTCCAATTTACAACATTGCCATCAATATCGTTTGACATGTCTGTGAAAGAAATTGTATCTGATACAGTTGGATTATCTGGAGAATAAGTAAAATCTGCAGCAGGTGGGTCGTTTATACAATTGACTGTGATATATACTGTTGCAATATTCGAATCAGAGAAACCATCATTTGCTTTATAAGTAAAACTATCGCTTCCGCAGAAATTAGAATTTGGGATATATGTAAAGGATCCATCTGAGTTAAATTCTGAGAGGGTACCATGTGCTGGATCAGTTACCTTAATTGCAGTTAACGGATCCTCTTCAGCATCTGTATCGTTTTCTAATACTCCATCAGCTACAATGTTTAGTGTTGTATCCTCGGGAGTTGAATAATAATCGTTATTTACCACAGGCGATTCATTATGACTATCTGTTATCTGAAAATTATATATTGAAGATTCATTGTAATTATTACTTGTATCGTTTGTCCATATGTGGAAGGAATATGTTCCTGTTATTGAGTAGCTCTCATCATAGTAATATTTGTTTGTCCCTTGCATACAACTCATAGAGACGTTAACTGGTGTGAACCCACTGGGGCCATTAATAACCGCATTTACGTTATCTACAGCAATGTCGTCAATTACATTACAGGTAATATTTACATAATTATCATTATATTGAGGGTTTGGATCAGCTGATACATCTTCAATAACTGGTGGGATAGTATCTCTGCCTCCTTGAATTTCTATTGTGACATTATGTTCTTCATGTGGGACATCATTTCCTGCATAGGATAGTGTTGCAGAGAAATTAATTTCTGCTGAACCCGCCTTTTTTGAATAAAATGTAATAACACACAGAGAACCTGAGTTTGATACACTATCTCCAAATGGTGTAAAGCAAACCATATCAGTTATTTTTCCTGTTATATTGTCAATTTTACCAAGTATGGCAAAACTCGAACTAAGACCATCGAAAAGCTCTCCCTCCACAACATTTTCTACCGTCAATAAATCAGGTGGAAATGTTAATTCTTCTATTGACCAACCACTCACATCTTCATGTAAATCCAAATATATTACAACATCAAATAATGAACCTAATTGTACAGTAGAGCTTTCTGGCTGAGCATAAATATGATTATTTATAGGATTTTCTGCGCTAACCACTAATGTAAAATTAGAGAGGAACAATATCAGGCATATGTTAATAACCGTAATCGCTCTATATTTTATCATATTTCCATCAGCTCAGTATATTCCTCGCCATAATGGCCTGTCACTCTTGCGATATCATTAATATTTATTTCTCCATCAGGATACGGTAGATTAATATCTTGTATAATCCATCTAGGCGTTCCTTCTTCTCCGTAATGTGCTGTTACACTTGTTACATCATTGATGTTTATCTTACCGTTTTTATCTAGATCGTATTGTGGATAAATGTAAAAGTTGTAAGAGCTGCTTAAAACATAATTTCCAGTCTCATCTTTTACAAATACAACCATCGAATAATTACCAATTATTTGATAAGATGAGTCTAGATAGTAGTCGTCTCCTATCTTATTTCCAACAATTAAGTAACTATGAGTTATAGAATTTGGATTTGTTATATTGATATAGATCTCAGCTATGTTTTTGTTATCTGTTGCAGTTACTGTTATATTTAGACTATCGTTCACATATTGTTTTATATCGCTTATATCTATGTTTAGTATTATGGGAGCATCGTCATCTTCTATCGATATGTCTCTAGTAGATGTTGTATTCCAATTGTTATTATTGTCTTCAGCAGAAATGATGTAATGAAGACTATCATGAGACGATGAAATACTTTGGATTGTATGTGTCCAACTGCGCTCACCTGTTTTCGTCATAGAATGGTTCACCACAGATGTACCATTGTACCAATATTCAACCCATACTCCAAAAACACCATCTGAATCGGTTGCATCAACATTAAACTCATATGAATTTCCAGTATATGCAACAGATGGTGAATTATCTACTATACTTGGAGGTTGTGTTTCGATAATTGTTATAGTACCATTCTGAGAAGTATATGGTACAGAACTTCCTTCAAAAGAAAGTAGCACATCAAAATCAATGGAGGAACTTCCAATATTTTTTGCAGTAAAATTCAATACACATAATGAACCTTCATCGCTGGAGCTTTCCCCATAGGTGAAGCAGAAGAAATCTTTTGCAGTCCCGTTGGCATTGTCAATACTTCCATTATTGAAACTAGTTCCACCGACATTACTTAATAGATTTCCTTCCGAGATGGAATTTAGATGAAGGATATCTGAAGAAAAACTAAGAAAATCTAGTTCCCATCCACTAATAGGCTCTGTTAAATTTGTATAGATTTCAATTTCGACATAATCTCTTATTTCAACAGTTTGTTCTTCAGGATTGATATAAACCTTAGAAATATCACCAGTGTTTGCAATTACTAATATAATCATAGATAAAAGTAAGGATAATGCAATGCTTGTAATGGCTAACTTTTTCATTTTATCTCACTCGTTCACTTATAATCTTATCTTTATTATTATAGTATTTTAAGTCTTGTTTTACAAATATTATCCAATCTGTAAAGTGATGATATTTCAAGCATAATTCTCCCCGTAATGGGCTGTTATTGCAGTAATATCATTTATGTTGATTTTTCCATCTTTTATGACATCAGCCCGTATCCAACCAGTATCACCTGTTTCTCCGTAATGTGCTGTTACTGCTGTGATATCATTTATATCTATCTTGTTGTCTATTTTGATATCCCAGTCTGCTGGTTTTGTAGTGAATGTGTATGTTTGGTTGATCCAGTTGTTTCCATCTGTGATGTTCACACTCCACCAGTATCGGGTGAACCAGTTATTCATTAAACTTACGTTATTTACAGTATAGACTCCATTTCCACCGGTAAATGATTCTATTGGATTCCAGGAACCAGATGCATTCGTATAAAAAGTAATTGATAGAGAGACACTATCAGAATCAGAAATTGTTACTGAGAGTTGTGGATGTTGGATAACGTTATC
>CAYMMP010000013.1:0-24588 GCA_964391625.1 uncultured Thermoplasmatales archaeon | reverse complement strand
AGAGTTATCAAAAAAACTCAAGGAATATGGGCATAGATTTCCAAATAACAGAGCAAAATATATCATAGAATCAAAAAAGTTCAAAGATCAATTGAGAAAAATCATTCAACATCGTGACAAAAGAGCAATTAGAGAATGGTTTGTAAATAATATCAAAGGTTTGGGCTACAAGGAGAGCAGTCATTTTTTAAGAAACATAGGTTTTGATGATTATGCGATAATAGATTTTCATATAATTGATGTGCTCGTAAATTTTGATTTGATAGAAAAACCAAAAACAATATCTAAAAAGAAATATCTTGAAATTGAAGAAATTTTAAGAAAAATAGCAAAAGAAACCAATCTTACGTTGGCAGAGCTTGATTTGTATTTGTGGTATATGGAAACTGGCAAGATTTTAAAATAATGTTTTCCGAACAATTAAGTAGAATTTTACCTAAACATTTTTGAAGGAGTATCATATCACGGGTTTGGTGATTTGATTTGGATTTCAACCTTACAGATATGCATAAACTTTTTCAAAAAACAATCCGTGAATTTTGCAATAAAGAATTAAAACCAATTGCTGCCAAAAATGACAAAGAAGAATATTTGTCAAAAGACTTGTATAAAAAGATGGGTAAGATGGGGCTAATGGGCATGACAATTCCTCAAGAATATGGTGGGGCAGGTATTGATCGAATAAGCTACATGATTGCTCTTGAAGAGATTTCAAGGGTATGTGGATCTACAGGAATAATTGTCGAGGCCCACAACTCTTTAGGCGTTGGTCATATTTATGAACACGGCTCAGAAGAACAAAGGAAGAAATATTTGCCAAAACTTTGTAGCGGTGAAGGTTTTGCTTCGTGGGCATTAACTGAGCCTAATGCTGGATCTGATGCAGCTTCGACACAAACAACTGCTGTATTGGATAAAGATGAGTGGGTTATTAACGGTACAAAACAGTTCATTACTAGCGGGGATATTGCAGATGTGGTGACAGTAATGGCTATGACTGACAAAAGTAAGGGTGCAAGAGGAATTAGCGCTTTTATCGTAGAAAAGGGTACAAAAGGCTTCAAAGTCGGACAACTTGAAGATAAACTGGGTCTTCGTGGAAGTCATACCGCCGAATTAATTTTTGAAGATTGCAGAATCCCAAAAGAAAATCTTCTAGGTAAAGAAGGAAATGGTTTTGTTGGGGCTATGAATATCTTGGATCGTGGACGTACAGCTATTGGCGCAATGTCTGTTGGTATCGCTCGTGCAGCTCTTGAAGATAGCATAGAATATGCAACTCAAAGACAACAATTTGGGAGACCAATAAGTAAATTCCAAGCTATTCAGTGGATGATTGCTGATATGGCAACAGAAATTGATGCTGCTAGATTACTTGTTTATCGCGCTGCCCATATGGAAGATCAAGGGGTTAGGTTTTCAAAAGAAGCTTCTATGGCTAAATTATTTGCCTCTGAGATGGCAATGCGTTCAACTAGAAAAGCTATCCAGATTTTTGGCGGATATGGTTACTCTACGGATTATGCTGTTGAAAGATATTTTAGGGATATAAAATTGTGTGAAATTGGAGAAGGAACCTCCGAAGTACAGCGAATGGTTATTGCTAGACGATTGGGTTTGTAGAGATGGTTGAAGGGGAGATTATGGCTAAAATTATGAAGAATAAAGATAGATATGATGAGCTATACAATAGTTTTAAATGGGAAGTGCCAAAATATTATAACTTTGGTTTTGATGTTGTCGACAAATGGGCTGAGGACAGAACTAAACTAGCGTTAATATCTATAGATCGATCTGGCAAGCATGACCGTTATCATACTTTTTATGATCTTAAATCTGCATCTAATCAATTTGCAAACGTTCTTAGAAAAATTGGCGTAAAGAAAGGCGACAGGGTTCTTGTTATTTTACAGAGTATCCCTGAATGGTATATTGCTCTTATAGGTATGTTTAAGCTCGGTGTTGTTCCAATGCCAGGTACAGTTTTATTGACATCTAAAGATGTTGAATATAGGGTGAATCGTGCTGAGGCATGTATGGTTATTACAGATATGGATCACGCAGATATTGTTGAAGCAGTTAAAGCAAAGTGTTCAACACTTAAGCACTTGATGCTTATTGACGGTAAAAGAGTTGGGTGGTACAACTATGATGAAGAAATGAACGATATGCCAACCGAACTTCCACAAAAAGAAGTTGGTAAAACACTAAGCACTGATCCAATGCTTATATATTTTACCTCTGGTACAACAGGGCATCCAAAAATGGTACTCCATACGCATAGTTATCCTCTTGGGCATTATGTTACTGCTAAGTTTGCACAGAGCCTTACAGAGCATGATCTTCACTGGACCGTTTCTGAAACAGGCTGGGCAAAGGCCGCGTGGGGAAAAATGTTCGGTCAGATGATTGTTGGTGCGGCTATTATTCAATGGGAAACTCCTGGTCGTTTTGATGCCGATGGGCTATTGAAGGCTATGGGGAAATACGGTGTAACATCATTTTGTGCACCGCCAACAGTATATAGATTACTTATCCAAATGGATCTATCAAAATATAATCTTAAACTACGTCATTCCATGAGTGCTGGTGAACCATTGAACCCTGAGGTGATTCGTGCCTGGAAGGAAGCATTTGGACTTGAAATATATGATTTTTATGGTCAAACAGAAACAGTATGTGTCCTTTCCAACTACCCTTTTATGCCAATACACTACGGCAGTGTTGGTAAACCAACTCCAGGTCACGATGTAAGAATAGTGGATGATGAGGGTAATGAGCTTGGCCCAAATGAAGAGGGGAACATAACTTTATATCTTGGTGATGAAAGACCACCAGGTCTTTTTAAAGAATATTGGAAAGATGAAGATGTAATGAAAAAATCTTTCAGAGGAGATTATTATTATACCGGTGATCGTGGATATAAGGATGAGGATGGTTATTTCTGGTTCGTTGGGCGTGATGATGATGTAATTAAATCTTCAGGATATCGTATCGGGCCCTTTGAGGTTGAATCGGCACTGATGGAACATGGCGCGGTTGCAGAATGTGCTGTGGTAGGTACTGAAGATCCAAAAGGAATCAGAGGGATAGTTGTAAAAGCTGTTATTGTCCTTGCAAAAGGATACAAACCTTCAGAGGCACTTACTAAAGAACTACAAGAACATGTAAAAAAAGTAACTGCACCATACAAGTATCCGCGGATTATTGAATACGTAGATGAACTTCCTAAAACGATTTCAGGTAAAATTCTTAGACGGAACTTAAGAAAAAACTAATTTTCTTCTTCTGTTTTTTTGCTGTCTTGCTCCTCAATTTCAATATAATCCTCATCTTTTTCTGGTTGAATTATCTTATTTTTTATTTCCTTTAATTTTAAATATAAATAATATTCATCAGAAATAATAAATGGATGCTTTAGATTTCCATTTTCAAATTCGTTTTTTAGTTCGTTTTTGATTTCTTCAACCAATAAATTCGCTGTTTTATCAATAACGATATCGACAAAATCCTCTACATAGAAGTTTGGCTTTTGATCTTGTTTCTCACACCATTCCAACACTTCTTTTAAGATTTTGTCCTTCATTAAAACCTCATCCACGTCTAGTGTATTTTAGGGTAATTACTCTGAGTTTATAAATCTATACTTTTATCTCATGTTGCTTGTTAAAATAACGCTTTTTTATAATTTGTGTAAATTTGATACTTTATTAGATGTGCATATGTGTAAAATACAATTTGTTTCAATTTATACCAATTTTTCTTAAATATAGTTAAAAATTAAACAAAAAGGTTTATATATAATAATGATTATAAATATATGACTGGGATGAAAAATGGTCACGATAAGTCACATGGTACACAAACTTGTGGACGAAAAGATATATCTCCAAGAGGCAATCGGAAAGGGAATTGCTTCATATGGTTCTGTAGCAAAACAACTTAGGCCTGAGATTGAAAAAGAGTTGAAAAAAGAAGTTGCACATTATGCAATAGTAGCAGCATTGCGAAGATACGCAGAAAAATTAAACAATAGATTTAAGGATATTAATTTCAGCCCAGATAATTCTGAAGTAAATCTTAAAACAAATATAATAGATATAAATGTATTAAAAACACCAAGTTTATTTGATAAATTAAAAAGAATATATGATGTAATTAATTTTGATAATGGAGATATTCTTCACATAATCTATGGTAGAAATACGGTAAGTATTGTAACAAATGAGAGATATAAAAAACAAATTTGTGACTTTTTACAATATGAAAAAATATTAGGTATAGATGAAAACCTTGTTGCATTATCTTTTTCGATTAGTAAAGACCTTGTTGATACTCCAGGTGTGTTATTTCAAATAGTCAGAAATTTTGCATGGGAGTCAATAAACATTAGGGAGATTATTTCAATAGACCTAGAAATGACTTTTATTGTAGAAGAGAGAGATGCAATTACAGGATATAAAGCCTTGAAGAGGCTTATAGCTGAATAATTTTACATCCTGAAAATACCAGGCTTCCAATCGGGGATGGATGCATTTAATGAAGCAGATATGCCAAGGCCCAATACCATTCTCGTGTCAACTGGGTCAATGATACCATCGTCCCAGATTCTTGCTGTACTATAATATGGATTTCCTTCTTTTTCGTATTTAGTTAATATGGGTTTTGTTATTTTTTTCTCTTCTTCTTTAGTAAGTTCTTTTCCCTTACGCCAAAGCTGATCACGTTTCACAGTTAATAAAACATTTGCTGCTTGTTCTCCACCCATAACAGAGATACGTGCGTTAGGCCACATCCAGAGTTGTCTTGGACCATACGCGCGACCACACATACCATAATTGCCAGCACCAAAAGAACCTGCAATAATCACTGTAAACTTGGGAACATTTGCTGTTGCAACTGCACTAACCATTTTAGCACCGTCTTTTGCAATACCCCCAGCTTCATATTTGCGACCAACCATAAAACCGGTGATATTTTGTAAGAAAACAAGTGGTATTTTTCTCTGACAACACATTTCAATAAAATGGGTGCCTTTCAAAGCAGATTCAGAAAACAGTACACCATTATTTGCAAGAATGCCAACAGGATATCCCATTATTCGTGCAAATCCACAGACAATGGTTTGACCATAAAGAGTTTTAAATTCATGAAATTTGGAACCGTCAACAATGCGAGCAATAATTTCCCTTATCTCAAACGGTTTACGAGAATCCTTTGGGATGATACCATACATCTCTTTGATATCGTACAAAGGCTCCTCTGGCTCATGAATATCAAGATGTGTTTTTCGAGGACGATTTAGATTCTCAACAATATTGCGAGTTATATGGATTGCTTCTTGGTCATCATGGGCATAGTGATCTGAAACACCACTTTCTCGACAATGGGTGTCAGCTCCACCCAGATCTTCTGCAGTAACTTCTTCTCCAGTTGCAGCCTTAACCAGAGGAGGTCCACCCAGGAAAATGGTGCCGGTACCTTTCACGATGATAGTTTCATCAGACATGGCAGGAACATATGCTCCCCCAGCAGTACAGGAACCCATAACTGCAGAAATTTGAGGTATGTTCATCGAAGACATCACGGCTTGATTGTAAAAAATTCTACCAAAATGTTCACGATCTGGAAATACTTCGTCTTGCATTGGTAAGAAAGCTCCACCTGAGTCGACTAAATAGATGCAAGGTAGATTATTTTCCATAGCAATCTCCTGAGCGCGAAGATGCTTTTTGACAGTCATTGGATAGTATGTTCCGCCTGTAACAGTAGCATCATTGGCAACAATTACAACCTCTCGACCATGGATTAGTCCGATTCCTGTAATTATCCCTGCGCAGGGTGCTTTGTTGTCATACATATCATATGCTGCAAGAGGGTTAAATTCCATAAAAGGAGTATCTGGATCTAACAAAGCATCGATACGCTCACGAGCAAGCATTTTGTTTCGTGATTTGTGAAGCTTAATCTTTTCTTCACCCCCACCTTTTTGCGCAATAGCTATATTCTTCTTTAAATCGTTAACAAGACTTTCATAGTGTTTAAAATTCTCTCTGAACTCTTTGGATGAAGTATCTATAGAACTTTCAATAATATCCATAAATAATCATTCCTCCTCATTTTTTCTTAATTTCAACAGTATTTTGACCAATTTCAATTTGATCTTTCTCTTTAAAATTAACCTTTTCAATCTTCCCATCAAAAGGAGCACGTATTAGATACTCCATTTTCATTGCTTCAATAACCATAAGAACATCATCTTTCTTTACATCGTCGCCTTCCTTAACTTTTACACTTACAACTCGTCCAGAAATTGGAGAGTTAAGACTTCCCTCCTCTTTCTTTTTAGTTTTTCTAGCACCTGTTAGTTCTACAGGTTTCACTTTGAATACATTACCGTCAACGAAAACATATTTGTCTTTTTCACCTTCAGTGATGACTGATTTAATTATTCTATCTCCAATTTTTATTTTTAATTGACCGGGCTTAAGCTCTTCAGCTTCAACTTTATATTCAGTGTTATTGTACGTGATAAAGTAATATTTATCCTTTCGCTCGATAGTCACATTATAGACGTTGTTTTCATGCTCGTAGTTGATAAACACTGCTTTACACCTCCCTTCCTCCAACACGCCAGCGTCCAACATGTTTCCAAGGCGAGTGTGGATCTATCTCTTTATAACGTACAATTTCTTTTGATTTAGTATGCATCGAGTCATAAACAGCAAGTGAGATAATCGCATCAATTGGCAGTCCTTCTTTTGTTTCAGTCCAATCTTTGAAATGATTCTCGATGAAATGGGTTGTAATATTTCCTTTTTTAAATTCTTCATGTTCCAAAACTTGTTTTAAAAAAGGTATGTTTGTAGTAACTCCAAGGACTACATAATGGGAGAGAGCCCAGATCATTTTGTTGATACTCTCTTCGCGAGTCTCTGCACTTACTACTAGTTTTGAAAGCATCGGATCATAATACGAAGTTACTTCCATCCCTGTATAAATTCCGGTATCATCCCTGACATTTGGTCCTGTTGGGGATTCAACTTTTTCTAAAATGCCAACACTGGGTAGAAATCCATTAGCAGGGTCTTCAGCATAAATACGACATTCAATGGCATGTCCACGTTGAGACAAATCTTTTTGTTTAAGGCCTAACTTCATTCCACTAGCAATCCTCAGTTGCCATTTAACAAGATCAATGCCAGTTGTCATCTCAGTGATTGGGTGTTCTACTTGCAAACGAGTGTTCATCTCCATAAAGTAGAAATTAAGATTGCCGTCTACCATAAACTCTACAGTACCTGCGTTAGAATACTTTACAGCTTTTGCAGCAGCTACAGCAGCTTCACCCATCTTTTGTCTAAGTTTGGGTGTCATAACTGGAGATGGCGTTTCCTCAATGATTTTTTGATGACGACGCTGAATGCTGCATTCACGCTCAAAGAGATGAATTACATTTCCATGCTCATCACCAAGGATTTGAAATTCGATGTGACGTGGCTTGTCTATATATTTCTCAAGGAAAACTGTATCATTGCCAAAAGCAGATTTAGATTCTCGCTTTGCACCTTCAATGGATTCCTCAAGAGTATCTTCAGAATGAACAATTCTCATTCCTTTACCACCACCGCCAGCAGCAGCTTTTACAAGCAACGGGAAACCAATCTTCTTTCCCTCTTTTACTAGTGAGGCAGTATCTTGTTTATCGCCATGATATCCAGGTATCACTGGAACGCCTGCCGTTTCCATAGTTGTCTTTGCAGCTATTTTGTCACCCATCAAACTAATAACATCTGCAGAAGGGCCAATGAACTTTATTCCAACATCATTACAAGACTGTGCAAAATCAGGATTTTCAGCAAGAAAACCATACCCAGGATGTATTGCTTCAGCCTTTGTATCTTGGGCTATTTTAATGATTTTTGGAATATTTAGATAACTCTGGATTGGAATTGGATCTCCAAGGCAAACCGTTTCGTCTGCCAATTGAACATGGGGTGCATTTTTATCGACATCCGAGTAGACAGCCACAGTTTTAATGCCCATTTCTTGACAGGCTTTGATAACGCGGACAGCGATTTCACCACGATTGGCGACTAATACTTTTTTAAACAAAATCTATTCACTCCATTTTGATTTTCTTTTTTCAAGAAATGCATTAATGCCTTCTTGTCCTTCTTCTGAGATTCGTAATTCAGCTATTTTTTTAACTGTATGCTCTTTATATTTTTCCAGATCTAATTTCTCATATTTGTCAATAAGAAGTTTTACTTCTTTCATTGCATTGGGGCCTGAATTAAGCAATAAGTCAACATATTTCTTAACTTCAAGATCTAACATTTCTTCATTTACAACAAAATCAACGAGACCAATTTCTTTAGCATAGTTTGAATCAAAACGCTCACCAGTTAAAAATAATCGTCTCATGGTAGAAACATTAAGACGTCTGCCGATAAAAGTTGAGATAACTGAAGGAATAATTCCAAGCTTTACCTCACTAAAAGCAAATTTACAATTATCTGTAGCTATAACAATGTCACATGCAGCAAAAAGACCAATTCCACCACCAAAAGCATGACCATTAACTCGCCCAATAACAGGTTTTGAGCAATTGTATATAGCGTTGTATAAGTTAAGTAATAATTTACTATCTCGGATATTTTCTTCTTTGGAATAATTTACCATGCTTTTCATCCAATTAAGATCAGCACCTGCACAAAATGATCTGCCATTGCCTGTAAGAATAACAATCCTAGTTTTTTTATCTTTATCTAGTTGCTTGAAACAAGATGTAAGCTCCTTCATAAGCATTTCATTCATTGCGTTATGGACCTCAGATCTGTTGAGAGAAACAGTTGCAACACTGTTATCTATTGTTAAACTGATAGTATTATATTTCATGAACTTCCCCAAATTAAATATCAATTATTATTAATTTAGCTCTGGCCATATTAGGAATAATAAATAAATCTTTCTAAACATTCATCAACAATTGTCGAATAACAAACTTTAAAAGAAGCATCAAGTCAAAACTATTTGTTTTCTGATTTTCAGGAGCTCTGGAAAAACATATAATGTCTTAAAAAATCCTTGCTCCAGAAAATTATTTAACATAAGATTTGAGTTTCTTTTGTATCTGTTATGACTTTTACAAGAAAAATTTATTTTTTGATTTTCTTCCAGCCAAATATTATCGTCAATAACAGATATATTCCTATAATGAACACCCTCTTTACAGTCATCGCTTTGTACATAGAGGGTAGGATATTTGCTACAGTCGATGGGATATTCATTATCATATCGATTTTCTTCGGCATCAAAAACTCTAGAAGTATGTGTATGTCCACATAACACGAGATCGACTTTGTACTGCTCGCATAGTTCTACAAATTTTTCTCGGTTGCGAGCAATAACACTTGTCATTTCACCTAATTTGTCTCTTACATTAACCGCTGGATGATGCATAAGAACAATCTTATGTTCAGTTTGGCAGCCTCTCAATCCATTTTCTAACCATTCGATATCATCACCATAGAGTCCGTTACCTTTTGTACGTTTCCAGTCGGAAGGGTGTGAGGTATAATCGTGACCTGAATTCATGAAAAAAAGGGACACACTACCATACGTTATGGCATACTTGTCATTAGTTGCAATATGATTTTTATCAATATATGTATGATAATTTTTCAAACTACTTTCTGGCATATAGTCATGATTTCCAGGAATTGTATAAACGGGTATAGAATACTCTGAAGTTGCATACAACATGTTGTTTTTTTCATATAAACAACTTACAAAAGTTTGATAGTTGAGCGCTCCGGTTTTACCGTTCCCGCCCCATTCGCATAAATCGCCAGTTATTACTATAAAAGCAGGTTTTCTTTTAAAAGATGTGACATTTTCTAAAACACATTTAAACCTGCCTTTAGAATCTCCATTTTTTTCAAAACTTTTGTACAAAATATGTGTATCGGTTATTTGTACAAAATAAAAATCTTTAGAGGTAGTTGATTCTTTCTTTTCTAATACTTGAATATTTTTTGACAGACCTCCAATAGATATCGCACTTAAAACAAAATTAACTATTAAAAAAGTAATAAAAAGTTTAAATTTTATTCTTTTCATTTTCACAATAATACAATATTTTTTAAAATATAAACTTTCTTCCCGTAATTTTTTCATATGCTTCTTGATACTTTTTCTGCGTCTCAAGAATTACATTTTCTGGGAGATGTGGTGGACTAGAATTTTTGTCCCAACCAGTACTTGTCAAATAATCTCTTACGTATTGTTTATCAAAACTTGGCTGAGGTTTTCCTGGTTCATAGAGATCTGCAGGCCAAAAACGACTAGAATCTGGAGTTAAAACTTCATCAACAACAATAATCTGTTCACCAATTTTTCCAAACTCAAATTTAGTATCTGCTATAATAATTCCTTTTTTACAGGCGTATTCAGCACCTTTATTGTAGAGTTTAAGGGATAATTCTTTTATTTTCTCGGCATCTTCTTCACCAATGATGTCAACCATTTCTTCATAGGATATATTAATATCGTGTCCAGAATCGGCTTTTGTAGATGGAGTAAACAGAGGTTCATCGAACTTATCAGATTCTCTCATCCCTTCTGGTAGTTTTATACCACAAACAGTCCCATCTTTTTGATAGGATTTCCATGCAGAGCCAGAGATATAGCCTCTTACAATACACTCAATTGGAATTACTTCTGCTATTTTGACAAGCATGCTTCTACCTTTCAAAATATCTTCATATGGTTTTAATTCATCTGGAAAATCAGAAACATCTGCCGAGATCAAATGACTTGGAACTGAATTCTTAAAATATTCAAACCAAAACTTCGAAATTTGGGTTAGACAAATCCCCTTTTTAGGAATGGGTTCATGAAGCACAAAATCAAAAGCAGAAATACGATCAGATACAATCAGCAACAACTTATCATCTATTTCATAGATGTCTCTCACTTTTCCTTTCTTAAAAACCTTCAATGGTAATTCTGTTTCCGTAACTACACTCATATTTTTCCTCCCCTAAATGTTTAAGATATTCTGGATCCTTCTTTTACGTTTTTATCAGAGACAACGTCCCCTTTCTCAGATTTCAAATTTTTACCATTATATATTGCTTTTTGTTTTTCATCAATAATCATTTTAATCTTTTTGAAATCTTCAAATTCTAAGACCTTATTGGGATTTTTTTGAATTCCCTCAATAGTTACCTCAGATCCAGGGCTTGCATCACCAGGATTTAATAAAGATACCACACCTGACTCATCTGTAGCTGCAAGAAGCATTCCATTTGAGGTTATTCCTCTAAGATTTGCAGGTTTTAGGTTTGCAACAATCACAATATTTCTGTTCTTCATTTCTTCAATAGTATAATCTTTCTTTACCCCTGCAACAATCACACGTTTGCCCATCTCACCTAAATCCAGATGAAGCATATATAGTGAATCAGCATTGGGATGATCTTTAACACCGATGATTTTTGCAACACGTAAATCTAACTTTGAGAACAAATCCTCTTTAGGCATGAACTCCTCCAATAAAAGTTTCTTAAATAATGGTTTTGGTTTTTCCAAAGTAGTTCCAGCTTTTAGATCTTCAAAAGCATCATCCCAGTAACAGGCATGAATTGATTTTTTATTGTCAAATATTTTCCAAACCTGATTTGAAGAAAATGGTAGATATGGCGCTGTAAACATAGCTAAAGCTTTTACAATTTTTAGACAGATGTGTAGCACAGTACCACACATTTCTTTATCATCCTTCACAAGAACCCATGGTTGTTTCTGGTCAAAGTAAACATTACCAAACTTAGCAAGATTCATTGCAGCACGAAGGCCCTTTTTAAAATCACATCTGCTAAGTGACTCCCTGACTTCTTTAGAAGTTTCCTCAATTTTCTTTAAAGCTTCTTTGTCTGCTTTATCTAGTTTTCCAAGTTTTGGTATGCTGCCATAATTTTTTGAAGTAAAAGTTAAAACTCTATGAATAAAATTACCATATGCGCCAACAAGCTCATCGTTATTTTTGGCAATAAAATCATCCCATGTCCAGTCAGTATCCTTACTTTCTGGCATGTTGATGGAAAGATAATATCGAACAGCATCAACATCTAATTTCTTAACTATGTCTGGAATCCAGATGGCGATACCTCTACTTTTAGAAAATTGCTCACCCTTCAAACGTAGGTATTCGTTGGCAGGAATGTCGTAGGGTAACTCAAGTTCTTTATCATATCCCATTAAAATTGATGGCCATATTATAGTATGAAATGGAATGTTATCTTTTGCTAAGAAATAATAATGTTTAGACTCTTTGTTGTGCCACCATTCTTTCCATTTGTCTGGCTTTCCAATTTTTTGCGACCATTCTTTGCTTGCAGATAGATATCCAATAACCGCATCAAACCAAACATAAATCCTTTTATCGTCAAAGTCATCAACAGGAACTTTTATGCCCCAGTCAATATCTCTTGTGATTGCTCTATCTTTCAAGCCATTTTTTAACCAGTTCTCAGTGAATTTTAGAACACTTGGTTTCCAATGTTTTTTGTCTTTCATCCAATCTAAAAGTTTTTTCTCGAATTTGCTTAAAGCAAAAAACAGATGCTCACTAGTTCTAATTTCAGGGGTTTCACCACAGATTTTGCATCTCACACTTTTCAATTCCTGAGGATCAAGAAGTTTGCCGCACTCATCGCATTGGTCTCCTCTGGCGTTTTCATTGCCACAGTAGGGGCAAGTCCCTTCTATGTATCTATCTGGCAAATAACGTTTACAATTTTTACAATAAAATGCATCAACCTTCTTTTTGTAGATATTTCCTTTTTTATAGTTCGTTAAAAAAATATCTTGAACTACTTCCTCGTGATTCTTTGTAGTTGTACGTGTGAAAAGATCAAAAGAAATGCCCATTTGTTTCATGTTTTCTGTGTGCTCTTTGTTAAATTTATCAACTATTTTCTGAGGAGTTGTTTTTTCTTTATCTGCTGTAATTGTTATTGGTGTACCATGCTCATCACTGCCTGAAACCATCAAGACATCATTACCAATTAATCTGTTGTATCTAGCAAAGATGTCTGCGGGCAAGTAACAACCAGCCATGTGACCTAAATGTAGAGAACCATTTGCGTATGGCCAAGCTACACCGATATAAATCTTTTCCTTCATGTGATATTCTTATGCAGAATATTGGCACAACATTTAAATATGGCGCAAAGCTAATATATAATTGAATATTAAGAAAATAATGGAAAAATAGCACCAAAGTGTGGTGCATTAATCCTATGAGATTAATTCACATTTAATTGCTTAACTAAGATAAATCACATGTAGAAATTACATATAATTGAGTGGAGTATCCACCTATTATTTGCTAAGAGAGCAGATAAAGGTGCTATTTTTCAAAAAAGATAATAAATTGAGGTGATAACAAATGGTAATAGATCCTGCAACAACGAAATATTTGATTAAAGCTCATATTAAGGCTGATGGAATCATTGAAAAATCAGATGTAGTAGGAGCAATATTTGGTCAAACGGAAGGCTTACTTGGTGATGAACTTGATCTACGTGAATTACAAAGATCTGCCCGAGTAGGTCGTATAGAAGTAGAATTAGAATCAAAAAATGGTAAAAGTGAAGGAACAATAACTCTTCCAACTTCTCTTGATAAGGTTGAGACTGTTATTCTTGCAGCTGCTTTTGAGAGTATCGATAGAGTAGGCCCATGCAAGGCAACAATAACAGCAGATCATGTAGAAGATGTGAGGGTTGTAAGACGAAAGCAAGTTATCGAAAGAGCGAAAGAGCTTCTAAATAAAGTAATGGAAGAAAGCAAAGTTGAAGGAGACACTATAGCAGATAATGTTAGACAAGCCGTACAGGTTGAAGAAATCACAAACTATGGCCGAGATCACTGCCCAGCTGGTCCAAATATAGAAAAAAGTGATGCAGTAATAATTGTCGAAGGTCGAAGAGATGTATTAAATCTGCTAAAATATGGTATTAAAAATGTCATAGCAGTAGGCGGTACAAACATTCCAAAAACAGTAATGGAGCTTACAAAAGAAAAAGTTACAACTGCTTTTGTTGACGGCGATAGAGGCGGAGAATTAATTTTAAGAGAGTTGCTTCAAACTGCAGACGTGGATTTTGTGGCTAGAGCGCCTCAAACTCGAGAGGTTGAAGAAATACCACAGAAATTAATAATGAAGGCTTTAAAAAACAAGATACCTGCAGAGCAATATGCTGAAATGTATGATATAAAAATTGACAAGAAACGTAAAGAAAACGAATCAGAAAAGCAACAAGCTTCGCAGAAAAAAGAAAAGTCTGAATCGTCATCACAGAAAAAAGAGAAACCTGAGCCACCACAGAAGAAAGAAAATGATGAAAAAGAAAAACAAAAAATAATCACGGAAAAACAAAAAGAATATGCTAAAATACTTGACGATATTTCCGGCTCTTTGAAAGCAGTACTTTTCGATAAAGACAATAAAGAAATTAAGAAAATTCCTGTTAGAGAATTAACAGATTCGCTGAAGAAAAGTGACAATATTGCTACAGTTGTTTTTGATGGAATTATTACACAAAGACTTTTAGACATCGCAAATAACAAAAATGTCAAAGAAATCGTTGGAATAAAACTAGGCAATGTCGTAAAGATGCCAAGCTCAGTAAAAGTTCTCACAAAAAAAGAACTAGAGTCTTAAAGGCTCTAATCTACTTTTATTTTTTATATTAGATATAAAATGAATTAGTTTTTAATATATAAACTTTCTATAGAAAAAAATAAAAAGAGCTATCATTATTTGGAAACCTACTTTTGGGATTTGAGGGAAAAACATTATGCAGAAAGACGAACTAATTCAGCTACACGCTTTTCTACTCCAACTTAAGACACATTTAGAAGATCTGATGCAAAATAATGGTGGGGCTGAATTTGCTTTTTACAGAGAGCTTGATGTAACTCCTTATCAGGTCTATAAATCAAAACGAGAACACAAGCTTGCGGTATTTTCTTTAAGCAAAGGAATTGCAACTCTCTTGTCGAATAATAATTTCCCTGGCTTGGAAAAAGTTTCGAATAGACTTGAGCAAATGGCCGAACGATTTATGACTGAAAAAGAAAAAGAGATGTTAAAGCGTTAATTTTTTTCTCATTGCATATGCTGCTTCGCCATTTTGATAAAATTCTGTTATTCTGTTTATGATATCAAAGCCATGTTTTTCATAAAATTTTATGGCGCTGTTATTATCTGTTCTAACTTCTAATTCTATACTATTTATTTTATCTTTTTTAGCTTGTTCTAAAAATTGTTCCAAAAGTAACGATCCGATATTTCTTCTCCTATATTGTTTTGATACTGACAGCATTAAGATTTTTACCAGTTCAGAGTTTATTTTTACTCCAACTATAAAGCCAATTATTTTATGTCCAACTTCTGCAACAATAAATCCGCTATTGTTTGTTTCATAAAAATAATTAAACAAACTTGGGCTATATCTCTCTGTTAAAGTATCTGATGCTAGTTTAATTACTGAAAACATGTCTGTTGGTTCGAATAATCTGATTTTGTACACAAAATAGTATTGTTATTCTTATTATAAATTATATTGGTAAAATTTCTAAAAGCATAAGTTATATAAACGATTAATAATTTCGTATTAATTGTTTATATGGTGGAGGAAGCAATATTCGTAAAATCGGAAGAGACTATTCTTCTCAAGAAAGCATTGGCTAAAACACTTTATAAAAACAATATAGAGCAATCTAAAATATCTAATATTCTAGCTATTTCTCAACCAATGGTTAGTAATTATATCTGCTCAAAGCAAAAAATCCCAAATAAATTTTTAAATTTCGCAGAGAAAATCTCCGCTAGAATAATTGAAGGTTCAAAAATTGGATTTTATACATGTGTATCCTTTGCTGATAATACAATCGAAGGTAATTTTTACGTTGCAAATAAAAATGAATTGATTAGTGATGAAAACAGTAAAATTGTGAACAACTTGACAGAAGCTTTTCTCTCCTTGAAAGGAAAAAATATCACTAGTTTGATTCCAGAAATTAAAATTAACATTGCAATGTCAAAAGAAAATCCAAAGGGTACAGAGGATGTTGCTTCGTTCCTTAATGGATTAATAATTATTGATGAAAAAGTTGCTGGATATAATGGCATTCGATTTGGTAAAAGTAAACACCTTTCTTCTCTACTTCTAGATTTAAAAGAAAAGATAGATGTTAATGCAATCATGAATATTGCCTATGTTAAAAATCTAAAAAATAGATATTTTAAAATCGGTCATTTAACAAAGGATTATAAACTTAAAGATACCAAAAAGCAGTTTGATATTTTACTTCACGACGGAGATTTTGGAATCGAGCCTTGTGCGTATATTCTCGGAGAAGATGCTGTAGATGTTTCAAAAAAAGTTTTGAAAATTGTTGATGGTTTTAAAAATGAAAAATAAAATAGCAATTATTGCAAACGGAACAATAAATGATACAAATTTTCATAAGAACTTGCTTGAAGATACCGATATAATAATTTGTGCTGATGGCGGAGCCAACAATGCTAAAAAAATGAGCGTAATTCCAGATTATATTGTTGGTGATCTAGATTCAGCAAGTCGATCAGTTATAGATTTTTTTAAAGATAAAAAAACAAAGATTATTAAAGATACAAATCCAAATAAAACCGATCTTGAGCTTGCAATATATTTAGCAGAAAGTTTGAATCCAAATGAAATAATTATTTTAGGTGCACTTGGAGATCGTATCGATCATACATTGGCAAATATTTATTGCCTTAATCAAATCAAATCAAATGTCAAAGCACGAATTATTGATGAAAAAAATATTATTCAACTTGTTGACAAGCAAGTAGAAATACGTGGTAAAAAAGAGGATCTTGTGTCTGTAATTCCAATTTCTGATATATTTGGTCTCAATTATGAAGGTTTAAAGTGGAATCTTAGGAATTTTGATGCTAAGGCAGGTTGGTTTGCAATTTCAAATAGATTGTCTAATGAAAAAGCTAAAATTAAGTTAAAAGAAGGAAAAATTCTTGTGATAAGAGTTAAAGATTAGAAAGTTGGGGAGGTAATTAAAAATGATTGAATTAAGTACAATTGATTATGCAATAATTGCAATATATTTTGGGCTTTTATTCATTATTGGATATTTTGTAAAAGGTAAAATTCATAATTTGACAGATTACTTTTTGGCAGGCCGTAGATTAACTTTACCAATTTTCGTAGTCACCCTTGTAAGTACCTGGTATGGCGGTCTGCTAGGTGTAGGTGAGTTATCGTTTAATTATGGTATTGTAAATTGGGTTACTCAGGGAGTTTTTTGGTATCTTAGTTATTTATTTTTTGCGTTTTTCCTAGCAAAGAAAATTAGAAAATCTAATCTATTTACTGTTCCAGATCAACTCGAAAGATTCTATGATAAAAAATCTAGATTTGTTGGTGCAATTTTTAATTTTATAATGGTCACCCCAGCACCATATATATTTTCGATTGGTTTAGTATTTGGCATATTATTCGGATTGCCTGTATGGATAGGCGTAATTTTTGCTAGTGTTGTCATCGTTTTTTATACGATCAGAGGTGGTTTTATTGCAGATATTTATACTGATTTTTTACAGTTTTTCCTTATGATGCTGGGAGTTGCATTGATCATTCCATTTGCAATTTCAACATATGGTGGATTTGATTTTTTAACTTCAAATCTTCCTGAAACTCATTTTACATTTACCGGTACTTGGACCACACAATTAATTTTAGTATGGGGCTTTATTGCCTTTTGGACTCTTGTAGATCCAAATTTCTACCAAAGATGTTACGCAACAAAAGATTCAAAGATCCCAAAAAAGGGAATATTGATTTCTATTGGCTTTTGGATACTTTTTGATATATGTACTACATTTACAGGGATATATGCTGCAGCTGCATCAAATGCAGGTTTATTAGTAGTAGAATCTCCAACGACAGCTTATTTATCAATTGCTGGTTCCGTTCTACCACCAGTTCTATTAGGCATATTCTTAACAGGCCTTATAGCAACTATAATGTCAACAGCTGATTCGTTTACATTCCTTGGGGCTATGAATCTCTCTCATGATATCTATAAAAAGACGTTCAGACCAAAGGCAAGTGAAGAAAAGGAAATGCTTGCAACTAAAATAGGAATAATAATTACAGCAACTTTTGCAGCAATTCTTGCAATATTCTTTGATTCGATAGTAGCGATGTGGTATACAATTGGAACTGTTGGAATAAGTGCTCTTTTAGTGCCAATTCTTGCAGGATTTTTTTATAAGGGAAGAAAATCATCATTAGCGGCACTGTTAAGCATGCTTATAGGTTCTTCTGTCTCTATAATTTGGTTAGTGCATGGTTATATGAATCTAGATGAATGGGGTTGGCCTACGTACATGTATGGAATAGAGCCATTATATCCTGGTCTAATTGCTTCATTTATTGTATTTGTGATAGTTACAGCCATATATGTTAGGAGGATGAAATAAATGGATATTACATATTTGCTAGTTTTAGATGCTGCGGCTCTGATAATTGCAACAGTTGTCCTATCATATTTTTTCATCAGAGATGTTCTAAAAAGAAATAACCAATAAGTTGTAGGACATTGCCCGATTATCTTCTTTATTATCAATACAAGTTATTTTTATTGTTTTTTTCTAGCTTTAGCAAAAGACAGTATTGCACCCAACGCAATTGATAAAAATGCAGCCATTAGCACTCTGTACTCTGGCGGTAGTAAGAATGTTATCGTATGGGCAGGTATCCAAAACAATGGAATTGTTTTCAATATAACAAAAGAAATAAAGTCTTCCCAGTCTATCTCATCTAAAACTCGATGTACTTTTAAATTCTTTTGACCTTTGATAAATTTTAGATCTGCATAGGTATCAGTAATCCTATGGAAACCCATCATGGTCGGTGCAAATGATATATTCATTATAGCACTAGTAAAAAACGCAAATGCTATTGGATATCCCTCTCCAGGTAATAGTCCTGCCTTCATTGCAGCAGCTACACCTGTTCCAAAGATGTTGAAAATTAAGACGATTACTATTCCTAAGAAACCCCAGATGAGTGCTCTGAACAAAAATCCTTTTCTGATTTTCCATTCACTTGTAACTAATCTGTAGGCTAAAAGGTCCCCCATCGTCGCCAATATGGCAAACTTTAGAAATCCTGCTAAATATGGATAACTGGTAGTAACGTCAATAAATACTTTGTGTGTAGTCGGTAATACTAAGAACGCTATAACGCCGATTAAAGCCACAATCCAGGCAACATCTCCTTTTTTCAAATCAATACCTCGCCAAACGCCATAAAATTATGCTTAATACATTTTACTATATTTTTTTGTAATTTTCCTAATACAAATATCTATTGTCGTTCAATGACCCTTTTTGCCTTCCCTGTACTTCTTGGAATTGTTTTTGGTTCAATTGCTTTTACTGGGACATGAAGGTTTAGAATCGAATAAATTTCATCTTCTGCTTTTTTCTCAAGTTCATCCAGATGCCCCTCTTTCCACCTATCCTCTGTTGGTTCAGCCTCTACAGAAAGTTCATACATACTTCCTTTTTTAGTCTTTACAATCTGATAGTTGTCACTGATGCCTGTAACTTGTATTAATGCTGCCTCTATTTGTGATGGAAAAACAATTACTCCTTTTACTTTCATCATGTCATCGCTTCTTCCTTTAATTCTTGATTGAATTGGAAGTGTACGGCCACAGTCGCATGTCCCTTCTAAGATACTTGCAAGATCTTTTGTTCTAAATCTAATCGCAGGAAAAGCTTCTTTTGTAAGAGTTGTAAAAACAAGTTCACCCTCTTCACCAGGCTCTAATGTTTCACCAGTATTTGGATCAATAATCTCCGGATAAAAATGATCTGCATTTATGTGTAACTTTTTATGCTCACACTCTGAAACTACCCCAGGTCCAATTATTTCTGTTAGACCATAGTGTTCATGGGCTGTTATTCCCCAGCGTTTTTCTATGCTACTCCTCATCTCCTCACTCCAAGCTTCAGCACCAAATAGCCCCAATCTCAAATTGAAATCAGATTTGGGATCTAGTCCATTTTCTTCTGCCACTTCAGCAATATACAATGAATACGAGGGGGTACAAGCAATTGCTGTACTACCAAAATCTTTCATAACGTCTATTTGTCTTTTTGTATTGCCAGAACTTATTGTTATTACCATGGCTCCGATTTTTTGTGCACCTTTCTCAAAACCATGAGCTCCTGTAAACAGACCATAACCATATGAGTTTTGCATCCTGTCATTTTTTCGAAGACCGTTGGCCCACAAAGAACGAGCCATAACTTCTCCCCAGAGATCAACATCATTTTTTGTGTAAGGTCCTACAACAGGTTTGCCTGTAGTACCACTTGACGCATGAACTTCAACTATGTCATCGATTTCTGTGCAAACAAGACCAAATGGATAATATTCACGTAAATCATTTTTTGTAAGAAACGGAAGTTTTTCAATATCTTTTAAGTTTTTAATATCTGATGGTTTTACCTTTGCTTCATCAAGTTTCTTTTTGTAATATTTATTTTTAGTGTAAACTCTACTGACAAGTTCTTTTAATCGTTTTAATTGTAATTCTTTAAGTTTGTCTGTAGACATTGATTCGATTTTTTTATCCCATAGTTCGGCAATCATAAAATATTCCCCAGATTTTGACCCCTAAATATAATAGTTAGATATAATGATTATGAATTCTTATTGTAGAAATAATTTATAAAACAACTTCATATTCTGGAAACTGGAGTCTATTGGATGAAGATACTTATTATTGGGGCAGGCATGATGGGTCGGGCAATTGCTTTTGACCTGTGCAATTACTCAAATTTTGATGGGATTACAATAGTAGATAAAGATAGAAAAACTTTGAAATCTTCTGAAGAATTCCTTAAAAATAAAAAGATAAATTTTGACATATTGAATATTGAAAAAAAAGAAGATATTAAAAATTATTTTCAAAAACACGATGTAGTTATTTCTGCAATTCCATATTATTTTAATTATGAATTGACAAAGATAGCTATCGAGACAAAAACCCATTTCTTGGATCTTGGTGGCAATAATGATGTTGTTGAAAAACAACAAAGTCTTTCTCATGAAGCAAAACAAAACAATATAACTGTTATCCCAGATTGTGGACTATCGCCTGGTATGACCTCTGTTATTGTAAGAGATGTTGTCGATTATTTAGATTCTGTTGAATATGTAAAAATTCGTGTTGGTGGTTTGCCAGTTACCCCTGTCCCGCCTTTTAATTATCAAATTGTTTTTTCTCCAAATGGTCTGATTAACGAATATGTTGAGGATGCATTAATTTTAGATCATGGAAATATTGTTGCAAAAGAATCTATGACTGAGATTGAAACAGTTGAATTTCCATATCCTTTTGGTAAATTAGAAGCCTTTCTGACATCAGGGGGCTCTTCAACCTTGCCTTATACTTTTAGAAATAAAATTGGTTATTTAGATGATAAGACAGTCAGATATCCTGGACATTGTCAAATGTTTAAACCTTTATTAGAATTGGGCCTTGCATCGGAGGAACCAATCGAGGTTAATGGTAAAACAATAGCTCCCAGAGAAGTTTTTATAAATTTACTATTAAAAGCTATTCCTACAACTGGCAAAGATGTTGTTTTGGTCAAAGTATTTGGTAAAGGGGTGAAAGATGGAGATGATATTAATTTGGAATACAGTTTGATTGACTACTACGATGATGAAAATAATTTAACTGCTATGATGCGTACAACTGGTTTTCCTATATCAATAAATGCGCAACTAATAGAACGTGGTTTGATACAAGAGCGTGGTGTGTTTGGTAATGAAGAGGTTGTCCCACCATCTGTATTTTTTGAAGAGTTGAAGAAGAGAAATATTGTTATTAAAAAGAAAATTGGTTAAATATGTCTGCTGAATTTGATTTTATAGAACATAAAAAGAATGCTTTGAAAAAATTAAGAAAAGCCAAAGATGAAAAATTGGTTGACAAGGATATCATTTCAATCCTCGATTTGATAAATAATTTGGATGATTATTACACAAGCAGTAGTTGTTATGGCCGTATTGTTTTGCTTGAGATTCCAGAGATTGGTGATAAGAAAAATGCTGTTTTTCTCGGTAAATGGCATAGGAAAATCAAATCAGATGAAATTCTTAATGCAGTTAAAAAATCAAATAAAGGTTTGTTGTGGGTTCTTGCACAATCTCCAATTATTCACATTGGTACAAAAACAAATAATGCTGCTGATAAGATGTTGAAAACGGCTATTGGTTGTGGCTTTAAAAATTCAGGTTTAAAATCAATTAATAAAAATATCGTGCTCGAGGTGGCTAGTACCGAACGTCTTGATTCCCCTGTTGGAAAAGATGGGAGATTATTTTTTGAAGGTAACTATTTAGATCTCTTAGTTGATATTTCAAATAGTATAATTGACAAATCAATTTTGAAATTAAATAAATTTAAAAAAGAACTTAAAAAGTTTTAGTAAATACCAACATATTAATCATATATAATTTATATTTAAAGCAATATTTATATACTGTGAAGACAACAACATATCCAGAGAACAATGAAACGAGTAAGAATGCTAACGATGGTCTTCACTTTCTGGATATTGCTAATAGTTCTATCTGCATCATGGTTATTGTTTTTGTTATTGAATAATATACAGGTGGTTTATGAAAATTCTTTATTCTTTCTAGTTTTGGTAGTTGCTTGTATAAGTTTTGTCTTATCTTTATTCTTTATATACCAAATAGTAATCGATGTCTTATTTGAAATTAAAAAAGAAAGAGAGAAAGAAAAAAATATTAGAGATATACTCCAATATGAGCAAGTAGTTGATCCCCCATCAATTTATACTTAGAAAATAATTTTTTAGTTGTAATATGAATGAGAAATCCATGCATCTTTTGGAATTTTTTTGTAGATTTTATATGGATCCTTTAACGTTTTTTCATGTGCTGCTTCTTTTATAATATTGTCATTAAATGACCAATAATATTTTCTGATTATCTTGCCTTTTTCTTTGAACTCTTCTCTACGTTGTTTAAGTAATCTTTGTCTCTGTAATTCATAAAAAAGAGATCTTTCATACTTATCAATACTCATATCATCAATTTCTTCTTGTCCATCAAAAATTTTTTCTACTGTTTTGGCCAGCTCAACAGCATCTTCTCTAGCCATTTCAAATCTATTTTTTAATGCTTTTACTAGTAAACGCTTCATATACTGATCTCCCACTAATACTTATTTTTGTTTTTCTCCTTATAAATGGCTTGTTGTACAACTGTTGTCGAAACCTTATCCAAATGCTTTAAAAACCCATTTTATATACACTGCTTCAACAAAAAGGGGTTGATTATTTATGGTAAAAAGAGTCTACAATTTTTATGCAGGGCCTGCCACACTTCAATATAAAGCTTTAGAGCGAGCACAAAAAGAATTGTTGAACTTTGAGAATACAGGTATGTCTGTTATGGAGATATCTCATAGATCAAAAGAATATGATGCAGTTCATAAAGAGGCATCAGACCTTGTGAAAACTTTGATGGGGATTCCAGATGAATATAAAATCTTATGGTTGCAAGGAGGAGCTTCAACACAGTTCTATATGGTTCCACTTAACCTACAACAGAAAGATAAACCAATGGAATACGTTAATACAGGCGCATGGTCTAAAAAAGCAATTAAGGAAGCAAAATTCTATGGCGATGTAAATGTTGTTGCAAGTTCTGAGGATAAAAATTTCTCATACATTCCAAAGGATATAAGTTTTAGCGATAAAGCTGCTTATGCACATATAACTGGAAATAATACAATTTATGGAACAGAATGGCAAGAATATCCGAAAACGTCGGATAATGTACCATTGGTCTGTGACATGTCTTCTAACATTATGGACAGAGTGATAGACCCAAAGCAATTTGGCGTGATATATGCGGGCGCTCAGAAGAACATTGGACCTGCAGGAGTAACACTTGTGATAGTTAGAGAGGATTTGTTAGATAGAGTGCCTGAGAATAGCCCTACAATGCAGAAATGGAAAACTCATGCGGAAAAAGATTCTTTATTCAATACAGCACCTTGTTGGGCGATTTATATGTGTAAACTATGCCTTGAAGAATTAAAAAACCAGGGTGGAGTATCTGTAATTGAAAAGATAAACAAGAAAAAAGCAAAGATGCTGTATGATTTAATTGACAATTCAGGCGGATTCTATAAAGGACATGCGGAAAAAGATTCACGTTCGCTTATGAATGTTACGTTTAACCTAGAAACGCCTGAACTGGAAGAAAAATGTGTGAAAGAAGCATTAGAACGCGATCTCGTGGGTCTTAAAGGTCATAGATCGGTAGGTGGAATGAGAGCATCTATTTATAATGCTATGACGCTTGAAGGAGTACAGGCTCTAGTTGATTTCCTGAAAGAATTCCAAGAGAATAATTCATAAAAATCTATTTTTTCCATTTCATTTTC
>CAYMMP010000012.1:13042-24753 GCA_964391625.1 uncultured Thermoplasmatales archaeon | reverse complement strand
GTTTATTTTCTGTTTAAACAAAAAATGATGGGATGCCTTACAAAAATATTTTTTTGTTTACGGGTTTAACAAAAAATCTATGGGTTTTAAATACTAGAACCCGAAATCTTTAATCCCCATAATATACTGGCGCAAGTACAAAGCCCTCCATAACTATATTATGTTTTTTTCTACTATCAGGGCGTACTTCATTACCTCGTCTTTATAAATCATCTTTTTTAAGTTCTTTAAATGATATGAAAATACATATTCAAGCGCTCTAAGACGTTCAATTGGTACTAATTTCATAATAACTCACCGTTTCAATAGTTCCTAATCAATGTACAATGTCACTCACCTAGATTTATTTTTCTTTCAATTCGGATTTTATATAGCTAAGCATTTCTTTAGAACGCAACATATCTAGGAAAAACATTAAATCTTGTTTTTTAAATTCATTCAATACAAACAATACTCCAAGATAAATTGCCAGGCCTACTCCTGCAAACACCATTAAATGATACCAACGAATTAGTGGAAGTAGGGAGCTGGCATAGTATAGCACACCAGCCATGATTAGACCGGCAATGATATGACGAGGAGTATGACTCTGTAAAAGCTTTATCCCTACCAACTTTTTTGCTGCAAATCGCAATCCAAAAAATCCAACTAAACTTGACACGACTGTTGCAACTGCTGCTCCTGTTGGACCATTAATTCCAATAACGGAAAGAAGTCCAGTCTTAGGAATAAACAAATAATTTAAAGAAATATTAGTAATGCATATGACAAACCCAATCTTTGCTGCAATACCTGGCCGGTTTATACCACTTATGAGAGAAGCATACGGCATTCTAAGGCCTACGATGAGAGCATAGATTGTTAGTGTAATAAGCACCGATGCTGCAGGTAAAAAGGCGCTACTTAGCATTATATTAATCACGGGATTGACAAATACTATTATTACTACTATTGGAGGGATCAGTACCATAGAGATGTATCTCTCTGCTAAATGTGTTGTTTGCTTAATTTTTTCAAAATTTTTAGTGGAATGATACTCTGAAAGTGTTGGAAAAAGAACGATGCTGACAGCTGTAGAAAGAATAATAATAATTTCTAGTACTTGCTGTACGGTGAAATAATATCCGACTTCCACCGACGTCCAGAAATATCCAATCATTATTTTATCAATATTAACAGAGATAACTGAGATGACTGACATGAGCATTATCGGTAAGGCAAAGGAAAAATAGCTTTTACCCATCTCAAAACTAGGTTTTTTTATAGGATATTTTCTAAGAAACCATATTCCTACAAAAAACGTTGTCATTATTCCAAATACGTAGGTCATTGCCAAAGAACCAATAGCGTGAACCGCAATAAACTGTCGAAGAGGTTGAAGAAATGACGGCCAGTTAACTGCAGGAGAGATACTAGCAACTCCTAAAATGCTAACACCTGCAATGGCAACAAGAATTTCGAGAGAAACTTTCGTAATATTTTCAAAGATTCCTGTAACCTGCCGTTTCGCTATCTCTTTTCTACCTTGAAAAGTAAAGGTTGCTATCTGACTCAGATTTAAAAAAATGTAGTAAATGACAAATACGAAAATTACTGATTCTGTTGTCGCATCAGTAAAACCTCCATGAAAAAAGTTTTTCCAGATAAATAAAGCAACAAATATAACTGTTAGCATCAAACCTATAAGAATTATTTTAATTGCAATGTATGTTCCTATACAGGTTCCTAGATCCTTTCCTTCGGAAACACGTTTAACATGCGCAGAGTTAAAACCAAGATTACCTATAATATTAAATATCGCAAGGAACGCCATGGCAAAGCCAATGATACCTAAAGCCTCAGGTGCAAATCCACCCCATAGTTTCGCCAATACTAATAATCCAACCCAGCCTAGAAACCTGGTAAAAAATTGTGATGTTACGATAAGGAAAGATTTCCTAGCAATCATTATTTTAGAAAACACTTATTGGTTTTAAATATATGCGGAAAAAACTACATTATTTTACTATCCGGCTTAATTTCACCTTGAACAAGAGCTCCAGGACCAATAAAACAGTTATCTCCAACTATTGTACCAACATCCATCATTGAATTAATGCCTGTTTGTGAGTTATCCCCCAGCAGTACTCCGAGTTTTTTTCTATTCGTATTGTGTTTTTTGCCGTTTAAAACGACATGAATGTTTTTCTTATCAAGCCTAAGGTTTGCTACCTTTGATCCTGCTCCAAAGTTACAGTTTTCACCTATCACTGAATCCCCAACATAGTTTTGATGTGGAATATTTGTATTATCCATTATTATCGAATTTTTTACTTCACATGCATTCCCGACATGGCAACCATTACCAATTGAAGTATAAGGTCTAATATAACAGTTAGGACCAATCTTGCAATCTTCTCCTATCACTACAGGTCCCTCAATATATGCCCCAGACATAATCGTGGTATTTTTCCCAACGATGACTTTACCGCGTATCGTAGTATTTTTTTCAATATTACCTTCTATTTTTTTATTTATTTTTTTAAGAATCTCTTCATTTGCATCAAGTAGATGCCATGGGTAAACTACATCGCTCCACTCTCTTAAAAAAACACTCTTAATATTGATATCTTTCAGCATCATATTTATCGAGTCAGTGATTTCATATTCTCCACGAATAGATTCCTTAGTCTTCTTTATATAAACAAATATTTTTTTATCAAAATGATAGATACCAGCATTTATAACATTAGTAAGCGGGTTATGCATCTTCTCATGAATTTTGATAACAACATTATTCTTTGTTTCAACAGCACCATATTCTCCAGCATCTCCTACTTTTACAAGGCCCATACTGTTCTTATTTCCAGATATTTTTTTGATATCGTTTATTCCAAAGATCGTATCACCAGATAAAACAATGAAATCATCTACAAAGTTTTCAACCATACTGACTGCATGAGCAGTACCTAATGCTTCCCCTTGATTCACATATTCAATCTTAACTTTCCATTTTTTACCGTCACCAAAATGATTTCTAACCATTTCACTCTTATAGTTAACAACAAAAATGAACTCTTTAACGCCTGCTTTAATAGCATTTAGAAGATTCCATTCGAGAATAGGTTTGTTTCCAATCGGAAGCATAACCTTTGGCCTAGTAAACGTTAGAGGATGGAGTCGTTTTCCTTCGCCAGCTGCAAGTATCACACATTTCATTTTTTATTTCTCCTTATTATTCTACAGTAACTGATTTTGCTAGATTACGGGGCTTATCAATTGGACAACCACGTAGATTGGCAACATGATACGCAAGAAGTTGGAGAATAACAATTATTGGAATGCATGAGAGCATGTTTGAGTTAGAGGGATAGCGGAGTACAAAATCAGCATGTTTTTCTATCTCGGTATCGTTTTCTTCTGCAATAGCAATTACCTGAGGACCTCGGGCCTTAATTTCACCTATATTTGCAATTATTTTATCATATGTAGCATCTTTTGTAGCAATAACAACAACAGGTGTCATCTTTGTTAATAGAGCAAAAGGCCCATGTTTCAGCTCTCCTGCTGCAAAACCTTCCGCATGAATATAAGATATTTCTTTAAGTTTTAACGCACCTTCTAAGGATAATGGATAATTGATTCCTCGTCCTATAAAAAACACAGATTCTGCATTTTTTAATTGACGCGCGATTTCCAATATTTCATTACTATTATCAAGTACTGTTCTGACCTTTCTCGGAAGTTCTTTTAACTCAAGTATATGTTTGTAAAGTTCATCCGCGCCAATTTTGTTATTATTTGAGCTGATTTTTAATGCAATTAGGAGTAGCGTCAATATCTGTGCTGTAAACGTTTTTGTTGCAGCTACACCAATTTCTGGACCAGATTGAGTAAGTATATACCCATCAGAAAGGCGTGTAGCAGTACTACCCATTACATTTGTAATTACAAGTGTTCTACATCCCGAATTTTTAGCTTCTTTTAGAGCTGCAAGTGTATCTAGTGTTTCACCTGATTGGGTAATTGCGATAACAAGAGATGAATCATGTTTTGTACCAAAATAGCGGTATTCAGATGCAAGTTCTACAAAAACTGGGATGTCCACTATTTTTTCTATTATATATTTTCCAACAAGTCCTGCATAATAGCTTGTTCCACATGCAACTATATGAATTGAGTTAATATCTTCTTTAAGCAGATTTTCAACATCTTCATTAAAGCTGATAGATCGTTCTATTTCTGATACTCGTCCTCTTATTACTTGATTGATTACATCTGGTTGATCATATATTTCTTTGAGCATGAAATGAGGAAAACCTGATTTTTCTGCATCTTTTAAATCCCAGTTTATTATTTCTTCCTTGGGGCTTGTTTTTTTGAAATTCTTATCAAAAATTTGGACTTCTTTATTTGTAATTGTAACGATTTGATCCTCATTTAGATAAAAAACCCTATTTGTATATTTTAAAAAAGCAGTGACATCTGATGCTAAAAAGTTTTCATTATCTCCAATGCCTACGACTAAAGGACTGTCTTTTCTAGCACCTACTACTTTATCTGGCTCATCAGTACAAGTTGCAACAATTGCATAGTATCCTTGAACTTTTTTAAGAGCAAAATATACTGCTTTTTCAAGATTTCCTTTGTAATTATCCTGTATCAAGTGTGCTAGCACTTCCGAGTCGGTTTCTGACAAGAATTTGTATCCTTTCTTTTTCAAGGAATCTCTGAGTTTTACATAGTTTTCAATTATTCCATTATGAACAATTGCAATTTTTTTATTAGAACTTAAATGTGGATGAGCGTTTGCTTTAGTAACTCCTCCATGGGTTGCCCATCTACTATTATGTTGGACGGTCATACTACCAATAAAGTTATGATCGTATTCAACTTCTAAATCCCATACACTTTCAACATTTGATTTTATTTTTTCAAATTTGAATCTAGCCCAAACAACATCAGATTGCAAATTTTCTTGGATTAATTTTTTGATGTCTGAGTTTCGTTTGTCAAGTTTATTTGCGATATTTTCCAATCTAGAGTCAGTACAATAAGAATTATTTATATCATGGAATGAAATATTGGTTTTTTTAAGATAATGGCGATAAAAATATTTTTTATTATACGGAAATGACGAATAACGATAATTATGATTCTTGCTTTTGTTTATCAGTTCATCTAATTTTCGTTGTTTTTCTTGAGATGTGAAACCTATATATTTCTTGAATCTTTCAAGTGATTTTTTGTCATTAATTCTCAAATGAAAACTATCACTCCATTCTTTTCTTTGTACTCTAGAAAATGTTGCTAATATGCCGAATTTCAAAAGGAAAAATTGTAAGTTTTTGATTATCATTTCATTTGTCATAACTATGCAAACTTGTTTTGCACTTGATGCAACACTACCTTCGGCATCATATATTCCTTTTAAAAAGTAAGATATTTGTTTTTTAGATGTCTTAAAGACAAAATCAGGAATTTCTTCTCCACCTGTTTTTTTGAATAATTCAGGAATGTTTTTATGAAACCAATCAACAAGATATTTGCTGTTTATGTCTAATACATAATGACCTTTTCGTTCGTATATTCTACCTTTTAGATTAAATATTTTTTTGAAAAGGGAAGAATATTCATCTAAAATTTCTTTTCTCGCATCTTTGAATCTTATACATCTTGAGGAATGGAAAAATCCATCTCCTATAAAATAACCAATAATTTGAAGTAATTCTTTAGATGGTTTGGATGGAAACATAACAGGATTCCTATAAATTAACCCTGCTCTATTACTAATGTCTAAATTTTTTTGATACAAATGCTCTAATTTTTTTAATCTATGTTCTTCTATAGACTCTCTTTCCCCTAGCTCCACTCTAGAAAGATAACTTATAGCAATACCTGTCTTTTCTGCTACTTGTTTTCTGGTATAATTGTTTTTTACTCTTGCTTCTCTAAGATTTTTTCTTAGTTCATCATTCAACTTATAATGTCTTTCTACAAAAACTTCTTTAAATCTCTTATTTGAAGTAAAAGAATGAGGTAATTTTCTTGGGACAGCGATGAGTTCTTCTCCAGTAAGCTCCTCTACTTTTTTTTCTTTGACACCCGCTCCATCAGTTACAAAAACCCTGTGCTTTCCTGTTGCTTTAAACTCTGAAAAAGAAGTTTTTATCTTAAAAATAAATTCAGGAGATTTGTGTTTCATTAATCTCTGTTTTCTCCCGTTTTTAACTTTTATATCCTTGAAATCAATAGACAAAACTTTCTGAGCGTCTTTTATCTCAGATATTTTAGTAAGTTTTCCATCAGTAGTACAAACCAGTGTTTCGGGGTGCAAACAATGTCCAATCCCGATTGTCCCTTCAATATCAGGCATATTTTTTTCTAGTTCTTTTATCTCACCTATTTCTTTGAAGACTTGTTGTTTTTTAGAAGTAACAGCAATTCCTGTTGAATCATATCCTCGATATTCTAGTTTTTTCAAGCAAGAAATAAGCACCTTGTTTGCATCTCTAAATCCAGAATATCCGATAATTCCGCACACTTTTACATCACTTTGCTGTTGCTTTGTACATTTTTCCTAATTCTTTTCATTGGGTCGATTTTACATTTCCTACCGATTATAATGCCTGGATCTACTACAACGTTACTGTCGATTGTGCAATCCTCTCCAATTAGGGCACCAATATTTTTGATATTTTTAAATTCATTTTCAATTTCTATTGTGGTTTCACCTGATTTACTTGAAAAATTATTATCAAGAATACTCCCACGGGCAACTACAGAATTTGTTATAAAAGAGCTTGAACCAATGTGTATGTCATTCATGATAACACTGTTTCTAATCTCTGCAAATGGATGAATAACTGTGTTATCACCAATGCTTGTTGAAGGAAAGATACATGCATTTGGCCCTATCTCACATCCTTCACCTATGACCGCAGGTCCAACAATATAGCTTCCTGAATATATCTTTGTATCTTTTCCAATCGATACCTGCCCCTTAATTGTTACTTGTTTTTCAATTGTTCCTGCAGTTGACTTTGGTGTGGCTTTTATCAAAGACTCGTTGACATCTATTATATCCCAAGGGTACACAATATCCATCCAAGAGTCTGCAACAATTGTATTAATGGATTTTTCATCATCTACTAAATTTTGAATGGCTGTTGATAAAGCATATATCCCATTTTTTGTTAGTTTTTCCAAATCATTGAATATACTTTTTGGAAGTTTGTATATTCCTGTTGATATAAATTTTCCAATCTCTTCAGATGGTTTTTCTACAATCCTTCTTAACATTCCCTTTTCAATAAAAACAACACCATATTTTGATGGGTGTGAATGTTCTTTTATTAAAAGCGAGTATTCTGATTTATCTTGGATTAGTTTTAAAATACTTTTTTGATCTATTATATTGTCTCCAGGAACTACTATAAATGAATTTTTAATATGTTTTTTTGCTTGTAACAGAGCATGTGCAGTCCCGAGTTGCTTATCCTGTACCACATATTTAATCTTGATTTTTTTGTAATTTTTGAAGTATTCCATAATTACTTCTTTTTTATATCCTACAACAAGTACTATCTCACTTATACCGCTTTTTTTTAACGAATCAAAAACATATTCCAATACAGGTTTGTTGGCAATAGGTATCATTACCTTTGGCATTGTTTCTGTAAAAGGACGTAATCTTCTTCCTTCGCCTGCAGCTAAAATTACTGCTTTCATAATCAGTTCTCCCTTTCAAGGGTAAGCTTCAATCTTATATTTTATATTTACTCAAAGATCTCAAAGATTGAAGATATACTACATAAACTATTAAAAAAACAATATTATTTCCCCATAAGACTTATAGAGGATTGTAAAATTTGAAAAAATATATTGTTTTCAAAAATGATGATGTTGGAAAAGATTTCCCCAACTTAAAAAGATGGATAGATATAGTTTTAAAAAATGATGCGAAGGGAGCTATAGGTTTAATAGGCAAATACCTAGAAGAAAAGGACTTAGTTGATTATCTTAACTCTCTAAATCAAAATAAAATTGAAGTTTTTTGTCATGGTTATTATCACAGCTATTTCCCATTTTTTGTTAACGACCTTTTAGGCAAGAGAAGAATAATGAAAGTTGAATTTGATAAAAGTGTCAAAAAACATGACAATTCGCTGAAAAAATACAGATCATTGGAAAAGAAATATCTAAAGAAAAAAGCGATTTGCTTTGGACCTCCAGGAAACATTTGGAATGAAAATGTAATTGAACCGCTCCTGAAACATGATTTTAAAGTTATGTTTTCTTGGAGAAAAACTAAGCAAGATTTGTCTATAATTCCTCTTACAGAAAACTACAAACAAGATTCTTTAAGAGAGTTTGAGAATATGTATGATAAAAATAAAGACAATTTAATTTATACTTTACAATTTCATCATGCAAATCTTTCTGATAAACAGTTCAAGCTATTATCTGATGTTATCGACTTTTTACAAAACAATGAAAATAGAGTTTTTTTAACTCCTTCTGAACTGTTAAATCTAAGTAAAAAAGACAGCAAAATATTTGATGTAATGTCGCCTGAGCATTAGTTGATAAACAATATAGAGTATTTGCATTTCTCTGCGATCTTTCTTTTTAAATTTTTAACAGGAATTCCTAAAAGCCCTTTCTTTTTTTGCTCTCTGCCCACTATTATGAGATTGGCATCAATGTCTTCTGCTGCTACAATTGTTTCTCTTTCTAAGCTTCCTTTCACCAGTCTAGTAGGTATCTTTTTATCTTTCATTTCTTCAATAAATTGTTGACCTTTTAACAATAAATCTTTCTCAGATTTTTTATTAGATCTGCGTCCTTGTTCATCAACTTGAACGTTATCTTCAATATCTACAACGTATAACATCTGTAACTCCCATCCAAGCGTTTCCGAAAGTTTTACACTCATGTCAGGTACTTTTTTATTGGGAGCTAAATTTGAGCATACTGCAAGTATTTTATTATTATCTCCTTCCCCCTCGACCCATATAGGTATTCCTACACTTTCTAGAAGTCGATAGTGTAAAAGACATTCTTTTTCAAATCCCATAAGAATCAAATCATATTGATTCTTGCCGAGTTCTTTTTCTACGACTTCACTAAATTCTCCCTCAATTATTTTTTCCTCGAAAGGTATTTTTTTGTTTTGCAATAATTCTTTTGCATCCTCAAAGATGATACTATCTGCCTTCTGTCTTTGGAAGTTGATTAGTTCTTTTTTTGTTTCTTCTATTTCGCTTGATGTTCTATATGATTTTATTACTTTGTCTGTTTGGCTAAGTGTTTTTTCCTCTATTATGTAAAGGAGATACAACTTGCTTTGATACTTTTCTGCTAGAAAAACACCACGACGTAATACCCTTTTTGAATAAAATTCAGATGAAATTGGAATTAAGATATCTTTAAACATGGTTGTTTTTTGCCTTCTTTGCATATTGGTTTTTCAAACTTAAATCTTTCATAATCCTAAAATACCCATCCAATAAATTACTGCAACTACAAAAATTATTGCAATACATATGATATTAGCAGACACTCCTGCCTTGAATAAATCCTTTGTTGAATAATAACCAGATGAATAGGTAATTGCATTTCCTGGTGTAGCAATCACAAGCATAAACGCTAGACCGCCTGAAAGAGCCACTATCAGTGATGTTAAACGTGGGTCAACTCCGATTTTAGGTGCGATTGAAAGAGCGATTGGTAGAAGTATAGCAACTGCACCAATATTTGACATAATGTTTGTCAAAAGAATTGTAAGGATTATCATTACAAGAATTACAGCATAGGGATTAACATTAAACGCTGTAAATATTTGGTTTGCAAGCCATACACCTGCATTTGTTTTCTGCATGCCCATCCCTAGAGTTATAGCACCACCATAAAGTAGTATTATTCCCCAAGGAACCCGGCCCTCTACATCTTTCCAGGTAATTGAACGAGTTACAAACAATAAGAAGCTGCCAAGTATTGCAATTACTGCTAAACCATAATAAGTATTAGAAGAAAATAAGATCCAAAGAAAAATTGTAAATATTAAAATTGATAGGACAATTATTTCATTTTTACTGATTCTACCAGCTGCTGTTACTTGTTTTTTTATTTCTAACTTTGCAACAGAAATATCTTTAATCTCTATTGGAAAAGAAAATTGCAACACAAGCCATACCAGAGGCAAAGCAATTATTACAACAGGTATCGAATACTTCATCCAATCAAAAAATGTGATAGAAATTCCTTGCTCTGCCAATAATCCAACTGTTAAAGGATTTCTTGCACCACCGATTAATGTTCCAAGACTTCCAATAGAGCAACCATACGCCACAGACAACATGCAGACTTTACCGAAATTGCTTTTTTTTGGAACTATCTTCATTGCAATTAATATAGAAACAACGATAGGTAAAAACAAAGCAGCTACCCCATGTTCAGGCATGATGAAAGACAGCGATGCACATGAAATCATTATGCCAAATGTAAATAACCTTGGGCTTTTTTCAAACAAACTTAGGAATCTTAGTGCTATTCTCCTATGAAGACCATGCTTTTCAACGGCGCCGGCAATTATAAATGCACCTATTAGGAAGAATACCGCTTGGTTTCCAAAGGATGAAAAAACAGCAGTAGCCTCCCTTACATAAAGCAGTGGTTGAATGATCATTATCAAAAGACCGGTTACGGCAAGTGGGATTGGTTCTGTTATCCATAAAATTGCAGCCATAAAAAGTATGCCTATCATCATTTTTCCAGCGTACGTAAGCCCTTCAGGCGTTGGAATTAAATAAAATATTAACAAAACTAAAAGTGCAACAACAATGAAGAAAATATTTTTCGTATTTGGAGTGATAATTTCTTTTTTCATGTTTTTCTTCTTTGTCTGTATAATTTTCTATCAATGGCGTTAACCATATCGCCGTAAATATTATCAGACAATCCCAAAAATTTTATTATTCTCTTTATGTCCTTTTCTGGATTTGATACAATGTTATTATAGTTTACAAATAAAATATTCATATCTTCTCTTTCCCTCAGAGTATTTTTTATCACACTATTAAGTTTAAGAAAACTTTCCCTGGTTTCTTCACGATTATTATCCTTTTTCCCCATCATTTTTTCCATTGAATCCAATATTTCTTCTATATCTCTCTCAGAATAAATGATTTTATATTTTCCAGGTGGCAGAAATTTCAAACCATAAGCTGTAATTTTTATGAACTTTCCTTTATAGCTGTCCAATGGAAAAGATTTGCTCATAAGTTTGTTTATGATTTTTCCACCTTCCAATTCATAATAGCCTTTGGGATTATTTTCATCGGCGGGTCGTGAGTTATCAAATGCAATTGGCAAATTACCTGCTTTTAATATTTGCATAAGCATGGATGTACCAGAGCGCTCAAGCCCAGATACGATGTAGTTTGTATTTTTATCCAACATTTGCTATTCCAAATATCCTTTTTCTTTTAGAGTGCTCAAAACATTATCAACGCTTTCTTCAACAGTTTCCTTATCTGTGTTAAGAACTATCTCTGCATTTTCCGGTTCCTCATATGGGGCATCTATCCCTGTAAATCCTTTAATCTCTCCGGCTCTTGCCTTTTTGTACAAACCTTTTGGATCTCTTTGCTCGCATGTTTCAACAGGTGCTTTGCAATAAACTTCAATAAATCTATCATTACCAACGAGTTCTCTACAAAAATTTCTAT
>CAYMMP010000012.1:10192-12942 GCA_964391625.1 uncultured Thermoplasmatales archaeon | reverse complement strand
AATCTATCATTACCAACGAGTTCTCTACAAAAATTTCTATATTCTTTATAGGGGGAAATAAACGCTGTAATAGCAATAATACCTGAATCAACAAAAAGATTAGCTACCTCAGAAATTCTGCGTATATTTTCATTCCTATCTTCTGGAGAAAAGCCTAGGTTTTTATTCAATCCGTGACGGATGTTGTCCCCATCAAGAACATAAGCTAATTTCCCCATTTTATGTAACTCGTATGCTATTTCATTTGCAATTGTCGACTTTCCACTACCAGAAAGCCCTGTACACCAAATTACTACTCCTTTTTGCCCGAGACGTCTCTCCCTATCTTCACGGCTTACTTTATGCATATGCCATGTGACGTTTGTTGCTTTATTTTCTACCATTTTTTCACTCCATTTAATTTTTTAAAAAATCTAATATTTCTTTTACAAAAAAATCAGTTTTATCCTTTGGAACGATTGCACCAAGAACCTCTTTCTTACCACCACATTTAAAACCAAGGTCTTTACCTCTCTTTATCATCGGCTCTGCGTTTTTATTGCCCCTCATATAGATTTGGTCTTTATCTTCGAAAAATCCTGTGTTAATTACTAATGTATTTTTACCAGTATCCCATGCAATTTTTCTAGTGACCGTTGATATTATGTTATATGATGTATTGATTTTTTTTAGGATAATGTCGTCTATTTTTTCCGAAGGCTGCTCAATTATCTTCTGGATTTCTCCGTTTAACTTTTTATAGTTTTCATTCCATTGTTTGTTGTGTAAAATATCATCTGGAGAATCGAATCCTAATAATTTGATAGGTGCTTCTTCCACCGCCTTTCTATCCCCCATTTTGTAATTTGTGTCTAACAAATATGCCATTTTTAACATTTCATCAAATGAAATGTTGCTGGATCTACAGAAATCCATGATTTTTTTATTAAATTCTTTATTATCTTTGATTTTTTGCTCATGATCCCCCACTATCCCAAGCAGCGCATAAAGGTTTACAGGATTTTCTAAAAAGCTGTTTATAATCCAACTTGCAGATGGATATTTATCTGGATCTTCGCCTTTAATTATCGGGTTGTAATGAAAGACTTGTTTTATTTCTTTACCAAGATGATGATCAAAGATGAATACTTTTGCGTTTTCTGCAAGTCTCAGAATATTATCTTCAGGCAGTGACATATCTACAACAATTACATAATTATATTTTGAATATTCTTGGAGTTCTTTTTCAGTTAGAAAGTAGTTTCCAAGTGTAGGTGTTCTGTTATCAATGTTTTTATCGGAAAGATATTTTAGCATAAGGCGTGCTGAACATATACCATCTGTATCCCAGTGATGTATCAACAGACCTTTACCTTCCAACTCTTTCAACATGATTATTCCTATTTGACAAATGGATTATTAAACTTCAAAATCGTTTCTGATACTTCCTTTCTCATCATATCCTCTGGCGGTATTTTTCCTTCGTTCAATAGTTCTCTAATCTTTTTTCCACTGAAATTTATTTGATATTCTTGCCCATGCGGGCAGATCTTGTCATTTACAACACTGCCACATTTTTTACATCTTGAGAATGATCTAAAGAAAATAGGCTCTATTTCTAAATCTGGAAATTCTTTGAAAATTTCATGAGCATCATATGGCCCATAATAGTTTCCAACACCTGCATGATCTCTTCCAACTATGAAATGTGTACATCCAAAGTTTTTACGCATTATTGAATGATGGATCGCTTCTCTAGGCCCACCATACTTCATTGAAGTTCTAAGAATAGACATAACTGCTCTTTCTTTAGGGTAATAGTTTTTTATTAATGCTTCATAAGATTTTAAAATTACATTATCTCTAAAGTCTCCACTCTTCTTTTTACCAATAATAGGATTAATGAACAATCCATCAACTATAGTTAGAGCTGCTTTCTGTACATATTCGTGACCTATGTGCGGCGGATTACGTGTTTGGAATGCTACAACCTTTTCCCATCCTTTCTCCTTGAAAAGAACTCGTGTTTCTTTTGGTGAAAGATTGTACTCGTCAAACTCCCGAGTTTTATTCTCTAAAACCGAAATTTTTCCACCAACAAAATGAGATTTTGTGTTAAAAATAAGTGCAACACCAGGATGACTTACATCTGTTGTAGTGTATACTTCTTTTGCTAATCTTTTTTTATCAAATGTATAAATATCTTCGATATCAATAGTTGCCCTAAGACCTGTTTCTTTATTTGTAAGGAAAATTGTGTCTCCTTCTTTAACATCCTTAATCTCCGATTTATCAAAATCTAAAAGTATTGGTATTGTCCATGGTATATCATCTATTAATCTCATATGAGCAACGCAGCTTTCTAAATCGTTTTTGCACAAGAACCCTTCTAACGGCGAAAACACTCCGTTTGCTATATTCAATACATCTTCAGCTAGATTCGTGTCTATTTCAAATGTTGTAATGTCTTTGTCTAATGCTTCTTTTTTTACATATCTGTCTATTAATTTTCCTCCATGCGGTTTTGGCATTTAATCAATCACCTCAATCCAAATATCCAAGAGCTCTCAATCTTTCCTTTACTCTTTCTTCATCTTCTTTACTGAAAGTATGGTCACTCTCTTTTTCAATACCTGAAATTACTTCCCTTAAAACATAAGTTACATAAGAAGAAAGAGATGTGAATCCTGTCCCTTTTATCTGCTTTTTAATCTTTTCTGCAAGAGGGGTTGGTATTGATATTGTAGTAAATTTCTTCCATTCTTTATCTT
>CAYMMP010000012.1:0-10092 GCA_964391625.1 uncultured Thermoplasmatales archaeon | reverse complement strand
GCTGGTGCAATTTTTGCTGCAAGAATTAAAAGTAAGCTCAAAAAAGATTTGGAAAAATTTGTGAAACAAGAATATCCAATACTTGGCATCTGTAACGGATTTCAAGTTTTAACTGAGCTTGGTCTGTTGCCAGGCATCGATGTCTTAATGCAAGACGTTCCCAACGCATGTCTTAGCATCAATGATTCCAATCGTTTTGAATGCCGTCCAACTTTATTAAAACATGAGAATAATGGAAAATGTGTGTTTACCTCAAAGATTCCAAAAAATGATATTCGTTTGATACCTAGCGCTCACGCTGAAGGCAAACTTTTGTTTCCGTTAGATAAACAAGAAAAGTATCTGAAAAAACTCGAAGAGCAGGATCAGATTGTTTTTAGATATGTTGACCCCGATGGAAACTATGCTGGATACCCTTGGAATCCTAATGGTTCAATCTCTAATATAGCTGGAATTTGCAATTCAATTGGAAATGTTTTTGGGATGATGCCGCACCCTGAACGTACTTTTTATCAACATCAACACCCAGATTGGAGCAGAAATGGATTAAAAGATGATATCGGCGATGGAAGAGCTATCTTTGAATCTGTTTTAGATTATATTTCTAAAAAATTTTAAATTTAAAGTTATAAAAAAAGTAAAGTACAAATACACTAATTTCATTTTGGATAAATGTGGATAGCATCCACAGAAATCAAGAAGCATAATGCTATTCCTCACTCAAGGGATGCTGTGAGTAAGTTATTAGGATAAAATTAAGAATTGGGATGGGAGAGCTGTGGAGGTGGTGAGGAGAGATAGGAAAAAATTAATTAACTCCCCCATCCGACAGTATAATAATAGTCTTAAAAGTATTTAAATGTTTTTATATTAAATAAATATAAAATAATCCTACATTAACTACTATCTATCTGGTTTAGTATTTTTTTAATCCTAGAAAATGTTTGATCTATTGAACCTGAAGTGTCTATAATATTCCAGTTTTTTACAAGTAAAAGTGCCTTTTTTCTAACCTTTACAAACTCACTATGAGTTTCAAACATTTCCTTCTCATCACGATCTGAAATTCGTTTTGATATAACTTCAGGAGATGCATCTAGAAAAAACATATATTTTGATGTAGGAACAAAGCCTAAAAAGAAGCGGTAAGCAATTTTTGCTAAGCGTTCAGGCAAGTATGCAGTTCCAACTAAATAGCGTACCATAATTAGTGTATCAATATCTTTTTTTCTGTAATATTTTCTAATCGAGCGAAGGACATCAAGCATGTAAAAAACAGCTACTTTAAACTTGTTTATTTTACCTTGTTTTAGTAGAGCTTTTTTTGCTTTACGTCCAAAAAAATTATCTGACTCAGGGTGTGATCTGATTACGACTTTATCGCCTTTCTTCTCATATCGCTTCTTGATAAGTTGTGCTTGAGTGTCTTTTCCTACTCCATCAAGTCCATCAACAATTATCAAGCGCATAAAATCACATTAAAAAGAATGCCCAATATAATATAACTGCAGCAAAAGGTACTGTAAGATTATCCAAACCCTTAGGAGTGACAGCTTCAACAATTGTTACAACTAATGCAATCAGTGCAAGTACCATTAAAACATAAGAATAAGATGTTATTGAAATATTATAATACAGTATTGCTATGATGGTTGTAATGAATGTGAAAATTAACATTGCAAGACTGCCGACATAGCTTTTCTCATCGCCAAATATACTATATTTTCTTTTTCCAAAACGAGTACCAATTATTGATGCAAAGCCATCTCCATAGCTCATAGCAAGAATTCCAATGGCAATTACAACCATATTATCAAAAAATACATATGCTAAGATAGTCCAAGTTATTGAATAATAAACAAGCCCCATACCATGTCCTGCAGCACTAGTTTTTCCACGCATTGATTTAATAGGAGTATGTGGACTCATTAAAAACGTAAATAAAATGAAAGGACCTGCAGCAATAAAAGCCATTATCTCTTTTGTTACAAAAATCGGAAGTAAAAAAGCAACATTTCCTACCATTATATGGAGTAATTTACGACTTATCTCTGGATATTTATCTAGTAGTTTTTCGGTAACAATCAATAAAATTGCAACATAAATGTATACCAATAGAACGCCAGCAATATCGCTTTGAATCATCAAAATCGCCCCTTAGATACTAACAAAAGCACTGATTAGAAATGCAATAAGACCTATAAAAATCGCTACTAAAGATAATTTTCTAAAAAGTTTCATATTTGGAGACTTATTAAAGATTAATTGGAGAGAAACATAAACAAGAATAATATCTGTTATTAAGACTATTCCTAAGTAAACTATATTTTGATAGTAAATTGTAAAGGATTTGAATAAATAAGGGATAAAACTGAAGACGACTGCAATAATGTAAAAGAAACCGGCAACAATGCTTGATTTGTAAGTTCCGATATATTTTGGAAATGATTTTACTCCTTTCTTTTTGTCACCTTCAAAATCCATGACATCTTTCATTATTTCTCTTCCAGATCCAGCTAAGAAAGCTATGAAGGCAATTACAAAAGTTGCAGGTGCAATATCAAAAGATATTACATTAGCCGATAGAACCGCAGCTCCACCAAAAATAAAGGGTATTGCCATAACATATGCGATGTAGAAGTTTCCAATTAGTTTGACTTTCTTCATTTTAGTATCATAAAGTATTGCTAGAAGCGCTGTTATTAGTGCTATAATGAAACAAGTTACGTTAACAAAGTATGAGCACATTATTCCCAGAGGGAAGAAGATAAAAAACAATGCCAAGGCTGTTTTTGGTTGAATATCTCCACGAACTAATGGACGATCTGTTCTTTTGTTGTGTTTATCTATATCTAAATCGTAATAATCGTTTAGTGCAAAGGTACTTGCTTCTAAAAAAAGAGCTGTAAAAAAAGTTAAAATAAACTTATCCCAATCTGGCAATTTTTCTCCATTAAGTGCAATAACCGCCCCTACTAATATGGCGATAAAAATCATTACGCCGTGCTCAAGTCGCATTAGTTCCCAAATAGCTTTTAATTTCTTCATAAAATTCTAACCTATTTTTGCGGTTCTATTATTACTTTTATTGAATCCTTAGCTTCGGCAACTAGTTTGAATCCCTCTGGAGTTTTATCCATAGGTAGCTTGTGTGTTATCATATCATTTACATCTATTTCTTTATTTTTTAAAATTTTAATTGCATCAACTATGTCATCTGGAGCGCCAGCATATGTCGAGAACATTTTTATCTGTTTGTTCCAAAGATCAAATAGTGGAAAAAGTATGTCGACTCCGGGCTCGGTTGGTGCAAAAAACAGTACGGTTCCACCAGGTGCAACAGAATTTAAAGCTTGTTTGGCCGCTGATGGTGCACCGACACATAAAATCACAAAATCTGCCAGTTTACCATTGTTATATTTTTTGACCTGCTCTAGTACATTTTCTTTTGCGTTTATTGCAACATCTGCACCCATTTTTTTTGCTAATTTTAGCCTGTAATCATTAATGTCTGTCGCGAATATCTTGCTTGCACCTTTTGCTTTTGCCAGTTTTATATTGAGTAGACCAGCTATTCCGCTTCCTAAAACAAGTATTGTTTGGCCTGGCTGGTAATCCGCAACTCTAAAACCTCTAACAACACAGGCAAGAGGCTCGATAAATGTACCTTCATCATAGCTCATTTCATCTGGTAAAATAAACGTGCCTGTTTTAACATTAATTTCTGGAACTCTAAGATATTGTGCAAAGCCACCTGGGTAAAATTTTGTTGAATGAAGTGTTTTACAAAGTGTATACTGTCCTTTTTTACAATATTCACATTTATTACATGGAACATGATGAGTTACAAAAACTCTATCTCCTTCTTTGAACTTTTTTATATTTTTACCGGTCTTTACTATTTCTCCAGATATCTCGTGACCCAAAACAAGTGGTGCTTTTTTTATTCTATACCATTCCATTACATCTGATCCGCAGATACCACTTGAATGCACTTTAACCAAAAGTTCTTTATCAGATATTGTAGGCGTCGGCATTTCTTCAATTCGTACATCATTGTTATTGTAATACATTGCAACTTTCATTTTATTCATGGTACTATCGCATTATAAAAACATATTTAATAGATTTTATGATTGTTGTCCACAAGTTTATATGAGAGCGGGCATCGTTTATTATTCTAGGACAGGAAATACAAAGAAAGTTGCTGAATTAATCAGCAAACAACTGAAGAAGGAAAAGATTGATGTTGATCTTATCAAGATTAATCACGCCAAAAAACCTAATTTTTTCAAAGCAGGTCATGCTGCCATAAAACAAAAAGACTTGCCTATGACAAATACCAATTTCGATTTAAAAAAATACGATATGTTGTTAGTCGGTGCCCCGATTTGGGCAGGCAAACCAGCCCCTTTTATTAAAACTTTTATGAACAAAGTTGAAGGCATTGAAGGGAAAAAAGCTGCTGTTTTTCTAACATGCAATAGCGCGCCCAATAAATATGTAAAGGCGGTAGAAATCATTTCTAGAGATTTGGAAAATATCGGTGTTAAAACAATCGATGAATTTCTTATATTGAAAATGAAGAAAAATAAAATAACCGACATTGAACAAAACATAGATAATTTTGTTAAAAAGATTATTGGAAAATAAAAGGTGAAATATATGGGATTATTTGGACCGGATAAAATCACTGTGACGCTTAATAAATATCAATACAAACCAGGAGATGTAATTAAAGGATCGGTGGGTTTGAATTTACGAAAACCAATGCGAGCGCGGAAACTCGTAGTTTCTTTACTTGGGAAAGTGAGAACAACCCGTCAAGACTCTGATGGATATATACATACAGAAGATATTACAATTTATGACTTTACTATTCCACTCGATGGAGAAAATTATTATCTAAGTGAAATGTATCCTTTTGAGATCAAAATACAATCAGATATTCTTCAGATGCATTCATCTAGTCAGCAAATTCAACAGATGCTTCAAGAAAAATTAGGGAGAGTTGGTGCCATTCTTAGTAAGATAACAACAGGCGGTCAAAGTCCGGTTCGTTGGATGGTTCATGCGCAGCTTGATATACCTATGAGATTTGATATTCAAAAATCTCAAGACATTGTGATTTCTTCTTTGTAAAAATAAAATATCTTTTACATCGACCTTAATCTTCTTATTCTCTCATCTATCGGTGGATGTGTTGATGTAAAAGAGCTTGCATCTATTCTTTTGAAAGGATTCGAAATATAAAGTGGAGCAACTGTTTTTGATCCTTTTGGCTTTTCTCTTGGATGATCTTGCTTAATTTTTTCAAGTGCTTTTGCAAGTCCTTCTGGATTTCGAGTTAAATATGCCCCAGTGCTATCTGCCAAATATTCTCTTCTTCGCGATATCGCAAGATAGGTCAATCTAGCAAATATTGGTGCAAGTATCACAAAAAGAATTGCAAGAGCCAACAATATCAGGTTCCCTTCACCCTTTCTACCGCGTCCAGCTCCACCCCAAAACAATGAATAAAACAGAATTTCAGACATTAGCGCTATAGCGCCTACAACGGCAATTGTGATTGTTGCTAATCTAATGTCATAGTTTTTGATATGGCTCATTTCATGTGCAATAACGCCTTCAAGCTCTTCTTGGTTAAGTTTCTGCAAAGCACCAGTTGTTACGCAAATTACACCTTCTTTTGGATCTCTACCAGTAGCAAAAGCATTGATATATTCGGAATCTTGAACGTACACTTTAGGTGTTGGAAGGCCGGCAGCTATAGCCATTTCTTCAACCCTATAAATTAGAAGTTTTTCTTCGCGAACTTGAGGATTTGCTGGTCTTGCTTTAGCAGCTGAAAGTACAGCTGAGACAGATATTGAATAAGTAATTGCAATATAGCCTAGGGCAATTGGTAGAGCAAACACTAATGAGATAACTATACTTCCAAAGAAAATATATCCTATGGAGAATACTACAGCTATGAACAAAAGCGCCATTAAACCACATACATATATTGTTTGACGCTTGTTTTTTCTAATCTGGTCTTCAACTAGTATCTTCTCTTGCATATTAATCGAAATTTAACTATTTTTAAAACTTGACTTTTGGTACTTCTCTTGAAGCTTCTGGTATCTGTAGCATTTCCTTTGTTTTCTTGCCCATGAATCCTGCAAACCATTTGCCAGGTATTGTCTCAACAAGGTTATTGTAAACTAAAACCGAGTCATTGAAGTGCTGTCTTGAATATGCTATTTTATTTTCTGTATTAGAAAGCTCATCCTGAAGACTTAAAAAATTCTCATTGGCTTTAAGATTAGGATAATTTTCTGCTACAGCAAACAAGCTTTTTAATGCTCCTGTAAGTATATTATCTGCATTGATGTTTTCTTGAGGCGATTTTGCACTCATTAGAGCAGAACGGGCTTTTGTAACATTCTCAAGAACCTCTTGCTCATGCACCTTATATCCTTTTACCGTTTCTATAAGATTTGGTATTAAATCGGCTCTTCGCTTTAGTTGAACATCAATCTGCGCCCATGAGTTGTCTATTCGATTTTCTAGCCTTATGATTCTGTTGTAGTATCCAAAAAATATAAGCAAGAAGAATACTACAAGTATTATGATTAGTATTAATATCCACCACATAGGATCCATAATAAATTCCCCTTTTTTATCTGGTTAATATTGTTTTTTATTTAAAGTTATCGTGTTAAAGAGATTTTTTGCAAAAAGTTCATTTTTCCTACAAAATTAAAAGAAATCTCATGATTTTAGAAGTTTACAATAATTTTTCGTAATGCCGCTTTATGTTCCATTGTTCAGATTCAGCATATAGAGTGATAAAAAAGAGGTGATGACATGGCAGAATGTAATGAATGCGGAAAAAAGCTAGCCTTATTCGAAGGATACAGACACCCGACACTGGGAAAAGATCATACTGTTTGTGGACGTTGTTTTGATCAAATTCAAGAAAGTGTAAAGCAATGGCAGGAATTTATTTCTCCTTATATGGATTTTTTCGAAAACCAATCAACTAAGAATCAAATAAATAATGAAATTATATCAAAAGGTTTTTTCAATTTAAAGAAGATGTTTGGAAACATTGCAATTAAAAAGGCAACTGTAGAAAATTAAAAAATAAAGCAGAAAAGGCAAATACAGATAGAAGTATTGTTATAGATCGGATTAATAAAAAAGAGTTTGTCGCTTATGGATTTATTCCAAAAAGTAGTATAAAAAGAGTAATAAAAAAAGAAAAACAGATGATATTATTTTTTATCAGAGAAATATTTAATATGTAATTATTAATGCCAAGTTCATTTATTAGACGAGGAGATACAAATGAAAAAAGTATTTGTCATTATCTTAACACTTGTACTATTGGTCGTTTCTTTAAGTGGATGTAATGAAAAAAAATCAAGCAGTAATGAATCAAACAACAACACAACAACAGACCCTATCAGTAAATTTATTGGAACTTGGCAAGGTGGAGCATATAATGGAACTAAATTTAGAAGCGATGAAACATGGACTTTTTATACAAATGGCTCATTAAAAAAAGTTACAACATATGATTGGGATATAGAAGGAAACTATACTACCATAGAATGGTATACATTTGAAATCGACGAGGAGGGGGAACTTTGTACTAGATTGGAAACTGCATCTTTTCTAATGTGTTATGATTATGAATTTTCAAACAATGAAACTACATTTACGTTACTGTTGGGTGGAGAATTTTTAAGCTACGAATTCAATAAAGTTGAATAGAAGGAAATTTGAAGGTTATTCCTCAAATTTTTTTATTTTTTGGTTTTAAAAAGATCGTGCGCTTCTTTTGGCGTGTATTTCTTATGAACAATAGAATTTACAGCTTTCATCATTCCTACAGGGTTTGTGCTTTGGAATATGTTACGACCCATATCTACACCTATTGCTCCCGCCTGTAGTGCATCATATGCCATCTGAAGTGCATCTTTTTCTGGGATTTTTTTACCGCCCGCTATAACAATTGGAACGGGGCATGTATCAACAACTTTTTCAAAATCTTTACAATAATATGTTTTTACAATACTTGCTCCTAATTCAGCAGCCATCCTTGATGCTAATGAAAGATATTTTGCATCCTTTCCAAGACCTCTTCCTACAGCGGTAACAGCAAGCACGGGAATTCCATATCTGTTACATTCATCTATAATCTCTGTAAATCCTAGAAGTGTGTCCCTCTCAAATGGTTGACCGACTAGTATTGAAAAAGCTACGGCAGCTACATTCAATCTAATTGCATCTTCTATATCACAAACTATGCCTTCATGAAGTAGGTTTGTTTCATTAAGAATGCTTGTTCCCCCAGATACTCTTAAGCAAATTGGTATGTCTGTTTCTGGAGGGATGTAATTTCTTAATCCACCTCTTGTAGGCATCAGCACATCAGCATAAGGCAACAACGGTTTTACAGTCTTACTAATGTTTTCAAGACCTGTCGTAGGTCCCATAAAGTATCCGTGATCAACAGCAAGCATAACTGTGTGTCCATCTTTTTTTATCATGCGTGAAAGACGATTTTTCATTCCCCAATCCATAAAACGATTCGCCTCCGAATGTTTGTTGGGTAAATATGGAGACATTATATAAAGGATTTTGTAGCAAATCTTTTTAACTAGTTTGTTACATTACCTGTCTCACATTTTATACCAGGGAGGTAAAAATTATATGTCAGTTATTGAAAATCTTGAACCAAAACTTGTTTGGAAGCATTTTGATGAAATAAGAAAGATTCCTCGATGTTCAAAACATGAGGAAAAAATCCGTGAATATATAGTTAATTTTGCAAAAAGTAATAATTTAAAATATAAAGTTGATGAGCCGGGTAATGTTGTAATTAGTAAACCTGCATCATCAGGTATGGAGAAAAAACCTATTGTGATTTTACAGGGCCACATGGATATGGTCTGTGAAAAGAATAACGATGTTGATTTTGATTTTACAAAGGACCAAATACAGCTAAAACTTAATGGCGACATTCTTACTGCAGATGGTACTACCCTTGGTGCTGATGACGGTGCAGGTTTAGCCATCAGTCTTGCAATACTTGAAGATACTAGCTTGAAACATGGCCCTATTGAAGCTTTGTTCACAGTAGACGAGGAAACAGGCCTCACCGGTGCTTTTGCTATGAAATCTGATATGCTTACCGGCAAAATAATGTTGAATATCGATAGTGAAGATTTTGGTGTTATAACAGTAGGTTGCGCTGGTGGCGGAGATACTAAAATCAGCTTGCCTATTAAAATGCAATCTGTAAAAAGTAACTTTGAAAGTATGAAGATTGTGGCCTCAGGTTTACGTGGCGGTCATTCTGGTGTAGATATTCATGAGCAGCGAGGCAATGCTGTAAAATTATTGGCTCGCATACTTTGGAAAACAAACAATGATTTTGATTTTTATGTAGCTGACATAAAAGGTGGCGATAAACATAATGCAATACCTCGTGAGGCATACGCAATAACAACTATTGACAAATCTGAAAAAGATGATTTCATAAAAGCAGTTAAAAAAGAAGAGAAAGACATTCTTGAAGAGATCAAACCAATTGATCCAAAGTTCAAAGTAGAAATAGAGGGCGCTGAAAAGGTTAATAATGTTCTGACCAAAGATTCGCAAAAGAAACTTTTAGATCTTTTACATGCTCTCCCACATGGTGTTGAGAAGATGAGCTATGATATTCCTGGCTTAGTAGAAACATCAACAAATCTTGCATCAGTTTCCATAAAAGACAATATTGCATTTATTCATATGAGCTCGCGAAGCTCGATTAAATCAGCTTTACAGGACCTTCGTGATCGTATACATGCGATTGCAGAGCTTTCAGGGGCTGACGTCGAAGAGGACGATCCTTATCCTGGTTGGAAGCCGAACATGGATTCGAAATTGCTAGCTCTTTCAAAGAAAGTCTTTAAAGATATGTATGGTAAAGAACCAAAAATAGAAGCAATACACGCAGGATTAGAAACTGGAATCATCGGTGAAAAATTCCCAGGCATGGACATGATAAGCATTGGTCCAACAATCAAATATCCTCATTCACCAGAAGAACAA
>CAYMMP010000011.1:2734-26963 GCA_964391625.1 uncultured Thermoplasmatales archaeon | reverse complement strand
TGCCTGGAAAATCTGTATTAAATTTACAGAATCCAACTGGGAAAGATGGCAGAAGCACATATGTTAAATCAGGCTTTGTTTTATTCAAAGTTTTTATTGCTTCGGTTGTAGCTTCCTTTATTGCTAAAAAATCTGTGCCAACTGGTAAATGAGGACCATGCTCCTCCATTGGACTTATTGGTAAAAAGAAAATTGTTTTATCTCTGTTCAGCTTATCAATTTGCTTCCAGCTAAGTTCTTCGAAATTAATGATTTTTTTATCGTTCTTTTTTTTCACGTTGTAACCTCACAACCCTCTTCTGTGACAATTACAGTATGCTCCTTTTGTGTAACTATTCCTTTTTTTGCTTCAATCAGCTGAGGATAATGCTTTATTAAACCTAGAAACGACAGTTTTCTTAAAAATATGTCACTGTTTTCAAACAACTTTTGAGACCATCTCTGGGCAAATGGCAATGTTCCATATTCTCTAACAAACTTATTGAAAATTATTTGATATCTTTTATCCCTGACAAGTTTTGTTCTAAAGGTTTTATTACAAAGATAAATATTGCTTCCTTCCCCTGAAATTACATGTCCCATCCCATTGGTCGCAAAAGGCTCAATAGCTATTACATCTCCAGCTTTTGGTTTTATTCTCTGGGGGAAATCCGGAACGCTAGGGATACTAAGACCTGAGTGAAGAACATACTTTTGAAGGCTGTGCCCTGTTAGGTTATCTATTGGATTAAAACCATAGGAATTTATAGTTTCCTTAACAATCCTTCCCAGTTCTGAAAGGTCGACTCCTGCCTTCATAAAATCGATAGCAGCAGCTAATGCATCACTTGAAGCTTTGATCATATCGACGTATTTATTTGTCCCAACTTCAACTGTTATTGCCGTGTCAGCTATATAACCATCAACATGTGAGCCAACATCAAGTTTCACAACATCCCCTTTCTTGAAAACACGTTTGTCATCATGTCTTGGACTGTAATGAGCGGCCACCTCATTTATCGAAATATTAACAGGGAAAGAAAGACCTGCTCCACTATCAATTATTTTTGATTCAACTTTATTTGCAACCTCTAAAAAACTAACACCAGATTTAATCAGACGCTTACCATAATCTCTGGCATCTGCTGCTATTTTACCTGCAAGCACATACTTCTCATAAATGCTGTTATCCATGTTTTATCGCTTCCAAGATTTGTTTTTTGGTTATATCACCCTCACGAAGTATGCTAAGATGGGTAGAAGATACATCAACAATTGTAGATGCCTTTTCTTCAAGATTTCCATTATCAATGAAAACTGAAATATCTGCTTTTTTAAACTGCATTATAATTTTCTTTATAATACCTGGGGTCTTTTTTCCATGGATATTGGCACTAGTTGCAGTAATCGGACCAAATTCAGATAATAACTCTAAAGCGATTTGGTTGTCTGGGATTCGTATTGCAATATTGTCAAGGCCAGCAGTAATAACATCAGGAATGTTCGGTCTTTTTTTTAGAACAAGCGTCAATTTACCAGGTAGGAAATTCCTTGCTAAAATTCTTGCTTTCTCATTTATCAATGCAATCTTCTCCATTTCATCAATATTTGCAACTGCCACAGGTAGAGGATCATTGAATTTTCTTTTTTTAATGGAATAAACTTTCCTGACTGCATCCTTATTAAAAATATCGGCACCAAGAGCGTACAATGTATCAGTAGGATAAACGATTAATTTACCCTCTGAAAGTGCCTTTATTGCCTTTGATAGAATTTGTTTATCCATGGTAACTCTTATTCTTCTCTTTTAATAAAATCTCCAAGAGTAAGACCTCTACTAGAGCGTGAACCAATTGAATAGGATGGTGTACCTGAAACTTCCTCTAAGAGTTTGATTTTAAGCTCTTTTTCCAATTTTTCAACTACTTTATCTGAAGGACGTAACTCCCCATTTTCAATTTTAGATATTGTGACTGTTCTTTCACCAATATTGAAGCCAAGTTGTTCACGGCTCAAACCTTTTTTCTCCCGGGCATTTTTAATAATAACATTCCAATTAGAAACAAGTTCTTTATCCATGTCCTTGTAAACATCTTTTTCTTTTGGTCGTTTAATCCTCTGCAACATAGGTTTATTTGCACTGGTAGACACTTCAGCAACTGGCTTTATACCTTTACCATATTTCATGCAACTAGGGCAAAGCATCATTTTTACGCCGTCAACAATAGCAGGTTTACATTCACAAACTCTACCACAAAGCTCGCATTCCATTTCTATTTCCCCTTTAATAATTAAGTCTAAATTAAACCAGCTTTCTGCAAGGTCATAAGATCTGCAGTGCTAAGTTTCTCGCCACGTTTAAATCGCTCAAATATCTCATCAGCTTCTTTTTGGGCGGTCGTGGCTTCTTCAACTTTCTTAGTTTTGCGTTTCTTTTCCTGAGTTGAAGAGATCGTTCTCTCCAAATCATGTATCTTGTCAACGCACTCAATAAACTCCTTATGGATAGTGTCTGCTTGAATCTTAGTTTCAACAATGGTTTCTTGAATTGAAGTGACTTTTTTAATAAGATTGTCAAGTTGTTTAATAATCTCAATCATGTTCTCATGCTCTTCTTGAGCGCGATTAGCTAATTTTTCAACTAGTTCGTGTTGTTTTTCTGCTTTCTGTTTAATGATTTTTTCTTCCTCGACAGCCTTTTTAAGTCTAGGATCTTTATTCAAAACTTCCTCTTGTTCTTTTATTTTCTTATTTAAGTCTGAAATAGTTTCTATTAATTTTTTCTCTTTACGAGGAGACATAGGTTGCGTCATCTGCTCATTTTCAAGTGTTCTAAGTTGTTTCTTGAGGGCATTCAAATTTGAACCTAAAGATGAAGATCGCTCTTTCTCGAGTTGCTCTATTTGTTTTTTTATCTCGCTATGGCTTTTGTTGAGTTGATTTCTCTGCTCTTTTGCATGCTTGACCCTTTCATTCAGTTCATCACGTTTCTTCTTATGCTCAGATATCTTATTCCTAAGGTCTCTAATCATAGAATTTAAAGAATCTCTTTCATCAGCTAACTTCTTGGATTTTGAATGAAGTTGGTTTCTTTTTTCCTTTAGCTCATTTGCTTTTTGTTGCAATTCATCCTTATTCTTAATCATTTCTTCTATTGAATCAGTCATTTAAAGCCTCGAAACATCTTCACCTACAGTAAAAGAGAAATATATAAAATTTTTTAAGAATTTTAAATAAATAAAGGAATATAGCTAACTTATGCCTTCTCTTCTCCTTTGATTAAACATAATTAATCCATCAAGTATAACGGCAAGTATTCCTGTTATGAATACCATATCAAAAACTACAGCCCCTCCAATAACAGCAGGTGTTGGTTTGTTTATATTATAAGCCAAAAGATCTAATAAACGAAAAACATCTGCACCAATTAATACTCCTAGAGTACCAGATATATATGCCAATGGGGCTGCCTTTTTGAAATTTTTCCACAACAAAACAACTGATGCTAAACTTGCAAATATTGCAGGCAATAAAAACTTTGGAAACTGGGAAACTATTCCGTTGGATGGATCTGGATACGTTACAAAAAATGTAACAATTGAGACAAGAACAATGCTAATTATTACTTTGTATACTTCTAACTTTTTCTTTATTACTAGGTAAATGCTAAGAATTATCGGAATAATTGCTCCACCCATATTAATTCCGACTTTCCAATTTCCTGAAGAGAAAAGATAGATATTTGAAAAACTAATGGGCAGGAAATCATCTATTAACCCTGATCCAAGTATAAAGCAAATAAAAACAATGAGGATGGCTTCTAAAGTTGTAAAGCCCATATAAGTAAATGCCTTGGTAAATATCAGATATATCATATATAAAACAAGAAGTGGCAAAGCGATGTAAAGAATAATCAAACCAATTTCTGTTAAACTTTCTATACCAATCATATCGAAGTTTCTGATATAGATACCATTTATAAACCTTGTTTATATTTCGATTGACATCAGTGAGATTATATGAGTTCGTTCCTACAAAGAGAATGCAATTTAAAATTCTTCCATGATAACGGTTTTGTTAGGAAGAAATGTGAATCCTGTGGATCATATTATTGGACATTAGACAAAAATTCGAAATTCTGTGGAGATCGGCCATGCGTAGATTTCAGTTTCATCGGAAAGCCTCTAGGTAAAAAACCTTTAAGCCTTAGTGAAGTTCGTGAAAGTTTTCTATCCTTTTTTGAAAAAAACAATCATTCTAGACTCAAATATCCTGAAACTGGCGAAAGATGTCCAGTTATAGCTCGCTGGCGTTCTGATATTTACCTTACTATTGCATCCATAGCTGATTTTCAACCACATGTTACGTCAGGTATAGTACCACCTCCTGCAAATCCCTTAGTTATCTCTCAACCTTGCATACGTCTAAACGATCTTGAGCAAGTTGGAATAAGTGGACGACATCTGACGATGTTTGAGATGATGGGGCATCATGCCTTTAATAAAAATGTTGATGAAATTTATTTCAAAGAAGATACTGTGAGATTATGCGACGAATATTTTGTAAATGTTATTGGCATTCCACGAAAAGATATCAATTATAAAGAAGAATTATGGTTTGGTGGAGGGAACGCGGGACCTTGCCTTGAGGTTCTTGCAGGTGGTCTAGAAATTGCTACCCTTGTCTTCATGAATATGAAAGAAGATGAAAACGGTAATTTTGAGATTGAAGGTAAAAAATATTCGCCAAATCCCCTTAATATTGTTGATACAGGATATGGTTTAGAAAGAATAGCATGGTGTACTCAAGGAACAGAAACCGTTTATGATGCTGCTTTCCCTGAAATGATCGATTGGATTAAAAAACATGCAAAAAATAAAGACGACATGGTAAGCATCTACTCCCTTGCAGATCATACTAAATGTCTTTCTTTTATGCTTGGTGATGGGATTGTTCCATCAAATGTTAAAGCAGGATATCTGGCACGTCTAATAATCAGAAGGTCTCTTCGTTTTATTGATAGATTAAGAATAGATATTTCTCTGGGAAAACTTGTTTTGATGCAACTGGATCATCTCAAAAAAGATTTCCCATCCCTAAAAGAAAGGGAAAAGCAAATTGTAGAGATATTAGACATTGAAACTAAACGATATCATGATACGTTATCAAAAGGGAAAAATCTTATTAAAAGAATATTGAAGGACAAGGGAAAAATCGATCAAGAAGATCTTATTGTATTATATGACACGCATGGGATGCCACCAGAGATTGTTAAAAATATTGCAAAAAAAGAAGGAATGGATGTAATTATCCCTGAGAATTTTGAATCAATGGTTGCAGAATTACATTCCCATGAAAAACAAGAGGAGAAAAAGGAAAATATAAAAATAGACCTTCCTGAAACAGAAAAATTGTACTATAAAGATCATTACACAAAAAGCTTTGATGCCAAAGTTTTATGGAAAAAAAAGAGTGGAGATGGTGTAGATATCATCTTAGACAAAACTGCTTTTTACCCTGAAGGAGGCGGACAACCAAGCGATGTTGGTTATCTAGAAACCAATGGTAAAAGATTGAACGTAAATAATGTGAAAAAAGTTGGGAATGCAATTATACACAGGATAAACGGTGATTTTGACATTGGTGACAAAGTTCATGGAGTAATTGACTGGGATCACAGATACACTCTTATGAAACACCACACAGGTACGCATATAGTAAATGGTGCTTTAAGACAATTTTTTGGTGAACATGTCTGGCAAGCAGGTTCGCAATTAAGGATTAACGAAGCCCGTTTTGATTTTTCACATTATAAACCTGTCTCTGAAAAGGAACAAAAAGAAATTGAGAATCTTGCAAATAAGTTCATAAAAAAAGAAATTAAAGTTGAAAAGTTAGTTATGGATCGCAATAATGCCGAAAAGAAATTCGGTTTTAGACTTTATCAGGGCGGAGTTCCCCCTGGAAATTCAATCCGTGTTTTGAATATCCCAGATATAGATGTTGAAGCCTGTGGTGGTACGCATCTAAATAATACAAGAGAAATAGAGAAAATTAGAATAATCAAATTTGAAAGAATACAAGATGGTGTAAATAGAGTTATTTTTGCAGCAGGTAAAATGGCTGATGTTTATCAAGAAGAGGAAAAACAGATTTATGACGAAATTGTAATACTGCTAAGTAAAAACTATGAAATAAAAGAAAGTATAGATGTTTCTAATGAACTTAAAAAAGTCTCTAAAGTTTTTTCTGTCCCCATAGATCAACTCCATAAAACTTTGAATCGTTTTCTAAAAGAAGTAAAAATAGATGGTAAAAAAAGAGTTAAAGATCTTGTAGAAGCTTCGGAGCATCTTTTCAACGAATGGAAAAAATCTCAGAAAGATAAAAAGAAAGTATCTACAAATGAGATTAAAGGGATAATTAGTAAAGCTGAGACAATTCCTGGAACGAAGATAAAAGTTGTTACAGGCATATCTTTGTCAGATGCTAATGTTGTAGCTGGAAAAATAATTGAAGGAAAAGATTTTGTTGTTCATATCTTCGATGGAAAGAAACTTGTTTCAATGGCATCAAAAAATGTAGATATTGATCTCAGAGAAATCGCACCTGAGATTGGTAAAATACTTGGTGGCAGTGGAGGCGGTAAACCACATATGACTCAGTGTGGTGGACCAAATAAAGATAAGATAGATGAGGCGCTATTAAAAGCTAGAGACCTTACAAAGATAAAATTAAAAAAATAAGTTTTTAAACTGGCCACATAACATGTGCAATAGCTAAAATCACTATTGTAGCTATACACATACCTGCGACAAGCCATGGTGGAATTTTCAATCGTGTTTTTTCCTCTGCATCAAAATAACGAATAAGCCCTGCTGCAGAGTGAAAACCTTCGCCTTTTTTTTGTTTAGCCATAAAATCTCACTTATATATTGACACATATAGTATTTTAATATTTAGGTTTTACTATCAAAGAATTAAAAAAAGTGAGATTAACTTAATCCCAATATTAAAGAACCAAGCATAAAACCTGTGGCCTGAGCGGTTGCAGGTTCAAGCATGCCATCATAAGTTACCTCGACATGAATTGTTACAGGCCCTATACCAAAAACAAATCCCCACGAAAAAGTATAACTTTCTCCAGACCCTATCGTATCTATAAAACCTGTTATATCTTTATTAACAAAAATTAACCCGTCAAACCAAACATGAACTACTACGTTATTTGCTGGCTCATCACCAATATTTTTTATTACTATACTGGAACCTTTAAATTCGACTATTAACAATGGTTGATAATTTCTTCCAACTTTGGAACTTGATTCTGAATTATTATTAGAAGCCGATATGACTGGCGTAAATACTAATCCGAATAATATTAATATTATTCCAATTACCCAAACTTTCTTCATACATATCACCATTTTCAAACTTTATAGCATAATAATATATAATTATAAATAGTTTTTGTTGGATAAAAATACTGTACAAAACATCTAAATATAATTTATATATACGTATTTCCAAGGGTGTAGAGATATGAAAGAAGTAGAAACACTCATAGAAAAAGCAAAAAAATTCAAAGAAAGCGGACTTACAATACTCGAAATAGCAGATGAGCTAAACGTTTCTAAAGAAACAGCAGAATGGCTTCTTAGCAAAGGGGATAAGAAAAAACCAGTAGGTGATGTAAAAATTGGATGGCGTTCTGTTGGCGTATACCCTTCCAGGATGAGTTTTATATCCGATGCCTTATGTGATATTATTCTTGAAGAATGTGAAGATATTGATGGCATCGTTGGTATAGCAATAAACGGCATTCCATATGCTACACAAGTTGCTGATAAGTTAGGATTAGAAATGGCTGTTTTTAGACCACATTATGAAAAATCTGGTGCTTTTTCTTCAAACTATGCAAGTGTTAAAGATAAAAAAGTAGTTATTGTCGATGATGTGACTGGTACAGGAAACACTTTTAAGATGGCGTTAAAAGCTACAAAAAAAGAAAAGGGAACGCCAGTGCTATGTCTTGCTGTCATTAATAAAAGTGCACAAAATAAGGTAGATGGAATACCATTACGAGCCTTGATTAGAGCCAGACAGATCTGAAATTAATTTTTCATAGGAGTAAAATATGCACTGGGCCGATGTTTTAGCAGAAGATTTACTCAAAGAAAAAAAGAAACATGTTTTAGCTACTGGGATAACTCCATCCGGGCCAATCCACATTGGTAACATGAGAGAGATTTTGACAACAGACGCGGTTTATAGGTCTGTTTTAGCCAAAGGTGGAGATGCTGAGCTTATCTATATAGCAGATGACTTTGATCCCCTAAGAAAAGTCTACCCATATTTGCCAAAGATCTATGAAAAATATGTCGGTATGCCGATATCAGATATTCCCTGCCCGTGTGGAAAACACAAAAGCTACGCGGACCACTACCTAACATCGTTCTTAAATTCACTTGAAGAAATTGGTGTTAAACCAACTGTTCATCGCGCTAGTGAAATGTATAAAACTGGCAAATACAACGATGCAATTAAAACAGCTATGGACGACGCAGATAAAATCAAAGAAATCATTCAAAAAATATCAAAAAGACAACTTCCAAAAAACTGGATACCTTTTAACATCCGTTGTGAAAAGTGTAAAAAAATGACTAACGCGAAAGCAGTTCTCTACGACTATCCAACTATCGAATACATTTGTGACTGTGGATATGAGGGGGAAATCGATATAACAAAAGGCGGTGTTGGAAAGCTGCCTTGGCGTGTTGATTGGCCGGCCCGATGGAAGATGTTAGGAGTAACTTTTGAGCCGTTTGGTAAAGATCTTGGAACAGTTGGCGGTGCAAGGGATACAGGCGTGAAAATTGTGGAAGAGGTATATGACTATCCTGCACCAAAATACACTGTTTACGAATTTATTATGCTCAAAGGAAAAGGGGCAATGCATAGCTCGAAAGGTACCGCTCTCAGTGCCGAAGAAATGCTAAAAATGACCCCGCCAGAAGTATTAAGATTTCTTATTATGAGTAATCAGCCTGGCAAGCATATTGTCTTTGATTCAAGCTTGGGATTGTTAAATCTGGTAGATGAATATGATAAACTAGAAAGGGTTTATTTTGGAAAAGAAGAACCTGAAAAAGGAATGAAAGATTTCGAAAAAACTTATGAACTATCACAGCCAGACGGAGTTAAAAAGAAAATGCCGTATCAGCTCCCATATAGACATCTTGTTACACTTGTGCAGATCGATCCAAGTTGGAGCAATATCAAGAAGATTTTGCTTCGTACCAATCAGATACCAAAAGATTTAGACAAAGAAAACGAAAAACATTTGAAACAAAGAGTTGAACATGTAAAAAACTGGCTCGATACTTTTGCACCCGATATGGTAAAATTTGAGGTGAAAAAACAAATTCCTAAATTGAAACTACAAAAGGAGCAAATAGAGTTTTTAAAATCTTTTAACAACAACATCTCTTCTATTGAATGGGAACCTGAAGCCATTCATAATGCAATCTATGAAACTTCTGAAAGTCTTAACATTCCTATAAAAACATCTTTTAAAACAATCTATCAGATCATACTCGGCCAGGAGAAAGGACCAAGAGCTGGCTTCTTTTTATCAAATTTAGACAGGAAATTTGTTTTGAATAGAATAGAAGAAGCAGTTAAATAGGCAAATTCCTCTTCGTTTTTGTTTTATGAAAGTATATGTTGAAGTATACGGTTGTACTGCAAATAAGGGCGATGCTAGTCTTATTAAGGGAATACTTAAGGAAAGCGAGCATGAACTGGTTAAATCTTTAGATGATGCGGATGCGCTTGTTATTCTCACTTGCACTGTTATTGATACGACCGAACAGCGTATGCTTTCACGTCTGAAAAAATTAAAAGAGACAGGTAAAAGAATTGTTGTTGCTGGTTGTATGGCATCTGTTCAATCAGAGAAAATAAAATCAATTATCCCAGACGCTGATCTTCTCCCACCGCAATATTCTCACCACATCATTGATATTTTAGATGGCAAAAAAACTGATTTTCTAGAAAAAAATAAAACCGCTTTTCCAAAGTATTTTGATGATATTTTTGCCCCAATCTCTATTGCTGAGGGGTGTATGTTCTCATGTTCATATTGCATTACTACTCTAGCTCGAGGAGAACTAAAAAGTTATCCAATAAGTGAGATAAACAGAGACGTCTGCATTGCTGTAAAGGAAGGCTGTAAAGAAATTCAACTTACTTCACAAGATACTAGCTCATACGGCCTTGATTTAAATAGCAATTTGGGAAATCTTCTAAGAGAACTTAGCATATTAAAAGGAGAGTTTAGAATCCGTGTTGGAATGATGAACCCATATACTTGTTTGAAAAATATGGATTCGATAATAGATGGTTTTGATGATCCAAGAATCTACAAATTTGTACATTTGCCAGTACAATCAGGAGATAATGATATTTTAGAGAAAATGAATCGAAAATACTCAGTTGATGATTTTATTAGAATAGTAAACAATTTCAGAGAAAAATATCCAGAAATTACTATTTCGACTGATATCATTGTTGGATTTCCATCTGAGACAGATGAGCAATTCCAGAACACAATTGATTTGTTAAAAACTGTAAAGCCAGATATTACAAATATTACTAGATTCTCAGCTAGACCTTTTACAAAAGCTAAAGAGTTTAAAAAAAGAATCAAAACAGAGATTGTAAAAGAGCGATCTAGGAAATTAACAAAAATATGCAGCACCATCTCGAAAGAAAATAATCAAAAGCACATTGGCAAGAAATATACTGCTTTAATAACTGAAAAAGGTAAAAACAATACATTTGTGGGGCGAACTGAAAATTATAAACCAGTTGTTATTAAAGAGAAGGTAAAAATAGGAGAATTCATCTCTGTAAAAATCATAAATGCCAAGTCAACCTATCTTGTCGGAAGTATTATATAGAGAAACACTATTTTTTGATTTTGTGGAAGGGATGATTCGAGTAGGAATAAACGGTTTCGGAAGGATAGGAAGAAATACATTACGAGCAGCTTTACAACATTCTCAGTATGGAACTAAATTTGAGATTGTTGCAATAAATGATCTTGGCAACACCAAGACGCTTGCTCATCTTTTGAAATATGACTCAATTTATGGTAGATTCCAAGGCACGATTGAAGCCAAAGAAGATGGAATCGTTGTTAACGATAGATTTATCAAATTTTTATCTGAAGTAAAGCCCGCAAAGCTTCCGTGGAACAATCTTGGTATCGATGTTGTTATAGAATCAACAGGTATTTTCCGCGATAGAGATGGTGCTTCACAACATCTAGAAGCAGGGGCAAAAAAGGTTATCATATCTGCACCGGCAAAAGACCCAGATATAACGATTGTACTTGGTGTAAACGAACGGCTATATGATCCTGACAGGCACAACATAATATCAAATGCATCATGCACAACCAACAGTCTGGCGCCACCAGTAAAGGTATTAAATGATACTTTTGGGATAGAACAAGGATTTATGACTACAATTCATTCATATACTGGCGATCAACGTATCCTTGATTTCCCACATAAAGATCTTCGCAGAGCAAGAGCTGCTGCTGTGTCAATCATCCCTACCACAACTGGTGCGGCAAAAGCAGTAACGTTAGTTATCCCAGAGTTAAAGGGAAAGATTGATGGAATGGCTGTAAGAGTACCAACGCCGGATGGATCTTTAACTGATTTTACATGCTGGCTTAAAAAAGAAACCACGACAGAAGAAGTGAATAATGCCTTTAAAGATGCATCTGAAAATAGCCTAAGAGGGATTCTAGAATATACAGAGGAGCCGCTTGTATCTGCAGATATCGTTGGAAATCCACATTCTGCGATAATTGATGGGCTTAGTACTAAGATTAATGGAGAACGAGGAAACCTTCTAAAGATTCTTTCATGGTACGACAATGAATGGGGATATTCCTGTAGAATTGTTGATTTAATCAACTACATTTATTCAGATCAAAAAAAAACTGATGAAGTAAAAGTAGTTCAAACAGCATAAAATTCTTTTAATCTATAGTTTTAAATAAAGAATATTGATACGTTTTCCCTGGAGGATTATGTTTTATGAGAGAATATAACACTCTGGATGATTTTAATTTTGAAAATAAAACAGTTTTACTACGTGTGGATTTCAATATGCCTCTTGATAAAGAAACATTTGAAATACTTGACACTACACGTATCAAAAGAGTTTTACCAACAATAAAAGAGTTAATTTCAGATAAAGCCAAAGTAGTGATTCTTGCACATCAAGGTCGGCAAGGCAGCTGGGATTTTATTAATCTTGAAAAACATGCTAAAGCTCTATCAAATCTATTAGGGCAAGATACGAAATTTATTGATGACATATATGGGGTTAAGGCAAAAGAAGCGATAAAATCCCTAAATCCTGGCGAAGTTTTAATGCTTGACAATGTTAGAAAGTTTGATGGAGAAACTGACAAAAAATCTCCAGAAGAGCATGCACAATCTGAACTTGTACAAAACTTGTATCCGTTGGCCGATTATTTTGTAAATGATGCTTTTGCAGCAGCACATCGCAAACAATGTTCACTAGTTGGTTTTACCTATGTCCTCCCATCTTGTGCTGGTCGTTTAATGGAAAAAGAACTTACAACTCTTGGAAAGATTATTGCAAATCCTGAAAAACCAAGTGTTTTCTTATTTGGTGGTGCAAAATTCTCTGATGTGATCGTGACAATCGAACGTCTTCTTCAAAAAGGAACTGCGGATAAAATCATACTTACTGGTCTTCCAGCCAACGCATTTCTAAAAGCTAAAGGTTTTAATCTTGGAGATAAAACTGAAGAAAGCCTCTCCGATGAAGGATCTTCTGAAACTTATGATGAGATAAAAAAACTCTTGGAAAAATATAGTGGTAATATTTACCTTCCAGTTGATTTTGCATATCAAACCAACAATAACAGAGAAGAGGTTGATGTTTCTGATCTGCCCATCGAATACAATCTTTTTGATATAGGTGACAAATCAATTAAAAAATTTAAATATATTTTAACAGACGCTAAAACTGTATTTTTATCTGGACCATGCGGTGTCTTCGAAAATTCCTTGTTTATGGAAGGAACTAAAGAGATTTTCACATACGTTGCAAATAGCAATAGCTTTTCTATTGTCGGTGGTGGTCACACCGTCGCCGCTGTGGAAAAACTTGGACTTACAGATAAAATGTCACACATTAGTACGGGTGGGGGATCCCTGGAGAAGTTTATGATGGGTGAAAAACTACCAGTTGTCGAAGCTTTAAAAGCGGCGAAAAACAAGTTTAATTAAATCATTGGGCTGGTAGATCAGCTGGAAGATCGTCACCTTCGCAAGGTGGAGGCCACGGGTTCAAATCCCGTCCAGTCCATAATTTGTTATATATGATTTTTTTATTCTAAACAAGAGAATTTTATGGATGGTATATTTGGTAAAAAGAAACCAGAGGTTTTGTATCTGCAATTATAAATTATTTAAATTGAGGTAATATTATATACTTTTTTTTTATTGTATTTTATGCTGGAGGAGGTAAAAATGCTAAATAAAAAAATATTGGTTTTTGTAATTTTTTTTATTTTAGTAATCAGTTTTTTTGTAAGTATTTCAGCTTTGAAGATAACGACAACTGATCAAGCTGATTTACCAAAGTGGAATATTGGAAATTATTGGAAATATAATATGGAGTTCATTTATGAAGATTCGACAATCAAACTAGATTCAGATAATTTTCAAATAACGGCAAAAGTTGTTTCAATTGAAAACGAAAAATACATATTAGAATTAGAAGAAACTGATGTCAGAGGGGATATCGAATGGAATGGCGTAGTAAAAATAGGACAGTTTTATGCAGTTCTGTCTGGATTTGCCTATATTGATATCGATACTTTAGGCATTAAAGCATTTAATTTTCATGTGGAAGGAGATGTTAGAGCTATGGGGGCCCATATTACCACTTTTGATCTCCTCATGACTGATACATTCGATTCGTTTGATTTCTTAGATTTCCCAATATCAACGGATGAAAACACATGGCAGGCAAATACTAACTACTTCATTCAAGTAGATGTCACTACAGGCCTCGGAATAGATTATCATAATACTACGTCTGGCAATTTTCTTGATGAAATTACACTTAAGGGAAAAGAAACTATAAATGGCTACGAATCTTATAGAATATCTGGTAGCGAAGGTATAATATCAGATCTTTGGTATTCACCAGCAGCAGGATATTTAGTTAAAGTAAAAGAAGCAGTTGACTGGGGCACCGTAATAGGTACTTTCAATTTAGACATCATAAAAACCAATTTTAACGAAGGTAATCATCCACCAGAAACTCCTGAAAAACCATCTGGACCGGCTAATGGAGATACAAATAGCGAGTGTTCTTTTTCGAGTGTTACAACTGATCAAGATAATGACCAAATATATTATCTTTTTAATTGGGGGGACAAAACAAATAGTGGTTGGTTAGGACCTTTCAACTCTGGCTCGGAATGCAGTGCATCCCATAGCTGGGGAGATCAAGGAGTATATCACATTTCTGTAAAAGCAAAGGATGAAGAAGATTTGGAAAGTGCTTGGTCGGAATCTTTACCGGTAACAATTGGCAACGGAGAAAAACCAATCGTCACTTTCACAATGTGCAGAATAAAAGAAATAGGAGATATTGAAGGATTAGGGCACGGGGAGGCAGATTGGTCATATAGTATTTCTTTTAAAGATGATGAGTGGTCTGATGTATATAATAACAATTATTCTACAAATAATGATGATCACGAGGAAGAAGTTGAATATAAATTTGATGTACATCAAAAAACTCCGGAATTAAAGATAAAAGTATGGGATAGAGATCCTTACATTCCACTTTTAGATGATCATGATTTGGCTGATGTAAGTAGTTATAAAGGTGGAGGAAAAGATAATGATATTTCTGATAGAAGGGGGGCAATTGCCTTTTTTAAATATGATGTAGTTAATAATGAAATAGTAAAAGTCGATGAGATTAAAAAATCAAGTGGATGTTATTACACTTCAGGCACACTTGATAATGAAGGGGATAGCAATAGTCAAAATGATGCAACGGTTTGGTTTAAAATTATAGACACATATGAAAAACCTTCTGTGCAAATATCATACAATGGCATTCAATCGACTGAACATTCTATCAAATTCTATGTCTCAATAAGCGGAGGCGCGGCAGAATATTCTTGGCAGTGGGATTTTGGAGATGGAGAAACTTCAACCGAAAAAAATCCGACACACATTTATAAAAATCCTGGAGAATATGATGTAACTTTAACTGTAACAGATAGTTTAGGGGAAAAGGGTATTGATAAAGTAGAAAATTTGATTATTGAACCAAACGAATCGCCAGACAAACCTGAGAAACCGATTGGTCCAACTAACATTCAAAAAAATGCCAGATATAGTTATATAAGCTCTACAGAAGACAATGAAAAAGATGATGTTTTTTATCTATTTGATTGGGGAGATGGAACAGACAGCGGATGGCTAGGATCTTATGAATCTGGTCAAGAATGCAAAACATCCCATAGTTGGAGTGGTAGAGGGACTTACGACATCAAGGTTAAATCTAAAGATGAATTTGGTGCAGAGAGTCAATGGTCCGATCCTCTAAGTGTAAGTTTATCACGACATAGAATTCCAACTACAGTATTATATTTAATAGAGAAGTTATTTCCAAATCTATTCAAGTTCTTTAATATTTTATAACTAAAAACAACAAATACTATTAAACAAATATCCATTTTAATTTTGAGATAATTTAAATGTTATCAGAATATGACAAAAAAATAATAGCTTCATACAGCATGAAGGTTGTAATAATTGCTACTCTTGTTTTAGCACTTATTGTGGAACAGTGGATTTGGATTGTAGGAAGTATCATCGGTATTTCAATAGGCTTTATCCCTACAATATTAAAAAAGAATATTAAACTTACATTGCCTTGGCCTATCGAGCTTCTTATTGCATCAGTATTTGGATTAAACATGGTCGGGACTCTGTTAAACGCCTACAGCACAATCCCCTATTTTATTGCAATAACTCAACTTTTATTTTCTATACTGGTGGCCTTTTTTGCATTTGCTATAATATACATACTTGATGAATATTGGGACGGATTAAAAATGGATAAATATGCCATGGCATTTCTCGTTACAGTTACAACAATGGCATCGGCAGTTATTCTTGAATATATTAAATATTTCAATATCTTTGGTAGAAGACAGACTACGGTCGAGGGTGTTCTGTTGTGCTTATTAGTAAGTACTTTCGGTGGAATAGTTACAGCTGCAGTTGGAGTAAATCTAATTAAAAAAGGCAAATTTGATGATATCGCCGGAGATCTTGGAAAGCAAATTGAGGATCAAATAATTAAAAGAAATAAGAAAATCTAATTATTTTCTCTCATTTTAGGTCTAATTTTTGTTGGAGTGATCTTTTCTAAAGGCTCCTGTAACAATCCAATACTGGTAATCCTACCACCAATTTTTACAAGTACTAAATTCTCACGCGTAACACGAAACTTCCCTGCACGATAATTAAAAACTCTTTGAAGGCTACTACTTATGATATGCTCTTTGAAAAACACTTTTCCCTCCTCTGCTTTCTGATAAATACGACCCTCAGTATCAATAAAATATTCGTCTCCAAGATAGTAATGCTCAATCCACGGATTTCTAGGTTGTAAAGCCCTCTTTGAAAAATCACCTACAATCTCATACTTATACATATTCCTAAATTGAAGTAATTTTTCATCAGTAGTTTTTCTAGCAAGAAGTATATGTATCTCGGCATCATCTGGCAATCTTACAGCCCTACCAATACTCTGAATATGATATGCTTCAGTAATAGCAGTACTAACTATAATGAGACAACCGATATTGCGTTTGTCATATCCCTCAGAGAGCATACCTACCGAAATTAAAACAGGGATTCGATCTTTTTGAAAATCATCAAGGGCTTTTTCATCAAGCTTTTCACTGTGATATACAGGATATCCAGTAATCTTTGAAAGTCTGTCAGCCTGCTCTATTCTTTTACAAATGACAAGGGTGGGTTTATCACTACAATCTTTGATCAATTTAACAGCATAAGGAATTCTTGCCTCTGCACTATAAACAACACCGCGTCTTTTAAAAATCATTGAGTCTAGTCTTTCACGAAAGCGCCATTTTTCTGATTCGTCATTACATGCACGCATTCGACCCAAAAGTCTACTAATATGTTCAGAGAGTTCATCATATTGATCTTGCTCAATAGGATCCAGTGAAATCGAATGAAAATATACTGTGAAATCTGCAACTTGTGCCTCTTCCAATGGCACCTCTATAATTATATTGCCACAAAAATCTAAACTTCTTTTATTTGGTGTTGCAGAAAGACCCAATATGTGATTGTAACTGATATTATCATAAATTTTCTGAAATATTGGGCTAACACTACGGTGACATTCATCAACAACCAAAAGGTCACATTTTAGGCCTTTAGATCGGGGTTTTGAAAGAATATGAAAAGTTTCAACCACAACATTATACAAATCATGTTTTGCAAGTTCATCAATCCATTGACTCTTAAGTTTACGAGTCGGAACGCCCACAATAACTTGCTCATACTTTCTATCTTTAATTAAAAGGATTGCAGCATACGTTTTGCCAGTTCCAGCAAATGCTTTGACAACGCCAGATCCTCGATAAATTCTTACGAATCTGCTTTGCCATTCGTAAGGTTCAAATGACATATTTACCCTTAGTACATGGTTTAAGCTAAATGAGAAGGATTATGATTTAAAAAAGGTTGTGGCAAAATAGATCTTGTGATTAGTTATTCATTGATTAAAATGACTATTTTAACTCTACATTTGTCTCCATAGTTGCCATTGTAAGATTCTGAAACAAAACACTTATAAATGGATTATATCCCAATTTTATGCTTTTCAAAATTCTTTTTGCCATACTGTATTTTGAGAAAAAATCAGCATATATCTTCTGAGTGTTTTCAAAAAGATCTTCAGGCGTCATATTTTTAGGTTGAAAAACTACATGATGGTGATCATATTTTGACCAATCTTTTGTCAATATTCTCCCTTCTTTTTCCAATCTATTGAATAATGGCGTGCCAGGAAATGGCGTTAGAGTCATAGCATCTGGCATATCAATACCACTCATGTCAACAAAATCCTTGGTTTTATCAAAGATATCCAGAGTATCTCCATCAAAGCCAAAAACAAATGATCCAGATACCATCATATTATGCTCATGAATTTTTTCGATAGCATTCATATAGCTATTAACATTATTTGTTTTCTTACCGGCACCAATAAGTGATTCCTTAGAAATCGATTCAAAACCTATTAACCATCCGACGCAACCTGCTTTTTTGGCGATACTTAAAAGTTCATCGTCACTACCAAGTGTGTCAACATTTCCATTACAAAAAAAATGTTTATTCAAATCTATCATTGATCTAAAAAGTTTTTTTGTATATTTTGGATCAATCGTCAGAGATGCATCATGAAAAACAAATACATTTCCTGGAATTGATTTGATTTCTTCAACGACATTTTCAACAGGCCGTGGACGAAAAATCTTTTTAGAGTTCATAATCGTCTCAGAACAAAATTCGCATTGGTATGGGCAACCCCTACTTGCCTGTATCGCAGGAGCAAAATCCTTAGAAAAAAAAGAATTTGCAGCAGGTATATTTTTTGGGTCAACAGGTCGCTCAGGTCTATAAAATGGCTTTAATCGACCATTCTCAAAATCATTCAGAAGTTTAGGCCAAGTTTCTTCGGCTTCACCAATGACAACTGCATCGGCATGCTGCTTAGCCTCTTCAGGAAGCGCAGATGCATGCCAACCACCTAGAACAACTGGCACTTTTTGACGGCGAAATTCGTCAGCCACTTTATAAGCAAAAAAAGAATCGGTTGTAGTTGTACGAATACCGATTATATCAAAATCTTCATCGTAATTAACATTTTTATAATACTCTTTCCTGATAACAACTTCATGTTTTTTGGGAGTAACAGCAGCGAGCATCTCTAAAGACAAAGAACGGTGATAACTCCCCTTTAAAATAATTCTATGCAAAAAAGTCTTCCAGTGACTTTTATAACCCTGGAGATACTGTTCTAAAAGCAGTGGTGAAAACAACAGAATTCTCATGTTACACCCTCCAAACAGGTTTTTTCTGTAAAAACAAATATATCAAATTCTCTACCAATAAAAGTACTATGTAATTTTTTACAAACAAATCCATCAATGCAAAAATCGTTTACATCCTCTGAAAAACCATTTTTTGAAAAAATACAAAGCTGGGAAAAACCAGGAGTATAATACATCTTAAATAAATGATGTAAATCATTAGTATTTAAAGGTTTTTTATCGGCAGATAAAACAAAACAACTCAGCAATTCTCCATCAAGAAATATAAATGGGTTATTTGAAAGAAAACTTTCAACAGATTTTTTATAATTTAAAAAATTGATACAAAAAATGTTAAATCGAAATTTACTAATAGTGACGTGCATACCCCATTTTCTTTTAAACTGAAAACGACCATCTCTAACAAAAGTACGTGTATCCCCATAGTTTAATTGTTTAATACCCCTCTCTTTTGCAGAAAGAATATGAAAATAATAAAGAGCAGTAGAAGCACCTTTGGATAAATAATCAACATTGCCATCGATAATGCCCATCGATTCAAGTACGTCGACATCCTTTACAGTTCCAACTAGACCTCCACTTACATATTTACCATCATGTTTAACCAACAGAACACTATCCCGCTCCATTAGATATCTAACATAAATATAATATGATCTAGGTATCTCCAAACTATGCTTACTCGAAATATAAGGAAGAAACATTTTGTTATAAAAAAATAAAAGTTTGTCAGGATCATTTGTTAATTCATAGGTAAAGCCTTGTTTCTCTATTTTTTTAATATCTTTTTTTGCCCCACGGGAAAAACTAGAACATATTTCATCAAGATCTCTTGAGGAATCGAGTAACATATTAACCCATTCTGGCACTACAATAAATGATTTTTTTTGGAAATATTTTGAATAAAATCTTTCTGTGTGGATTATAAAAATATCTACATCCTCTTTGTATTTTTTTAAACCCTTTTTAGCATTCCAAAAAAACATTTTACCAATATATTTTTTATCAGGTTTCTGAGAAAAGAATATATTTGACAAGAAATTATATGTTAGCCCATCACCAAAGTATAAAAGCCTTAAAGGCTCATTTGAATATTTTTCATAACCTGTAAGAATATATCCGGACAAATACATGCAATTTAAAAATTCATAAAATCTTGAAATTATTATTTCGATGCGAGAGGATGTTATCTTTCTAATGGTTTTTGGAAGTAACAAGATGATCCTCAAGAATTTTTCAAGCAAAACATAAGATAAAGAACGGGTGGCTTTTTTCATACAATTTTCAACAACATTATTAAATAACTACATATTAATATTATATAATTTCTAAAGGAATAAGAAAGATAGTTACTTTAATGATGGTGTGCACTAAATGAAATTTCTGCTTATCAACCCGTTTGTTGATACAAATATCGTAAAAGAAATCTTTGCTATAAGGGCAGAGATACCGCCTTTGGGCATTCTTTATCTTGCAAGTTCGCTTGAAAAACGTAAGCATGTTGTTGAAATTATTGATTATTGTGTAGAAGATTACAAAGAACAACATTTGATGAAAAAATTAGCAACCACTGACGTAGTAGGGATATCTGTTCAAAGTCACGCGCAGCGCAGTGTGAAAAAGATAGTTGACCTCATAAAAAATCTTGATCCAGATCTCCCAGTGATCATTGGAGGTCCACACTGCACACTTGAACCAGAACAATCGCTAAAAGATTTAAATGCAGATATTAGTGTAGAGGGAGATGGCGAAATAGCCATCACAAGAATAGCAGATGCACTACAAGGTAAAACAGCACTTAATCAAATACCTGGTGTATACTATAAAGAAAATAATGAAATAAAACATGGGCCGCCTGCTGAAACCATAATGGATCTTGATTCTCTTCCATTTCCTGCCCGTCATCTTATACAAAAATATACATACGGTGAATTACAAGGCGGTTTTAATCCAACACATGGTAGAGTAACGTCTATGATGATCAGTAGAGGATGTCCATACAATTGTAGATTTTGTATAAATAGAGCCATAACCAAAAAATATCGGATAAGATCTGCTGAAAATGCTATAGCCGAGATTGAAGAAATTGCAAAAAATTTTGATTTTTTACATATAATTGATGATAATTTTTTTGTTAATACTCGAGTTTCTTATAAAATACTTGATTATCTCGTAGAAAAAAAACCTGGCTTAGAAATATGGATATCTGGAGTAAGAGTTGACGCAGCAAATAAGAAGCTTTTCGATAAAATGAAAAAAGCAGGAATCACGACGATTAGCATGGGTATCGAGTCTGGAAACCAAGACATTCTGAATTATTTTGATAAGAAAACAACACTTGATCAAATTAGAAGGGTTGTTAAACTTTCCAGAAAAACAGGCCTATATACCGTTGGATATTTTATTGTAGGATCTCCCCCTGAAACAAAAGAACATATTGAAAGAACTATAGATTTTGCAAAATCTTTGCCACTCGATCATGTAGTGTTTTCACCATTTGCATATCTAAAAGGAAGCCCCCTTTGGTATGATGCAGTCAAAGAAGGAAAAATAAAAACATATGAGTTTTTTGTATTGGCGGACAAAGAACGAGGACTTGGTAATTTTACTGAAGAAGAAATGTGGGCATGGTCAATCAAAGGTTTTAGATCATTCTATTTGCGGCCAAAATATATACTTGAGCAGATAATATTGTCATTTATACGAAATGATTTTCGAACAGTAACAGGCGGATTTCACATACTTTTTAGAAATGATAATGTTTTGAAAATTAAAGACAAGCAAATTAGTAACTTAATCTCACAAGGTAGCATAAAAAATATATAAAAGTAATGATGTTATGTTTATTATAAACAATCGTTAATTATAAGTACAAAACATTTGATTCTTAGATGCATGAAGCGGACAAGTTGCGAATACATGGTGTGGAATGGGTTGCCAGTTATACGAAAAGAAATAGCGGAAAGTATGATAAATGAGTATGGACTAACACAAAAAGAAGCAGCAGAAAAACTAGGGATAACGCCGGCTGCTGTTTCCCAATATCTCTCAAAAAAAAGAGGTAAAACAGAAATAAAAGATAAAACAGTTTTAAAAGAAATTAAGGTTTCTGCAGGAACTATTGTCAATAATGGTGGCGATCATGTTATTACAGAAACATGTAGGATATGTAAGCTTATGAGATCTAGGCCGTGCTTTGATTTGTTCTGCGCTGCATGCGATGAATAAAATCACTTTAATTGAACTGGCGATCTCCAATCAAGCCCAGGTGTTCTCAATCCTAACTTTGGTATCAGTGCACTTCTTCTTTTGTGTTGACTGTTTATTCGCATCTGTTTTATACGTTTAATGTCTGACTCTTTTGCATCGACTTCTTTTGATATTTTTTTAATGTCGAATTTTCGTTCTAAACAAAATAAAATCTTATCCAATTTTTTATAGCTCATTTTCAATTCTTGCTCGTCAGTTTGGCCATGCCATAAACCAGCAGTTGGCGGTTTAGAAACGATTTTCTCAGGGATTTTTAAGAATTTTGCAAGTTCCAAAACTTGAGTTTTATATAAATCCCCTATAGGCATAATGTCAACTCCACCATCACCGTATTTTGTGAAATAACCAACTAACAATTCTGATTTATTTGAAGTGCCACATACAAGATTTTTTGTCATATTAGCATATTCAAAAAGAAGCGTCATTCTAATACGTGCTTTCATATTAGCAAGAGCGTATTTGTCGGGTTTAACTGCGCAATATTTATCGAACTCTTTAACAATCGAAGTAATGTCTTTTTTTTCGCAATTTAAATCAAATTTTTTTACAAGCAGTTCTTGATGCTCAAAATCAGTTTTGGGTGTAGTCTCATCTGGTAAGAAAAAACATTTTACATTATTCTTTCCAAGGGCTTGCTTACAAAGAATTGCTGTGACGGCGGAATCAATACCTCCAGAAAGACCTATAATAACTCCTTTGCATCCTGAATTTTCAACATATGTTTTAATAAAATCTTGAATTACGATCGATACCTCTTTTACATCTATGGAAAGATCGATACTCACTCCATCACCTATTTTATCATATCATAAATTGAATTCCCATGAGAATCCATTGCTACAACAAGAGGGCCAAATTCTTTAACCTTCATTATCCAAACCGCTTCTGGCATTCCAAGTTCATCCAGCCAATAAACATTTTCAACCTCTTCAACTTTATCAGCTGCTAAAGCCCCAGCTCCACCAGTATATGACATATATATGCATATATATTTTTGTAATGCCTTTTGTGTATTTTTTTCCATCCCACCTTTACCGATTATTAGCTTTATTCCAAACTTTTTAATAAAGTTATTCTCAAAAATTTCCATACGACTGCTGGTTGTTGGACCTGCAGAAACAACTTCCCATCCATTATCAACCTTCTTCATTAAAGGACCACAGTGATATAAACCCATAGTTGAAGGATCAAATGGGATCTCTTTTTTTTCTAACATCATATGGTGTGCCTCATCTCTTGCAGTAAATAATTTACCAGAAATATAGACGATATCCCCTACACGTAGTTTTTTAATATCATCAGATTTTACCGGAAGATTAAGATGATATTCCATTTATTCCACCTTCCATTTTCCATTAGAGTTAATAGTCATTTTTGCTCGCCTATCTGCCCAACATTGAACAGCGATACCAACTGGTAAGCTAGCTGGGTGTCTATGAGCTATTTCAACGTGTACATCTAAGACTGTAGTTTTACCACCCAACCCCATAGGACCAATACCGCTTTCATTAATTCTTTTAATTAATTCTTCTTCAATTGCTGCAATAGTTTTATCTTTATTTCTTACCCCAACTGGTCGAAGTAGGGCTTTTTTACCAAGTTTCAGGGAAAGATCTGCTCCACCACCAATACCCACACCAACAATCGTTGGAGGGCATGGGTTACCAGCAGCTTTAATCATTTCCTCAACAACAAAATCTTTTACACCTTCAATGCCAACACCTGGCTTAAGCATGCCAA
>CAYMMP010000011.1:0-2634 GCA_964391625.1 uncultured Thermoplasmatales archaeon | reverse complement strand
TCAACAACAAAATCTTTTACACCTTCAATGCCAACACCTGGCTTAAGCATGCCAAGTTTGCTCATATTTTCACTACCACCCCCTTTGGGAAGGGCAGTAATAGTTACATCTTTACCTTCTACAAAATCCCAGGTTATATATGGAATATGCTCACCAGTATTGTCTTTATGATTCTCGTTAATTAAAGGATGAACTGTGTTAGGGCGAAGTGGGATTTCTACCGTAGCTGTTTTAACAGCCTCATTTATCAAATTCTTCAATCTAGCAATATATGGAAATTCAACACCAACTTCTACAAAAAAAGTCTGAATGCCAGTATCTTGACACATAGGACGCTTGGATTCCTTAGCAAGCTTTATGTTTTCTAAAATTGCACCAAGTTGAGTCTTAGCTATACCATCCTCAATTTTGTAGGCCTTCTCAATAGAAACAATAACATCCTTTGGAAGTTCTGTTTCAGCTTTCTTAATAAGTTGAACAATGCCTTTTTTCACGTCATCAAAGTCCATCTTCAAATCTCCCCCATAGATGGAATTAATCCTGTGTGTAAAACATAAAGGCATTATATAACAGTTATTAGAAAATAAAAAAAGAATATGAGGAAATTAACGGGCTTTTGCTATTTCCTCAACAGCTTCTGGGTTTGCAAGTGTTGAAATATCTCCAACATCTTTGCCTAGGGCTTTGGACCTAATAACACGTCTCATTATTTTTCCGCTACGTGTTTTTGGAACATCCGAAACAAACCATATCTCATCAGGTCTAGCAATCTTACCCATTTCTGTACCAACGTGTTCACGAAGTTTACTACGTAATTCGTCACTCGGAGTTGCGTCTCCTTTTAGCACTACATAAGCTGTAATTGATTCGCCTTTTAAGTCATGCGGCTTACCAATGACTGCAGCTTCTGCAACCATTGGATGACTTACAAGTGCTGATTCTACTTCGCTGTTACCAATACGATGTCCAGATACATTTAGTACATCATCTGCACGGCCCTGAATCCAGAAATAATTGTCATCATCCTTACGAGTTACATCACCAGCTAGATACATACCTTTGAATTTGCTCCAATATGTTTTTTCATATCTTTCTGGGTTTTTGTATATGCCACGCAGCATACCTGGCCAGGGATGTGTTAGTACTAAGTTTCCACCAGCATTTTGTACGGGCTCTCCTTGTTCGTTTAAAACGTCAGCTGATAGACCTGGCAATGGTCTTGTTGCACTACCAGGTTTCAATGGTGTTAATGGAAGTGGTGATATCACAAAATGCCCGGTTTCAGTTTGCCACCAGGTATCCATTATTGGACAATTTTCATTTCCAATATTTTTGTGATACCATATCCATGCTTCTGGGTTAATTGGTTCACCAACTGAACCAAGCAATCTTAGAGTGCTTAGATCGTGTTTTTTAACCCATTCTTCGCCGTATTTCATAAACAGGCGAATACTTGTTGGTGAAGTATATAGAAGTGTCACATTGTACTTCTCAATAATCTCCCACCAACGATCTGGGGCTGGGTAGTTTGGTGCACCTTCATATAAGATGGATGTTGCTCCTAAAATCAATGGAGCATAAACAATGTATGAATGACCTGTGATCCAACCGATATCAGCAGCACACCACCAAATATCGGTATCTTTCATATCAAAGACCCAATTCAATGTGTACGCTGTACCAACCGCATAACCACCATGTGCATGGATTATACCTTTTGGTTTACCGGTTGTTCCAGATGTATATAAGAAGAATAATGGATCATTTGCATCTAATTTTTCAGTTTCACATTCTTTAGGTGAATCGAAAATCATGTCATGCCACCAGACATCTCGTCCAGCTGTCCATGGCACTCCATCACCAGTACGTTTTACAACAATAACATTCTCAACGCTTGGTGCATCTTCAAGTGCTTCATCTGCTTGTTGTTTGAGATAGACTTTTCTTCCACGTCGCCAAAATCCATCACAAGTAATGACAGTTTTAGCTTCACAATCGTTTACTCTGTCCCTAAAAGCAGTTGCGCTAAAACCGGAAAATACTACTGAATGAATTGCACCTATCTTCGCACAAGCCAACATCGCGATAGGAAGTTCAGGGATCATTGGAAGATATATCCCTACACGATCTCCCTTTTTAACTCCCATTTTCTTAAGTGCATTTGCAACTTTATTTACCTCGATATATAGGTCGTTATATGTTATTTTTTTAACGTCACCGGGCTCTCCTTCAAAAATATAAGCTACTTTGTTTTTCCTCCAACTCTTTGCATGTTTATCAAGTGCATCATGAACGATATTATATTTTGCTCCGACAAACCATTTGACATATGGTGGATTCCACTCTACGACCTTATTGTAAGGTTCATACCACTCAACAAGGTCTTTTGAAATTTCTTCCCAGAACCATTCCCAATCTTCGGCCTTTTTGTATAATTCATCAAGAGTTTTAATACCGTGCTCATCCATCCATTGCTTCACATTTGTTTGGTTTACAAATTCTTCTTTTGGTTTGAAGACGCGTTTTTCATCCAATAAAACAGATATATCTTCTTCGGTCATTTTTTCACCTAATCTTTTTAATAATCTCCAGGAAATGCACCTGTGAGTTTTGCATATTCTTCAAAGTTTTCAA
>CAYMMP010000010.1:0-30596 GCA_964391625.1 uncultured Thermoplasmatales archaeon | reverse complement strand
TAGGAGATTTTGATCTAAATAATGGGGGGAATACAATCGAATTATGGTTCAATAGTGACACAGCAAATTCGGCTAGAGAAATATTCACAAAAATGGCAGCCGTCCAAAGTAACGGAGATTGGCGCATTCGTTATCTAGCAAACAATACAATAGAATTTTGGTACATAGATTCATCTGGAACGCAACATAACTTCTTCTCATCAGAAACTTTTGGTTCAGGCGTCTGGAATTACATAACATTTGTATATACTTGGGAAACTGGAAGCTCTGCTAAATGGTACATGAACGGAACCGAGGATATAGGATCAAACTGGGGTATTGGCGATGGAAATGGAGGATACGAAGATAACATTACAACCACAAACATTGGAGATTCTGACAATGCGACATCATTAGTAGACGAATTCGATGGAAAGATAGACGAGTTAAGAGTTTCGAACATAGTTAGAAACGCTAGTTGGATAAATGCTACATATAACACAATAAACAGCCCAAGTGCTTTTATAGAGTTTGGACCACAAGAAACACAAAACGTTGCACCAACACAAAGCAACCCTGTACCAAGTGATGGAGCAACATATCAAAACCTCAATCCAACATTGTCTATAACAGTAAACGACACAGATGCAAATTTAATGAATGTAACCTTCAGAACAAATGCATCTGGTTCTTGGCAAACTATAGGATATAATGCCTCATCTCCAAATGGCACATACAGTCAAACACCAACAAATATGAATCAATGGGGTACTAAATACTGGTGGAGTGTAAACGTAACAGATGGAGATTTATGGAGCAACCACACATATAACTTTACAACCAAAACTTTCAACAATGTCATCTATTACTTTGATGCTTACGATACAGGGGAAGCATGGCCTAACACTCCTGCAAACATGGTAGATGGAACAAATACAACATTTGCAAATTGTGGTCAGGGAACACATATACAACTACTAAACAATAACACCTGTCCAGGAACTAACCTTGGAACTATAGAGAAAGTAGAAATCAGATGTTATGGCGACGACAGCGATGATGTACAAGAAGCAACATATCTAAGACCAGTGTTCAACGGTACAACAGATGGAAACAACTATACAATGGATATAAGCCCAGAGAAATGGTCAAACTGGACAGATATAACCAACGATCCAAACGCACCAAGTACATGGACGTGGGGCAACATAACAAATCTAGATTGCGATGTAGAGGCAAACAAAGTGGGAGTTGCAGGAAACGACTACGTAGGAATAGTACAAATCAGGGTGAACTACTCAGCATCACCATATCTATATGCACAAAACAAAGGAGCCTTCAAAAAACTAACAGATTTCATACCAGGTGCTACTTCAAAAGACAGAGAATATGAACAGCATATCGACATAACAAAAGAGTCAGAAGTAGCAGATAGAATTCTTAAATTAAAGATTGCTGAGGAATTAAATGAAACTGCATATCTGGATAGAGTGTACTTGAGAATTGACAGACAGAGAATTGTAGATATAGACACGATAAAAGACTCTGGGACTTTTGAGAACTTAATTATCAGATCTCTGCTAAAAGATTCTGACAATAGTTATCTAATTATGGATAGAGGAGACGAGTACATATTAGAGTTCAGCATACCTTATAATTTCAATAAAATCGAATTTGTGGCAGAGGGATACTATATAGAACATCATGGAAACAACCGGGGGTGTGACTAAGTGCCCCTAATTTATAAGACTAGACTTTCTGGCAACAGTATAGTTGTCACACTTCCTAGCCAGATAACCGAAGCTTATGATATACATCGTGGCGATTTAGTGGAAATCATACCTCTAAAGAATGGAGATATTAAAATTAAGAAGATTAGTTAAAATATGTAAAAATAAAAAAAGAGAAAGGATGTATTTTTATCCAGACAAGTTAAAACCAAAGTTGAATATTAATACATTAAACTCTGTTTCCTTGCTGTCTCCATTATCATCATAGGCTTTTACTGTTATCGTCCTTAGTCCAAATACTTTTTCATTCCAGTCATATGAGTAAGGTCCTTCTGTTGTATTGTATCTCAGGTCTCCATCTATATAAAACTCCACGCGAGTTATTGTCCCGTTTGTATCATTTACCTCTGCCGTTATACTGATTGGGCCAACGACTATTGTTCTTGGGAAATCAATGATCGCATTCCCTAACAAATATAGTTTTCCATCAGTAGGTCTGAGTACATTTAAGGATATATTGCCTTCAGACTGACTTTGCGATGATTCACCTGATTCACCCAATACTGGCGGATTATATGGTGCTCCTTTTACCTTTAATGCTGGATCTCCTATAAGGTTGATACAATAGTAAAGCCATAGCATAGGCCAACTATCAAGGCGTACTAGATTATCTTCTTTGGAATCCTGATTTGCCCAACCAAGTGTTGATTTACCTTCACCAAAAATTGCATCTATAAACTCTCTATGATAACGCTGAGATGGACCATCTGTACTACTGAATCGGCCCCATCCAAAGTGCGAGTTCCATATTCCTGCAACAGCACCATTTGGATTTTTAACGGTCAAATATTCAGCTATGGAATCATGATACATTTTTTCGCCGTTAGAATATTTGTATGGACCGGCAAACCATTTACCAAAAACTTCATCAAAGAGCGAATGGCTAATTTCACCTGAATCATATGCACCAGCATAGCAACCCTGGGAATAAATTATCGGATATTGCTTATTTGTAAAGCCGGAAGTTGATCTAGCACCATGTTTCAAGTATCCTGGTGTACCTAGTTTCATGTTGAAATCAACATTAGCATGACCAAGGTGATTAACAATGTTAACATGACCGCTGTTGATTGTATCAATTAATGTATCTCCGTTCCAACCTCTAGTTTTCTCATATAGTTTTTCTACAGTATATTTCACTCCAGAAGATGTAGAATCACTTGAATCTGCTGAGGGTGTCCCAATTGTGTTATACCCATTATGTTTACAACCATTTATAAGCTCATTAAGACTATCTGCAGCATATTCAGCAACTCCACCAAAACCAAGATGTTCACCCACGTTCAAAACTTTATTATATTGAGATGCAGGCGCATTCATGTAGCTAACCGTTTTTTTAACGAAATTCTGTAAATCAGATATATCGCTAACTGGTGCACGTCCAACGTAAACCTCGCTGAGTAAATCAGGGAAGAATTTAGGTCCTTTATATCCAGGACTATATTTAATTATGTCCTCTAAATAACCGTGGTTATCAAGACAAGAATATGGTAAATCAGATGCAGTGCTAATATGCCTTTTAAATAGAAGTTTCCAAGGAGGAGGATTACTATTACCACCACTGCCTCCATCACTTGATGTTTCTGGTGCAAGAATACCACCAATTTCATCTATTGAATAATAAGGATCTTCATTTTCAAAAGAAGACGATGCCGATTCATCAGAGCTCATTTGCATATTGATATTATTCGACATTTCGTAATTAGCTCCCGAGGTACAAGATTCTGACTGTTTATCGGCCTCTTGTTGAGAATGAGCTGAATCAACACTAGGGGTACTAGAATCTACATTGTCATCTCCCTCATCGTCATCACCATCTCGCCATATAGTTACTAAAGCTAAACCAACATCTGTAGCACCATCATCATCAGTAACTCTAACTGTAATAGTATGGCTTCCTCTTGAAGAAAAAGTATGAGAAAATCTAGGACTGCTTCCAGAACTATGCCAAGTGCTACCTATTGTATTACCACTAGAAGAACTACTGGATGAAAAATCTGAATCGGAAGACATAGAAAGGGTAGTTTGTCTTTGAGTCACATCCCCGCTAGATCCACCATTATCACTACCGCCATCAGAAGAAAACTTCCATTCATATTTGACAATACTACCATCAGGATCATAGCTACGAGAAGCATCAAACGTAATAGATTTACCGCTCTTACCAGAATAAGGACCACCTGCTTTAGCAGCTGGTGGATTATTAATATCTGTTAATCCAGTCTTCACTGAAATTGAAGAAGAATCTGTATTCTTGGCACCATCATCGTCAGTAACTCTGACTGTAACAGCGTAGCTACCCTTTGAGGAAAAGGTGTGAGAAATTCTAGGATTGCTTCCAGAACTAACCCAATAACTAGTAGATGGAGATTCTGAAGTTGAAGATAAAAGATTGGTTTGTCCTTCTTGAGCTTGACCAGATTCTGCGTTAGATTCGGAATCGCCATTATCATTGCCACTACCATCAGAAGAAAACTTCCATTCATATTTGACGATACTACCATCAGGATCATAACTACCGGATGCATCAAAAGTTATTGGTTTACTCACTTTACCAGAATATGGACCGCCGATATTAGCAACAGGGGGAAGATTGCCACCACTACTAAGACTTACACTAGTAGTATCAGTATCAGTACTACCATTATTATCAGTCACCCTAAGTTTTAAAGTATGACTGGCAAAATAAGTGCCATCAGGATTATAGGAATAAGTATGCGAAGTGTAAGGACTTCCCCCAGTACTATGCCAGCTGTCACCATCATAAAACTTCCATTCATATTTGACGATACTACCATCAGGATCATAACTACCGGATGCATCAAAAGTTATTGGCTCACCCACTTTACCAGAATAAGGGCCACCAACATCAGCAATAGGTCTATCCCCTACATAAAGTATGTAAGCTACAACTGTTCCCATAAATACCTGAAATGTAGGAACTTCATTTTCACCCTTAATATTATTATATCTTGCAAGTGGACCAGCCACAACAGGCACCGTTACACCCTCTTCCCATTCATAATCATCATCACCGACTAACAAAACATAATCTACAGCATGGTTTAGATAATAATCCTTAACACATTTACGGATTTTATAAGCAAGAGGCTGAGTAGACACAAAATCTTTACCCTTAGCAGGGCCCCATAAATCTTTCGTTGGATCAAAACTATAGTGCTGATCAATCGACTCAACTGTCTCAATGTAAACATTATTCATACCATTATTTTTATGAGACTGTACTAATTCAGAAAGACCATGTGCGCCTGAATAACTTTTAAGCTTTTCAGTAGTAATAATCAACATATTGCCGATATCATCAGATGCTGCCCTCATGCTACTTGAACCTTGATTTTTATAAGAGTCAATCATGTCTGGATTATCGACTGAGCCGCTAACCACTGCAAAATCATTAGATAAGCCACGATACAAAGAGTCAAAACCAATAGATTCATCTTTTTCTATTTTAACGCTTAAGGTCAAGTCAGTATAGTATGTAAGAGTCTGAGAAGATGCATCATATTGTGTTGGATACAGATCAACCATCAAAATAGGTAAACCACGTTTATACTGAATACCAGAAATAGAAAACAAAGTCTCAGGATACATACGGTCAGTGTCATATTTAGGAGTGTACTTATCAATCTTCTGAGTTCCAGATTCATCAATATAACAAGATATTACTCCGTTATCCTTATCTACACCAGAAAATTCTACGTTTGGCATACTTAAAGGGTAATACGACAAAGAACCAAATTCAATATTTTTTACATTGGAAATAAGTCCTTTACCGCTTTTCTCCACATTAATAGACACAACAGAAGATTTTGGTGGTAAAAGAATACGAGCAGTTTTCTTAGGAATGGCAGGAGCTCCGGCATTCTCACTATTACTCAAACCAGCAATAGAAGCATGAGTAAACTGCTTATCATCAATGGTAATGCTACTAACTTCAGGTTTTTCAAATGAAAAACTAATAGTTATAATATTAGATTGTTCTGAGTTAGAATCTGCCAAAGAAATAATGCTCAAAGAAGACACCAGCATTATACCTACAACAAAAAAGGCAACTATTTTCTTAGAATTTTCCATTATTTATTCCCCCATTTATATTTAATATTAATTATAATGAATATATTTGGCAATACATATAATTTTCTATTATATATAATTATAATTATATGATTTATGTAATTCATTTATGTAATATGTAATTCCTAATTTTTTAATTCCCAATATAAAGAAAATATCATCGTGACTGCTCCCCATCATTCATGACGGGGCTTCATGTGGTCGGTAGCCCGGGTTTGGGAAATCGTTGAGACTTGTTTGTTCAAGCTTTGGTTACGGACATGATTTAGTACGGTTTCTGCATCCGCATCACCAACACTTCGGTAAAATTTACCTGGGCTCCATAAATGACCTTTTGGGTATCTGCATCTGAAATATGTTCTTCTTTTGAAAAGTTCACGAGCAGATGCACCTTTCAACAATTGGATTGCTTTAGAAACACCCGTTGTCGGAGGAATACACGACAATGTTGATATGATCAGACATTACACTAATCTCTGTTATTTCTATCTTATGTCGTTTTGCAACTTCGTGCAAAACATCCTCGCAAAGTTTTTTATTACTCTCGCGTTTAAACATATTGTACCTATAATTTGGACACCACTCAAGATGGTACATATTTCGGCCAATGCTATAGCTACCGCTAATTAGTTCCATAAGAAGTTCTTCTAGACAGGTTTTCATAGGCATCCGCCTCTGGCGGACGCGCCTGTCTAAGAGAAAAGAATATTTTACAAAAAGAAAAAATAGTAACGTGATTCATCCACAGACTAAAGTCTGAGGATTTCTCACTTACAAAGTGTTAATATAATTATTTTATAAAAATATTTATAATTTAATGATTTTGCAATTCCTATCCATAAAAATAATATACAGTAATATACATACAATATAAAGTAAAGAGCGGTAAGCAGGATGGGATGTAAATAAAGCTTAGTGTTAGGTCACTTATTGGCAATCTTCTATTTTTTGCAGCTTTATTTTTAATTATAGCTCGTTTTCTTTCAGTATGGTCTGGAACACCATTTCCAGTTGATTTAGTTACATCCAATTCAATGAACCCAGCATTGATGGAAGGAGATGTGGTTGCTTGGACTCCTACAAACATTGAAGATGTAAAAGTTGGCGATGTAATAGTTTTTAGAAGTTACATCAGTTGGCCAGATGAAAAAATCGTAGTTCACAGGGTATCAAACATATTAAAAAATACTAAAGGAGAACTATTGCTAGAAACAAAAGGAGACAGTAACAATTATGTGGACCAGGCAGGTCCACACATTCCTGAGCCATATATACGAGAGAATCATCTGATGGGAAAGGTAATATCAATAGGTCAACAGCCGTTGAAAATGCCTTTTGTTGGAATAATCGGCTTATGGATAAATGAAGGGCTAGACAGTATATCTCAACCAACTGCATCCAAAGAATCTGTCAATTATCTGGGTGTTTTTGCCCCATTAACAGTATCTGCTGTGATGTTAGTTATTTTAATTTTTATTTTGCCAGAAAGAGCAAAAACATTAAAAGAAAAATTAAAGCTTTATATCTTTGGAAAAAAACCTCTAAATCTTAAAAAAACAATTGCTATGTTTTTAGTAGCATATATCATATTTTTTATGTTCATACATGTTTTTGCATACGACTCTGTTACAGCATCTGTAGGTATTAACCAGGACAGTGAAAAAAATGGAATTGATTTTGGAAAAATAAAACCAGGGGATAAATCTTTAACAAAAGAGTTGCCAATAATAAATCCAAGTATAATGGCAGTTAAAGGTATAGTATTTGGTCAAGGAGATATTGGAAAATATGTAACAAAGCACACATTCACATTAGAAAAAGGAGAAGTTGATAATGTAAAGCTGAATGCCTTTGCCCCAAATAATACAGTCAACGGATCTTTTTCTGGCAATATAATGGTATACTCCTCTCCATTCTGGTTAATGTTTCCTAACGATTTTATTGAAGAGCTATACAACTGGAATGCTAAAGCTACAGTCCACATATTAGATATTTTATCTGCTGTAATTCTAACGTCCATCACATTGTTAATGCTTGTTTCAATAACTTTCATAGGAGACAAATTGAACATACTGGCAATTGATATGTCGTGGCATCGTCCTTCAAAAGTAATACTTAGAAAAGGAGCAAGGGAGAGAATTGGGAACGTTAAAAGCAGTATGAAAAAAGCAGTTCATAGGAATATTACATGGATGATAGGAACAAAAATAGTTGTCAAAGATAAAAACACTTTTAATTCGGAGTTAGTAAAACCAATTATCGCTTCATTGATGGCAATTCCAATAATATTCTTTTTGACGGATCAACTGCTTGCGATGGTAATTTCGTCAATATTGTCTGGACTGTTGGCATATTCAATAAGTTGTAAATTAAGAAGAAAAATATTAATTGCTACAATTCTATCAACAACAATTGCAATTGTATATACTATTGTCCAGTCAAATATAATTATTTTAAGCAAAAATGTAGAGGTGCTTGAGCTTTTAGCACTATCTGTAGGGGTCATAGGCATATATCTATTAATATTGGCATTGTTTTTAGTACCACTAGCATACGTTACTTGGAAATTATCACGCCTATTCCGAAATCTTAAAGAACAGAAAGACCCATTACTCTCTTTGGAGGGAAGCTGTGATCTGTAAGGATTGGGCGATGGAGTGAACGATATGGCACTTTTTAAAAAGAAGGAAGAAAAGAAAAAAACTCCAGATAAAAAAACAAAAACACAATCCAAAGACCAGATTATAGAAAAAAAACCTGAAAAAAGGAAGAAGATTCATATTGGCTTTAAAAGTAAGAAAAAGGAAAAAACTACAAAAGTGGATAAAGTTAAAGAAGAAAAAGTAGAAGAGCCTTTAGAAGAACTTGTTTTAGATGAGGTTGAAGCGGTAACAGAACAAAAAGAAGAAAAGGAAACACCCTCTAAAAAGAAAAAAACATTACTTATGAAGGACTTAAAAGGTAAACCAGTCTTTTTAGAAGATACTGGAGAAAAACTTGGAATTGTATTTGATACAATTATCGACAAAGATAAGAATATAACAGGTTACAAAATAAAAGATGAAAAATCAGATACCATCCTTACCTTTTCAATAGATCAGTTTCACTATAGCAAAGATGGTTTAATTTTTGTACCAAGTTGGTATACAAATGCTTTGAAGATTATTGAAAAATTGGAATTTAAAGACAAAATATCTCCAGAGCTTACTGCACTAATATCAGAAGATGATGTTTCAAATGAAGAGTTGTATGATATTTTCGTAAAATACGATGATGATATGGTGCACTATATTGACGATGCAAAATCTCTTAGAGAGATGCTCGATAGTCGTTTGAAGGTGTTGGAAAAACAGCGTCTTGCCATGAAAAATAATCTAATGGATTTAACAGAAAAAAGGCTTATAAAGGATATTGATAGAAGACAATTCTCAGAAGATGTTATGGAGCACAGACGCAAGGTGAACATACTTGATCTAAATATTAAAAAATGTAAAGATTTAATTGAAAGGCTTAATAAAACTTCTTTTGGCGTTCTTGGGAAAAGTAATTTGATTCATGTAACAGAAGATTCTAAGATTGAGCGTAATTTATATGAAAAAGTACTTACAAAACAAAAAATGCCAGAAATAAGAGAAATGTCAACAATGGCAGACGACATTTATAAGGAAAAATATCTAAATCTTAAAGCCCAATATGATCGTTTGGAAGAAGATTATCAAGAACTAAAAATGGCTGTTGATAAACTTTTTACTAAAGAAGAAATTTAAATTTCTTATTAATAAATATAAAAATTTAAAAAGATTTATTATAGATATAACACATTCTCATTTTTAATTCCTAAACGTATATTAGTTGACTCCATGTCAACATATGGTTGGGGTGAGGGCGGACATTATGATAGGTAGTCATGAGAAGGACAAGGAAATTTTAGATTCTGAATCAGATGAACATTTATTTTCAGTTTATCTAAAAAGTAAGCGCCCTGTTTTTATAGTCGACAGAAAGGGTAGAATCTCAAACGTAAATGATGCTTTTTGTAAAAAAATTGGCGTAAATAGCGATGATGTAATTGGCAAAAACCTAGAAGAAACAAGATTTTTAACAGAAGATTCCAGAAAACATGCAAGATTAAGACACGTATCTCGACTTTTGGGAAAAGAAACGCCAGTTTATAGCTTAAATGCTTTAGATGAAAATGGCGAGATAGTCACACTTGAGATTGATACTAAACCCATTATTTCCGATGGAAGGCTTTCAGGAGAGCTAGGGATAATTACAAAAATGACGAAAATGAAAGGAAGAATTGTAAGTAAGGAAAAACCTAAAAAAATGCCTAAAAAAGAAATGCAAGAAAACTATGAATTACTAAGTGCACTGGAGAAACTAAAACAAAAAGATGATGAATTAAATAGAATAAAATCAGAACTCAACAGAAGAGAAATGGAAATAAAATCCCAAAAAACCGACATAGATAAAATCAGTGAAAGATGGAAGGAAAAAGAATTTGAATTAGAAAAAAGAGAACAAGAGATAAAACATCTTCAGGATGAAATTGATAGAGCGAAACAAAAGTTAGACTCAAGAGAAAATGAAATTGAAGATCTCAGATATGATCTTAGAATTGCAAAAGATAAGATTGAGGAGAAAAATCAAAATATTGAAAAAATTCAGATTAAGTTTCAGAGAGATAAAAGAGAATTTGAGGAGAAGGAAGAAGAACTTAAAAAAATAACAAAAGAACTGAAGGAATTAAAAAAGGATTCTAGAGATAAGGAAGAAGAGATTGAATCCCTTCATAGAGAAATTAGTGAAAGTAATGAGATTATTGATAAACTCCAAAAACAACTTGTGGAAAAACAGCACGAATTTAATGAGAAAAATATAAATGTAGAACAACTTCAGACGGAAATTAAGGAGAAAGAAGAGCAACTTGAGGAGCAAAATAAAGAAATTAATAGACTAAAAGAACAACTTGAATCTGGCAATAAAGAACTGGATCTTGTAAAATCAAAGTTTAATGAAAAAAACAAAGAAATTGAGAATTCTCAGGAAATTTTAAAGGAAAAACTTTCTGAATTAGAACTTATAAGAAATGACTTTGAAAAATATCAGAAAGAGTTAGATAAAAAAAATGCCGAAATTGATTTTTTAAAATCAGAGTTGGAATTGACAAAGAATGATACAAAATTAAAAATTTATAAAAAACTTAAAAAAGAACTTGCAAAAGCTCAGTCAGAACTGGAATCTAAAAATCAACAAAATGAGAACTTGCAATCAAATCTTGAAAAAAGAACTAGAGAGCTAGAAATAACATCTGAAGAATTAGATGAGCGGGAAAGATTTATCGAAAGTTTGCATAAAAAATTAAACAAAAAAGATAAAGAGTTAGAAAAAAAAGAAGAAGAACTTGAAACTATCAAGAGCAAAATAAACGAATTAAAAGAAGACCTTAATCAAAAAAATAATGATATAGATCATCTAAAGAAAGATCTTGTAACAAACGAAGAGGAAATTATTTCATTAAATAATTTAGTTGAAGATGTAAGCAAGCAATTAAGAGAGAATAACCTACAATTGATTGAGAAAGCTAACTTTGCTTTTGATCTTGAAAAAAACCTCAATCAAATTAAAAAAGATTTAGAGGGAAATATTAATGAGTTGGAGAGGAAAGAAGCAAATATCAAACAACTTGAAAACGAATTGAATAAACGAACACAGGATCTAGAATGGAGAAATAGTGAAATAGATGAAAAGCAAAAAGAATTACAGAAAATTCAAACAGAATTACAATTAAAAACAGATGAGCTTGCAACAAAAGAAAAGCAAATATCTGAGCTGCAAAACAACTTACAGAATAAAACAGAGGAGTTAGAAAAGACACAAGAAGAATTATCTGGTTTACTAAATAAGTTGCAGACAAAATCTGAAGAACTAGAGTTGAATAACAGTGAATTGGAACAGAGAAATCAGATAATAAAGGAGTTGACAGGCAAGTTAACTGAACAGCACGTAACATTGGCAAACGATAAAAAGGTGATAGAGCAACTTCAGAAGGAATTAGAGGAAGCAAAAAATGATCTTGATTTTAAGAACAATGTTTTAAACCAAAATGAAAGCGAAATCGAGCAAATAACATCGCAGTTGCAAATAAAAACAGAAGAATATGAAAGAACCCAGGAAGAAATAACAAACCTGCAAAGAGAATTGCAAGATAAGACCGAAGATCTAGAGCAGTTAACAAAAGAAATGGACCATAGAAACAAACTTATCGAGGATCTTACAAATAAGATAACAGAAGAGCAAACAATGCTTTTTGAGAATAGCAAAACAATACAGCAGTTACAACTAGAATTGGAAGAAAAAACTGGACAGCTAGAGCTCAAGAACAATGATGCTGCTCAATTACAAACTGATTTTGAGCAGGCACAGAAAGAAATTGAAGAACTAAAGATTCAGATGTCTGATATAATCTCATCAGCAGAAGAAAAAAACACTATTATTCAACAATTACAAATCGAGTTAGAGGATAAGCAAAAGGACTTGGAATGGAGAAATGAGGAATTAAACGAAAAGCAAAATGAATTAAATATTTTACAAACAAATTTAGAAAATAAATCACATGAATTTGAAAAAAATCAGCTAGAGATTGCTGAATTAAGAAAAGAAATTGAGTCAAGAAACTATGAATTGGAATCTGTTTACAGTGAATTGGGTACAAAAGATGTATTGATTGATGATTTGAAAAATCAGCTAGAAGAGAAACAATTCAAATTAAAGGAAAAAACTAGCCTGTTAGAATCTAGAGAAAAAGAATTTGAAGAAAATAAAAACGAGTTGGAAAATCTCAGAGAAGTTGTAGAATTAAAACAGGACAGGATAGAGAAATTACAGATTGAGCTAGATGAGAGACAGAAAAATATCGAGTTTATCAATGATATGATAAACAAACAGCAAGACGAAATTAATAAAATTACTTTTGAACTTGAAGCAAATAAATCAAGATTGGAGAACAAACAAAATTTTATTTCTGAATTGGAAGAAGAACTAAAGAGTAAAAACAGTGAAATCCAAGCAATCTCTGAAGATATAGAAATTCGTAATAAAATAATAGAAGAATTAAAAGATCAACTAACGAACAATCAGCTACAACTTGTAGAAAAAGTTGATCTTGCCGAGCAGCTTAGTTCAGAGATAAAGATAAAAGACAATAATCTCAAAGAGCTGCAATCTGAGCTACAAGATAGATTGGAAGATCTTACGCATAGAAACGCCCTTTTAAGCCAATATGAGACTGATTTAAAGGAAAGAAACGAGATTATCGATGATTTTAAGAATAAAATTATTGACTATCAGGCAGCCCTTTCAAATAAAAACACTATCGTTGAAAATTTACAAAATGAGTTGAAAGGCAGGTTAGAAGATCTTGAATGGAGAAACAAAAGATTAAACGAATATGAAAGTGAAATTGAAGAGATAAAAGCGAATCTTCAATCAAAAGCAGAAGAGCTGGAAACAAAAGAGCAAAAAATAACAGAGCTTCAGAGTGATCTAGAAAACAAAACACACGAAATAGAAGTAGTGAACCAGGAAATAGATCATAGAAATCAATTGATCAAGGATTTAAGTAGTAAAATAGTAGATTTTCAAGTAACTTTAGCAAATAAAAATAACACAGTAGAGCAATTGCAGAGTGAACTAGATGAAAGACTAAAAGATCTAGAATGGAGAAACAACGAACTAGATGCTAAAAAAGAAGAATTACAGAACATACAAACAGAAATTCAAAAGAAGAATGAAGAGTTGGAAATTACAAAGCAGGAATTGTCAGATATTAAAACTGAATTAAATGATAGGGTTAAAGACTTAGAATATAGAAACAAAGCATTAAATGAACGGGAAAGTCAGATTGAGCAAATTAAAACAGAATTACAGGCTAAAGTAGATGAATTGACTAATAAAGAGCAACAAATAACAGAGCTTCAAAATCAAATCCTTGAAAAGACAAAATTAGAAGAGTCTTTACAAACTGATTTGCAGCAAAGGCAAAAAGAAATAGAAGAGAAAAATTCAATTATAACCAATCTTGAAACAGAAAAAACAGACCTAATGCTAAAATTAAATAGTCTCAAAGATGCAGTATCGTCACCCGTTATATTATTAGATAATAATAACAACATAACAACATTAAACAGAAGAGCAGAAGAAATATTTGGATTCAATTCAAAGATAGTTGGAACAAATATTCTTGACCTCGACTTTATGAAAGATGAAAGGCTGATTGATGCCAAAGATAAGGCCATTGAAAATAAGAAAATAGTAACCTCAAAATCCATATTTTTGGAAGACAAAAATGGAAATCCGCTTTTAACAGATGTTTCTCATATGCCGTTATTTGATGAAAGTGGAAAAACTCAAGGCTCAATATTGGTAATAGATGATGTCAGCAAAGTTGCTGGACTGCAGGCCGAAATAGAAAGAAAACAAGAGGATCTTGAAATTGTTTCCAGTAAGTTTAATGACGCTTACAAAAAATTAAGTTTAATAGATCAAGAGATAGAGGCAACCAATGAAGAACTTAGGCAGAGGAAAATTGAATTAGAAGAAAAGCAAAATGAGCTAGAGCAAATTAAGGTTGAGCTTGAAAACAATCGACAAGAGCTTAATGTTAAAAGTGAAGCACTCAAGCTTGCAGAAAGTGAAATCGACGGTAGAAATAATGAAATAAAGCAACTTAGAGTTGAACTTGCAAACGAAAAAAATGAGCTCATAGAGAAACAAGAAGAAATAAACAGGATTAGATCTGATCTTGAAATCCGTGAAAGTGAATTAGAATCTAAAAATCAGGAGTTAGACAGCCTAACTAAAGAACTAAGTAGTGTGAAAGAAAATCTATTAACTCATGAGAGCGAACTAGAGCAGATAAGACAGGATTTAGAAAGAAAAACAGAAGAGCTAGGACTTAAAGAAGAAGAAATTTTGAATCTACAGTCAGAGCTGAATACCAAACAAGAAGAATTAGATGAGTTAACACATAAATTTGAAGATAAAAGTGATGAAAATGCACAATTACAGATGAAGCTCGAGCGCAGAATGCAGGATTTGGAGAAAATAAGTCATGAATTTGATGAATTAAATACCCAATTTAAAGAAAAAACAGAATTATCTAATAAATTACAAAGCGATGTTGAAAAATTACGCGAGACGCTCGAAACGAAGAACTCAGAGCTAGAGTCTAAAGATACAGAGATAACAGAATTAAACAAAGAATTAAAGGCAGGTAAATCTGCTCTTAATTGGTTTAAAGTAGAGTTAGAAGAAAAACAAAATGAATTAGAAGCTAAAATTAAGGATTTAGAGTCAAAAGATCTTGAAATCGCAGAAATAACTAAAAAACTTGCAGATCATGAGGAACTAATCAAAGCAAAGACAATAGCAATAGATAGACTACAGACAGAGTTTGAACAGAATACGGAGGAAATCAAGCAAAAAGAACTAGAGATTCAGACATATCGATCTGAAATCGAGAAGAACTTAGAAACAATAAGCAGTCTTGAAACAGAATTTAGAAATCAAAAGGAAGATCTTAATAACAGGAATAACAGGATAAATGCAAAAGAAAAACAGATTCAAGAACTACAAACTGATCTGCAAACCAGATTAAAAGAGTTAGAAAGTAAAAACAATGAGCTCATAAAACAAAAGCAAACAATTGATCAGCTTGTAAAAGAAAAGGAGCAATTAATGTTCCATTTTGATAAAATGAAGAATTCTATAAATTCTTCAGTAGTAATGCTAGATAAAAACAACAATATTGTAGACTGGAATAAGAAAGCAGAAGAGATGCTTGGATTAAACCCAGACATAAAAGGTATGAGCATTTCTAATCTCGACATAATGAGAAAAGAAAGAATACAAGATAGAATAAAGCAGTTTGAAAGAGACAAAAAACCTGTGAGTATAAAATCGATATCCCTAAGAAACAAAAAAGGAGACATATGTCTAACAAACATATCGCAATCACCAATGTTCAATCAAAATGGGGAATTTCAAGGAGCTGTAATGATATTAGACGATGTAAGCGATACCATGGAAATACAAGCAGAATTAAAACGTAAAGAGGAAGATCTACAAAGATTAGATGATAAATATAAAGAGGTGTTTACTAGATTAAAACTGGTCAGTCAGGATAAAATGGCTGTAGATGATCATCTGCTCAAAGCAAGTAAAAATAAACAAAAGGAAATAAACCATATAGGAAAGATGATGGAAGAAAAGCAAAAACAATTGGAATTGCTCAATAAATCCATAGAATCAAAAACAAACGAGCTTGAAAGTATCAGCATAAAACTAGATGAGAATAAGTCTGCTCTTCAACTGATTGAAAATGAGATAAATAGGAGAAGAGCAGAATTAGAAACTCCATTGACTGAAGAGGAACTTGCAAAAACATGGAAAAACAAGCTTAAAATCTATGAAGAGATAGATAAATCGTTGGGAATAACTGATGAACCTGTTCTTAAAACTAAGAAAATAGATCACGAAACAGAAACAGATGAATAATTACTCAAAAGTTATAACAGATTTCATAGGCATTGGCGCCTTTAAAATAGTATGAGTAGTGATGCCAGAAGATGGGAATAGTGTGACCACCATCTCATCATATTTTTCCATAGACATATCTGATGGAAGCTTGAAAACTAAATAGGCATTATCTGAGTTTTCATTGATCGAGTTATAATCAACAATTGAATTATCTAAATCACATATAGTTATAAAACCAAAGTTACTTTCATTTAAAGAGTCCCAAACATCATGCTCAAAAATCGATTGGGAATTCAAGTGTTCTGCAGTAGCATAAGTTAATATCCTAACAGTTTTACCATTGTCTAACTGTAGTGTCATATGAGACAAATCAATATTCTGTGAGACTAAAGGCGAAATTAAAATTGCTACTTTTATTATTCTTTGTTCGCCGTTTATCTCAGAGAATTTTCCTTTTTGATCTTTTATTTGAATATAAGATGTTATTTCGTTGATAATTTCATTCGTCATTTGGTCGAGATCATATTCTGTTGTTACATCAGTTGTGTCATCTGTAATTACTGATGCTACTGTCATACCTATCAGTAAGAAACTGATGAGAACTATCAACAATGTTATTCCTGTGCCTCGCCATAAACTCATAGTAAATAAAAATTTATTTAGTATATTATATAAATCTTCTTATACAAATATTGTCCATATGGAGTAAAAAAGGATTTTTTGGGGATTTTGGGAATAATTGTTTTGATTCATATTAAATTAAAAAGATGGAGCGTGTTAATTTTGTAAAAATGTCATTTTGAAACAATTACCATTCAGCCATTTTTCCCATTTTGGCAATATAACGGGTTAGCTTTATATATTGTCACGTGAGAACAGTTTACATGAAAAATATTGACATGCTGCATTATGGCATGGAAATGAAAGAAACGAAAGGTGGTGAAAAAGAATGGAAAAGAAGTATATGGAAAGGCTGATAGGCAAGTACTGTAAGATTGTCACAAAAGAACCTGGAGAAGATAGAGCATCTGTTGTAACAGGCATCTTAGAAGATGTCGACTATCATGATGGTTTTATTTTAGTTGATTCTGAACAAGGATTAGGATGCCTAAGAATAAACACAATAATAGCAATAAAGCCAGGAAATAAGCATAATCAAAAACATGGTAAAAAGAAAATAAAAGAAAATGACCAAGCAATGATTGGTATTGGTACCCTTATTATATTCATAGCTATGGTCTTAATTGCAGCTGTAGCATCAAGTGTTTTAATCAATACTAGTGAAGAATTGCAATCAAGAGCAAAAACAGTTGGTACTCAAACCATACGTGAAGTATCAGCAGGTGTTTCAATAGAAGGAATTACTGGATACACAAATGCTGCAAAAACCAAAATTCAATATCTTGCATTAACTGTAAGGCCAAGAGCAGGATCAAAAGATATTGACTTAAGTCTATGTACGTTAACAGTACTATACAATAACTTAACTGTGCTAACATTAAATGAATCTGCAGTAGAAACTGTTAACACAGACAATGCTAGTGTGTTTTATACACCAGTAGAAGCAAACTCAACTGAATGGATTATAAACGCAACTGGAGACACAAATTTTGGTGTAATAGCAATTCATGACCCCGACAACACAGTAACAAACACATATGGTATGAACAGTGGAGATCGAGTAATGATAATAGTAAACCTTACTTCAATTATAGATGGTGGCGGTTTACCAGCAAGGCAATCTGTCTCTGGAACACTGACACCTGAAATCGGTATTAAATCAATGTACGATGTAACAGCACCAGCAGTATTCTCAAAACGTATAGTCGCTCTAGATTAAGCAAGAAAAATAAGGGGCCAAAAGAATGGCCCTCCCATCTCTTTTTTGTTTTATTTTTGTTTTTTATCTATTTTTTTAATAACTGCAATTTCAGCTTTATCATTATTGTAAACAGTAGGTTTTGTACTTACTTCAACAAAAATCTTATCATTATCTTTTGTTAAAAAAACAGTCTCATAAACTGAAACCTCATCGCCTTTTAGCCGACCAAGATAATATTCCTCAAGGCCTGGAAAACCTTCAGGGCAGACAAAGTCAAATACACTCTTCTCAACAAGTTCACTAGCATCATAGCCAAGAAGCTTAGCAAAAGAATCATTAGCCTGTTTCAAAATACCCCTCTGAATTATTACTGCACAGTCATCAATTTCATCGAGAAGGGGGGTAGTTTCGTCTGTGATGTCGCTAGTTTCACTTTTTGAGTCGATTGTAGATTTGCTTGACAGTTCTTTACGTCTAAGCATATCTTGATTTCTGTTTTCAATTTCAAACTCTAAAGATTCAAGTTTCTCTCGCCATTTAACAAACCAATTTCTTTGCTCCTCAATAATCTTTTTTTCTTTATTCAGTTTTGCTTCACGTTCATCTAAAGACCTTTTACGCTCGTCAAGCTCACGGATAAAGTTTTCAAGCTCTTCCTTCTTTTTTTTACTACCAACACCTATAGAAAAATTCCGCAAATCTAAATTGGATTTCCCTTCACTTTGTTTTTTTGACTTTTTAATTTTAATCTTTTTTAATTTTTTTTCTAAATCTAGATTTAATTTTTCTAATTCTTGATTTTTTTTCTCCAACTCTCTAAAAATCTTATAAAAATCTTCATTTTCATTAAGATTTGTGCCTACTTTTTTTGCTTGACCAATATTAGATTCCTTTGCATCATCCCATGATGTGATAAATCTACCAACAAGGCTTATATCACCGATATTTCCCTGTCCATTTGTAATTGGAAAACTACTCCACGAAATCATTATTTCATGACCATTTTTAGTCAAAAGAGGCAACCTGAAATCATCAATAAGTTTATTTTTTTTAATGGAATCAAATAGTTTTTTCCATTGCTTTGAATAACGATTTGGAGTTAAAAAGTTAAAAAAATTTTTATTGAGAGATTCGTATTTTGAATATCCTGTAACCTTCTCACATTCTTCATTAAATTTTATAATTTCTCCATTATTATTTATACCAATCACAATGTCTGATATTCTATTATTTTTGTTCCATTCTGATGCGTTATTTATCTCTTCAACACCGTTAAACATTTTTTCCCCTTAAGAAAATATTCGCGTTTTTTAAAATCTAAATATCCTTTCTCAATTCTTTAAATATTTTAATACTTTTTGTTTTACTAAAAAAACAGTCTTAAAATCAAAAATTTATTTTAAATTTGAAAGAAATAAAAGTATAAATACGAGTTAACAGTTATAAAATAAAGATTTATCCTATATGCACTCATCAAAGGAGGGGTATAAATCAAATTAAAGATGGGAAACGATGAGGAGAAAATAGCAGAAGAACCAAACAGCGAAGGCCAGGAAACTAAAGAAGAAAAAACAGAAAAGACTCCTACTGAAGATAAACAAGAAAAAAAAATACCTGAAGAGAAAAAAAATACAGAGGAATTGAGGAAAGTAATTAAAGTTAATCCTAATGATAAAAAAGAAGATCAAGAAAAAACAGCAAATGTGGACTTAGACGACACTGGCAGAGAAGGCCTTGAACAAAAGCGTGCTATTCTACAAAGTATTAAAGATTTTGATTTTCAAATTAAAAAAAATCAAGAAGAGATCACTGCAGTAAATCAAAAGTTGGATTCTGTTACCAAAGATCTAGATGACTTAGTAAGCTTATATGAAATTGTTTCTGAGCAAATGAATCCATTTGTTGGGCTTTCAAAAGTTACCAAAAAAAGAATTGATGCTTTAGAGAACTTTACAAAAGAAGTTGAAAATTTAAAAACAAGAATAGGTGACCTAGAATCTTTTGCCGAAATGGCTGGAGTGAACTTGCAGGATATCAGACTGCAACGCGGTGGTGAGCCAGATGGAGAAGCAAAAATTGCAGATTCAAAAGAAAGTGTTACACCTACTGCAAAAGTAGTGCCATTGCCAAAAGAAGAAATTGCAAATGGAGATTTAGATCTAATAATTGAAAGAGCGTTTGATTCGTTAACTGCAGATAACGAAATTGATAGTTTAATAGATGAATTTATAGAAAATTTAAAAGGTATGAATTGAAATTAGGAGTAGAGAATTATGGGAGATAGTGAAGAAGAAAGCAAAAAGAAGATTTCTGAAGAATTTGATATTGACAGTGAACTATCTACCCTTGTAGAGAAAAAAGTTATTCCTTCTAGAATTGCTGAAAAATTAGGTCAAAAATTAAAAGAAAAAAATGTGAAAATAACAAAAGATCAACTTAATATTCTCGTACAAAAAATCAGTGCAATAATGAGAACTCATAGCAAATTTGATTCTGTTGAAAAAAGCCCTACGCCTCAGGGCACTACGCCAATGGCAGCAATAAAACCAGATCAAAATATGCAAAAACTTGTTGAAACAATTGAAAAATTAGAATCAAGATTAGATACTATTGAAAAAGGCATCACAACTGGAGATAAAAAGTGGGATAAAACCTCACCAAAGGTTGTAACGACAGACGACTTGGAAGTTCCTGCAGAGTGGGGGGTGGATCCGCTAAAAACGATACCCAGCGACCCAGAAAGCATCGTTGTTTTAATGAAATGGCTACAACATTTGATTGATAAATGTGGCAGAGCCAATCTTTCTAACATACTTGATTACTATGTAGACATAGGTTGGATCACGCAAGATGCCAAAATAAGTTTAATTGACTATTCGCAGGGCATAACGGAGGAGGGAAACAAAGGACAAGACCCATCATCAACTAAGAAAATATGGGATTTGCCGTCACGTGACCACATACAATCACTTATCTACATACAAAAGTTAAAAGGAATCCAAGTTGATAAGCATTTTATAGATAGAATTGACGGTGAACTTACAAGACTTACAAAAAAGCTTGATAACTATACTTTCAAATAAAAATATTTATTTACTTGTTTTTTGATATAATTTATTACTATACTAGTTTGAGGGGATCACTTAGATTAATATCTTGCTAGTTTGAGGTGAAACAGGATGGGATTCTCATTAGTAGGTGCTGCGGCCATACTTGGTGTTTCAATGCTTGTAATAATGGAGATCATAGTAGGAACTACCATTCCAACTGTAACAAATGTTCAAGATTCTTATAAAGATATGAAAAACAGGGCAATAGAGCAAGTTCAAACTGACATAAATATAACTTCAGCTGTAGCCACCCCAAATGGATCTTACTATCATGATTTAACATTTACTGTAAATAATACAGGAAGCATATCTTTAGAAACCGCAGATTTTGACGTAATAGTAAACGGAACAAAGGAAACTTTCACATGCACAACAAAATATCTATTCCCTGAAAACGAGGCAACAGTTACAGTTGAACATATTTATGGAAGGTCTGTCACCAGAAGACTGAAAGTCGTAACAGAAAATGGAATTGAAGATTATTTCACATATAATGTGTCATGATAAGAGGTGTAAATAAAAATGGGATTTAGTTTAACGGGAACTCATGTCGTATTCTTTATTGCGTCAGTAATTATAGCCAGTGCTGTATCTGGCGTTTTAATAACAGTTATAACAAATGTCATGAGTAGTTATGAGGAGCAAGGCCAGAGGGTCCAGGATAAATTGGACATAGAATTTAAAATTATAAACGATCCAGACAACATACCAGCATCGGGTAGCAATTATTTGTTTTATTTAAAGAATATTGGCAGCAAAAAAATCACTACAACTAATCAAACATTTAACATATTTGTTGATGGGGAAATTGTACCGATAGCCAATTATTACTTCGCAGATACATCAATACAAAATGATGTTGTAACAACATTATATATAGACAATAGTGAGATATCTGCAGGATATCACATATTGAAAGTTGTTGGACCTCAAGACATTGATGATGAATTTACATTTACAATTTAAAAAAAGAGGGGTAAAACTCTATGGGAGCAAAATCAATAATACTTGAAAGAAAAGGTGAAAAGGATGGTTTTGCTCAAAGATTCGGAAAAGAGATACCGGATGGTACTCTAGTTTTTTTAGAGGGAAAAGAAGGTACAGGAAAAAGCATTTTTTCTCAGAGGTTCTGTTACAGTTTCTTGAAAAATGGCTCTACTTGCTCATATGTCTCAACACAATATACTATCAAAAGTTTTCTCAGACAAACAGCTTCTGTTGGGTATGATACTCGTAAATATCTGATGAGTGGAAAATTATTTTTTATCTCAACAGAGGTTATGCTTGCAGAAACTAAACCCAAAAGTACATTTCTTGAACGTTTAACTACTTGTAAAAAGCTCTTTGATCCAGACATAATATTTATTGATTCTCTTTCAACTCTGTTAATGGAAAGCTTAACTGAAAAGAATTTAGTAGATCTTACAAGTTTTTTCAATAGGCTTAAGGGATCTGGAAAAATTATTATTTTTACTGGGAATCCTAATGAATGGTCTGAAAAGATCCATAACGCTTTTCGAATGATTTGTGACATCCATTTTAAAATCACTCGTGAATCAATGCCAGGCATTGGTATCGTTCACAATATATATCTTGAAAAGTTCAATGGGGCTAGGCACAGATATGAGCCTTTAACCACCTTTTCTGTACGTCCAGGGGTAGGTTTGATTATCGAAACAAGTGGAGTAGCATTCTAAATAAAAATATGGGATGATATGACCGAAATAGAAGCAAAAGAAGTTGAAAAACTGTTGAAGGATAACCCTCATCTAAAAAAGTATGTCGAAGAAGTTGAAAAAAAAATGGGGAGACCTGCATTCTATAGTAAAGTTCCAAGAGATGTTAAAGAGCAGGAATTTCCAAACTTAATTTATGTTACAAAAGGTGTTGTTTTTATTCATATTTTCAAAACAAAAGACATGGAAAAACCTGAATATCATGCTGTTGCGCCTGAATTGACAGAAAAAGAACAGCAAAAAAAAGATGCAATAATGGAACGGATGTACGAGATGGCGCATTTAAAAACAAACATTAAAACTCAAGATGAATTGAGAAAGGCAATTAGAGAGACTTTGGACAAAATTACTATTATTGACGAAAGTTCTGGCGGAAAAATTGGAAAGTCAAAGGGTGGAAAGATAAGAGTTACTTCTGTTGAAAGAATGAAAATTGAATATGATATTACTAAAGATGTAGTTGGTGGGGGGCCTCTCGAGCCTTTTATGAGAGACCCTTACATTGAGGATATTCATATTATTACAGGAGAGAATGTTCATTTAATTCACAAAGTTTTTGACATGGTTAAAACCAATATTCATATTGATACGAAATGGGCAAATCGGTTTTCCCAAGAATTCGCTGAAAAAATTGGTAGTCCTGTCAGTGAAGGTCAACCGATTGCAGATGGTACATTACCAGACGGAAGCAGAGTAAATATAATTCATAGTAAGGACGTAAGTCTTAAGGGGCCAACAATGACTGTTCGTAAATTCAGTGAAACTCCGATTAGCATAACTCAACTGATAAATTGGGGTACAATTGATGCAGGAATAGGTGCATATCTGTGGCTTTGTCTGCAATATGGTAGGAGCATATTTGTTTGTGGTGAAACTGCCTCAGGCAAGACGACTACTTCAAATGCTATGTTTGTTTTTATCCCACCTGAAAAAAAGATTTATTCTGTAGAAAACACACCAGAAGTTAAAGTTCCACATCCTGTATGGCAACAACTGCTAACAAGGTCAACTGGACCTAAAGAAAGTCATGTTGATGAAGGCGATCTACTTAGAGCAGGCTTGAGATCAAGGCCTGATTACATAATACCAGGAGAAACCAGAGGTATTGAAGGACGTGTTGTATTTCAAGCTATGCAGACTGGTCACCCTGTAGTAACCACATTTCATGCTGGTTCTGTTACAAAGGTTATCCAGAGATTTACAGGTCATCCAATCAATATTCCTAAAACTTTCATGGATAACTTAGATGTTGTGCTTATTCAAATGGCAGTAGAACGCAAAGGGAAAAGAATTAGGCGAGTTCTATCTGTGGATGAAATAGAAGGATATAACAAAGAAGTAGATGGAATTATGTCAAGGAAAGCATTTGAATGGGAAGCTGTTAGTGATACTCAAATCTTCAAAGCAAATAGAAATAGTTACATACTTGAGCAGAGAATTGCAAAACAAGCTGGTTTGCAAGATCCCATGCAAATTTATGAGGAGTACGATAGACGCAAACATATACTAGAAAGGATGGTCGAAGAAAAAATATTTGATTATTATGAAGTAGTGCAATTTATCTGGACATTTTATAGAGAGGGAGTACAAGCACTACCAATTACAATATAGGGGATGATCTAAAAAAATGTCTATTATGAGTGAAAACGACAAGGCAGATATTCTTAAAAAAAATCCCCATTTGAAAAAATATGTTGACAAAATATCAAAAAAAATGGGAGAACCAGTATTTTATTCTGCTCTTCCATTTGAAGCAAGAGATGAACCAAATCCAAATCTAATTTACTCGGGGCAAGGCTCTATTTTTATCCACATCTATAAAACACCAGACATGGATGAAATGGAGTATCATGCTATCGAACCGCAACTAGATGAGAATGAGAAGATAAAACATGATGAACTGCAAAAATTGATAGTTAAATTCGCTCCAAAAAAGGAGAGCATCATAACTGATGAAGAACTAAAAAAAGTTTTACATGAACTTATTGATGAATTAATTATAGTTGATGAAAGTGCAGTCAAAGCAGAAACAGATAAAAAAAAGAAAAAATCAAAAAAACGAGATAAAATAAGAGCTACATCCCTTCAGAAAAGCAATATTGAATACCACATTATAAAAAATATAGTGGGTGGTGGGCACCTTGAATGTTTTATGAGGGATCCTTACCTTGAAGACATCCATATTATAACAGGCGAAAAAATCCATCTGATTCACAAAGTTTTTGGAATGATTAAGACAAATGTTGAGATTAGCAAGGATGAAGGGCAACTTTTTGCACGCCAACTTAGTGAAAAGATGGGGGCTCCTGTTAGCGAGGGACAGCCAATTGTTGACGGTGTTTTACCTGACGGAAGCCGTGGTAATATCATTTATAGTGAGGCAATAAGCCTCAAAGGACCTAGTATGACTATTAGACGCTTCACAGAAACACCAATTAGTGTAACCCAATTGATAAAGTGGGGTACACTTGACTCGGGTATCGCTGCATATCTGTGGATCTGCCTACAATACGGCCGTAGTTTTTTTCTATGTGGTGGAACTGCATGTGGAAAAACAACAACAATGAATGCAATAATACCTTTTATCCCACCCGAAAAAAAGATTTATACTGCCGAGAGCACGCCTGAGTTACAAGTGCCTCATACTGTGTGGCAGCGTTTATTGACAAAAACATCAGGTCCTAAAGAAGGGCAAGTAGATTTATTCGATTTATTAAGAGCAGCGCTTAGGTCGAGACCTGAGTACATCATACCTGGAGAGGTTCGTGGCGCTGAAGGAAGTATTGTATTCCAAGCTATGCAAACAGGCCATCCATGCATGACAACATTCCACGCAGGTACAGTTACAAAAGTCATACAGCGTTTCACAGGAGATCCGATAAATGTTCCCAAAACTTTCATGGACAACTTAGATTTTGTTGTTATTCAGCTAGCAATCGACAGAGATGGGAAATTAATGAGAAGAGTTACTTCAATTGATGAAATAGAGGGATATAATAGAGCAGTAGACGGAATCATGTCGAGAAGTGCATTTGAATGGGATCCAATTGAAGACGTTCATCGCTTCAAAGCAAATAGGAATAGTTTTGTCTTGGAGGAAAAAATCGCGAGAAATGCAGGATATGCAGATACAGCAGAAATATATCTAGAATATGATAAACGTAAGCACATACTAGATAGGATGGTTGAAGAGGATATTATGGATTACTATGAAGTAGTTCAGTTTATATGGAGCTATTATAAAGATGGAGAGAAAGGGTTACCAATATCCTTATAATTGATTAATATGGCAAAGGAAAAAAAGAAGAAAAAAAAGAAAGATTCAAAGGATAAAGAAAAAGAGCAGGATTTTATAAAGCAGCTTAGAATAGCATATCGGACTCTAGAAGATCCTAAAAAATTCTACAAAACAATATTTTTTCCTTTAGTTTTTATAGGAATAATTGTCATGGCAATGCCATTCATTTTGAACGCAGTACTTCCAACCCCAATTAATTTTAATCAAATGACTTTTATTATAGGGGGAGTAGTGCCAATATTTCTAGGAGTATTATATCCTTTTATTAGTTGGAAAAGCAGAGAGAATGATATCAACAGCAAAATGCATTTTTTCATTACTCATTTGCGCGTTCTTTCAGTATCAGATTTATCACTTAAAGACATAATAAATATTCTTGGCGGAAAAAAGGCATATGGCGCTCTTGGAGAGGAATTAAAAAGAATAAGTGTTTTATCAACTCAATGGCGCATGCCTCTTTCAAAATCTTTTCGTTTTATTTCTGAAAGAACTCCTAGTAAAATTTTCAAAGATTTTTTGGATAGATTTTCTCAAAGTCTTGATAGTGGTGTGGAGCATAGAGAATTTATTGAAACTGAGCAAGAGGCTGTTTTACAGGAATACAAGACGATTTATGAGAGTAGCAATGAAAATGTTGTAATTCTAAACGAAGTCTATGTCGCAATGTTGATTGCCATTATTTTTGTGATGTCTCTTGGCATCGTCTTACCATTTATCATGGGCACTGAAAATATGAATACTTTTATTTTTTTATCATCTTTTTTAATGATAATCAGTGAAGGTATGTTGATGTACCTCTTGAAAGCTATGATTCCACAAGACGATATATGGCATGTAACTGGAGAAAAGGGAGAGGTGGAAGAAAAGCTAAGTAAATATTTCAAAACCTCTATTGTATTGTCAATGTTGATAGGATCGTTTTTTTTCTATGCACTTTTTAGTTTAAATCTACCCTTCTTTAATTCATTGCCAATGGGTGTTTTAATTCCAATTTTAACTGCAGTTTCTGTCAGTCCAATGCTAGTTGTTGGGATTACTACATTTAGGGAAGAGCAAGATATGTCTCGAAAAGAAAAGAATTTCTTAAGTTTTTTACCTGCTCTTGGATCAATCTCTACTATGAGAGGTGGCAGAATTAATGATTCAGTTTATTATCTAAGTGAGAAGGACTATGGCGTATTAACAAAACACATAAGGGATCTTTACAGACGTTTACGAACAAGAATAGATGATGATGCTGCATGGGAATGGTTTGGCGTAGATACTGGCAGCAACTATGTTCAACGATCTAGCGAAATGTTTCGTGAAGCTACTTATGCTGCAGCAAACCCTCGCAATGTTTCTCGCATGATTTCTGAAAATATACGAAAAATAAGGGATCTTCGTGTAAAAAAACTTACAATTATAAACACTTCCATCGCTCTATTTATAGGAATAACTTTTGGAATTGCTTTTTCAATATATGTATCTTTAATTATTGGAGAAAAATTAAATAATTTGATACCTCAAACATATCCTGCAGCAGGCACTGAAGCATCTATTGATATTGGTAACATTCTTTTCCATGTTCCCCCAGAAGAATATGGCTTTAACTACATCATAATATTTTTTGTTCTTGTCATACATTGTATAATGATGGCTTTAACTCTCAGACTGTTGAGAGGAAGTCACAAATATGTAACGTTTCTTTATTTCGTACCGCTTGTATGGGTTGTAACGATAACTAGTTTTGTTGTTGACCATTTCTTTGGTGATTTATTGGGTGTTTGACGTTTAAAAAATATCTTATGCAAAGTATTATAAGAAAATTAGAAATAATTGATTTGAGGAGATTGATTATAGAGGATTGTTTAATATGAAAAAAATTGGAATATTGACTGGTGGGGGAGATTGCCCCGGATTGAATGCTGTTATTCGTGCTGTTGTAAAAAAATCTATTCAGTACGGTTGGGATGTTATAGGAATAAGAAACGGCTGGAAAGGATTAATCAATGGCGAAATGGAACTTTTAACAGAGTATTCTGTTTCTGGCATTCTTCCAAAAGGCGGGACCATAATTGGTACTTCTAGAACGAATCCTTTTAAAAATCAGCAGGATGTGCAAAAAACAGTTGATAATATCAAAAAGTTTGGGCTGGATGCCATAGTTGCTATCGGAGGAGATGACACATTAGGCGTAGCAAGGAAGCTTTATGACATGGGAATTCCTGTTGTAGGAGTACCCAAAACAATTGATAATGACCTTTCAGGTACAGATTATACATTTGGCTTTGATACAGCAGTTTCTATCGCCACAGAAGCTATTGATAGACTCCATACTACTGCAGAGTCGCATCATAGAGTTATAGTTGTAGAAGTCATGGGGAGACATGCTGGATGGATTGCTACGATGGCTGGTATAGCTGGTGGGGCAGATGAAATACTAATCCCTGAAATGCCTTTTGACATTGATGAGGTTTGTAAAAATCTTAAAAAAAGATATGATCGTGGTAAGACTTTTAGTATTGTCGCTGTGGCAGAAGGTGCAACCGTTAAGAAAACTGATGAAAGTGATCAAAATACATCGATTAATTCAGATTCGGGCAGTAAATTGGTTACTCAAACATCTGAAACAGATGCGTTTGGTCATGTTAGACTTGGTGGCATAGGGCATTTTCTTGCACAGGAAATTGAAAAACGCATGGATGTTGAAACAAGAGTGACTATTCTGGGCCACATACAACGTGGTGGAAGTCCAACAGCTCACGATAGGGTTCTTGCTACTAGATTTGGTGTTGCAGCAGTTGAACTTATTAAAAATGAAGACTATGGCAAAATGGTAGCTCTACAAGGAAATAAAATAGTTCCAGTCACTATTGACGATGCAGTATCAAAACTTAAAACAGTGGATACAGACCTATATGATATTGCAAAAATATTTTTTGGATAAAAAAAATTAAGTTTGTAATTCAACTATTGTATCAACAAAGGCAGTTGGTGTTCTGCAGCTTATGACACCATTTATACCGTATTCTGGCACAATCTCCCCCGCGATATCTGTTCTAGTACCAATGCCTGAAAAACATTTAGTAGTATTCACCAATAACACAACCAGATCATCGCTATTTATTGTTGGATTTGTTTGCAGACATGATGAGTCGTAATCTCTTACAACCATAATCCCATATGTTGTTGCCGACAATGCACTTGAATTTAAAGTTCCAAATAGGCCATTTGATATACTAGTGTTGAAACAATTGGTTGTGTAATTCAATACAACTTTCTTGGACGTATCTGAAAGTGTAATATGTGCATATGTTAAATCAACATCACTTGAAGCTGCAAGCGTTCTAAGAAAAATTGCAAGTTGTGTTATTTTTGATCCGTTGTAATATCCAGTAACTTGTGTCACCTTTACTCCACTTGAAACTTCCTTCATTGTTTGTTCGCCAGTAAATGAGGCTTGTTCCTGTAAAGAAGTCATTGTCTGAATTATTACTGAGGCGGCCATACCCGCTACTAATATCATAGCAATAAATATGATTAAGGTACCTATACCAATTGCTGCATTATTATCAGAATTAAATCCCCTCGGAGTTAATGACAATTTAACTCGGTTCACCTCCCAGTAATTAGGGTTAAAGGCACCCGAAAAGAGAGCCCATCCAATAATAATGTAACAATTAGTAGAATAAAAAATTATGGTTTATTGAGGTTTAAAAAAAATTAAAAAAGAGGTTGTGTGGTAAAACCACCACACTAATATTATTTCAGATCGTTTACTGTAGGTCTATAACGTTATCTGTGTATGAAGCTGGTGTTGTAAAGCCGATTACACCGGGTGACCCGAATTCTGGGACTACAATGCCCCATACATCTTTTCGCTCTGCTATGTTGCTGTGTGTGCCTGTTGTATTAACACAAATGTAAACTTTGTCTCCTCTGTTAATAACTGGGTTTGTTGTTGATAGCGAGTTGTCTGCATCTTCTATCACCAATAGACCAAAGTGAGATGCATCTCCAGCTCCAGCATAGTCGGGAAATACAGAAGCACCAAATATATCATTTTGTCCAGTTGGCTCAGAATAATAAGACGTTGTATAGTTCAGTACAACTTTTTTGGTTGTGTCCGAAAGTTCTACATATACTTGTGAAAGATCGATACCATCTGATCCTGCCCTTGGTCTGATACCTATAGCAAGTTTTGAGATGTCGGCACCAGCAGAAGCTGAATATCCTAGTATA
>CAYMMP010000009.1:0-31856 GCA_964391625.1 uncultured Thermoplasmatales archaeon | reverse complement strand
ATCCCAAGTAAAAATGAATCTTGGGAGGGCTCATTTAATTTTTCAACAGCCTATTTTTTTATAAAAATAACGCTGTCTGTCAAAACTTTTGTAAACCTTATCATAAAAATTTTTTTATATCAATATTTTCTATCTATATTGTAGATGAAGAAGAAACTTTTAGAATTTTTAAGTTGCCCAATTGACCTTCTGACATATAGTTACCACATAATGGATAGCTTAGATTTAAAAAATTTAGGAGGGATATCCTCCTATCTTTAAACTTGGATCACCTAACAATACCCATTGCTCTAATGTTTTTGGATGACCTGCCTCTAGATCAGTCATATCAAAGGTATGGATGTAACTTACAAGAGTTTGAGAATAAGCATCTCCAAGTATCTCATGATGTTCTGTACCATACTGTTTGAAAAACTCAATAGTGATCCAACCGTCACCACCGCCTATCGTCAGCTCTTTGCCGGGCATACCATACCCAAGTCCTGTGTTGCCCATGGAAGCAATTGACCCGCCGTTTGGATTCCTTACAAGTCTCCAGCTGAAGCACTCTGGAACTGGTATTCCACTGCACCACATGGATCTTTTAGGTGCGAATTTGAATAGGTATGGCATTGCATCAAGTACTCCTAATACCGATGAAACATTAAATTGACTATTGTGACAACCACCTATTACTGCAACTGGTAATTTTTCGCCATTTGAGAGAGTGTCTATTGGGAATAACGGTCTCGATATGAAAGGTGCCCAAGGTTTTAAAGTCACGACTTCTAAGCCAGTTATACTTGCATGAATTCTGTTTCCCGGTATACCTGGATGATGGTCAGCCCATACATTGGGGCTACCATGCCCTGACATAAATAAGAAGCCACTGCCTTTATTAATTGCTTTTATAACATCATCTTGTCCTGTAAAGTTCCCGTTAGATGCCCATATTATTTCTTTTTTGAAACCATCCATGTAGTACATTGCTCCGCCACGGCCGTATAACGTTTTTTCACCTGTTGTCCACTCTCCTTCATAGTACATCTCTGTGTTGTTTCTCCAATCTGAAAATATTACATTTCCATTTTTGTCTTTTATCCATACATGTATGTTTGTAACATTTCCATATGGTCTTGGATCATATGATTTGCCACGTATTGTCAAAACACCATTTACATAGCTTATATTTGCCCATGGATTGAAATCATTACCATATGCTTCGCGCTCTCCAGGTGTGTAGGTGTAATCGTTGTAACCCAGAATGTTGCCAGGTGAGATTGAAACTATCTCAGCTATTGGTGGTGCAGGATAACCGTTCTGTAATGCCGGATTCAAATTATCATCATGGTTGAATGTTATTTCTGTTTCCTGGGTTCTGTCTATTCTTATGTTTGTCGTGTCAACAGGTCCCTTTTTACCTTCACCATTTATACTTTGTGCATAAATAGTATAGTAATCATTTGGAAGGCCTGTGGTATCCCATTGTATATTCAAATCCTGTTGGTCAAGGAAACCATCGCCTGACACAACTGTCATTTTATTAAACCAATCAGGTGTGTCAACAGGGTTTGTTTCATAATTAATAATTTTATCAACTACTGTCTTTACTTCTTTTATATTTCTGCATGCAAGTCGTCCAAGTGCTACATCTGGAAGCATATCAATATCTTTATCATCTTCAACGCCAGGTTTACCCCAGGCTGCAAAAACACCATCCTTATTAGGATCCCAGCTTGAGAAGTTACCTTCCCCGTCATATATGTCAGCGTAATACAAATCACTTATTACACCAGGATCGTGTAAAACCTCTTCACCCCCTAATGGGAACTTAGGATTGTCGTAAAGATTTGTGTAACGAACTGGCAAATACCACCATTTTGATCCCTGGTTACTGTCGTCTCTTGGTTTTGAATAAATCTGTGATTTTAAGCCACCCACTAAAAGAACGTATTTTATGCCGTGTGTTTCTATTGCATCTTTAATAAAATGCTTTATTTGCTCGGGCTTATCAACACCATTATAATTTTTATATATGTCTTCAGTTGTTTTTAAAATTGTTTTAACTCCCATCTCGTTTTTATGATCAACTAACCTCTGAAGTTGTCTTTTGAATATTTTTGGAGCAATAATCACGAGATCATAGCTTGTTGATGTTGCCTTAAGTTTTTTGTTAGATTCTTTATACGTAATCCTGATATCGCTTTTTTCAATGCTTAGTATTTTTTTCTGTTGTGGAGAATATCTTACTGGATAAATATGGACTATTACATGTGTCACTATTTCATTTTCTTCATTTAAGCCACTACGTACGCTGTATGAATACCAGTTTGAAGGATAGACTTCATCACTGTTATATGTTGTTAAATCTTTTTCTTGTTTAATATACGATTTTGTCTTTACTGTAATGAGAGGCAGCATTCTAGGTGAAGGACTCATTTCTTTTGAGATATGTTTTTCAATAATATTTCCTGGCGTTACTTCGACTTTAATATTTTTTACACCAAATGGCAACTCAAATATCTTTACAACTTCAGGAAGCATTGGCCTACCTGGCTCCATCAAGAATGTTGAAACGCCATCCATCTCCGCTTTGATATAATCCATACCTGTTTCTTTTAATTCTAATGATGAAAAAGTTATTTCAGATGAAGTTGCTTTGATTACATTGCTCGTGTCTTTATTGTTTGTTGCAACTGCCCCTATTCCACTAATTATTAAAAAAATTATTACTAAAATACTTATGACTTTTCTCATATGTTTTCTACCCCCTTGATAATTATCTAGTACATGTTATATAGTCTAACATATAAATATTTTTATTTTAATAACTTTGGTAATATTTTTGTTAGTTGAGTTTGTAATGCACAATCCATCTTGGTTTGTTTAGTGATTCCAAAATCCTGTCTAATATGTGAAATTTTAATTTATAACTGGAATCTTTATAGAAATACCATTCATCTACAAAAGCAATGCCTTCTCCCCAATTTTCTAAATCATTGCTTTCTTTGATTCCAAAGTTATATGATACATCTTTGCCTAAATTATACCGCTGTTGGAATCTCTTCTTTATTTTATCCCTTTTTAACTTCTTTACATAATATGAATTAACAACATCGAAAACTATTTCGCATCCTGGAAATTTTTTTTGCAATTCAAATATTAAAGATTTCACATCATTTTCCCGCAAATATGAAAATATTCCCTGGGCAAGGAACATAAAAGTTTGATTTTTATTTTTACTTAAGCTATCTATCCATCTAAAATCTAGTAATGAAGAGCTTATAAAATGATAATAATTATTTTCTTCTAAGAATTGTTTTTTTAATTCGATTACCTCAGGAAGATCTAAGTCATAAAATTCAACTTTTTTATTAATTCTATTAAATCTTGTGTCTAATCCGCATCCCATGTTTACGATTATTCCATTTGGTTTTTTTAATAAAAAATTTATAGCATATTCATCAAATTTTTTTGTTAATAGATTGATTTTTTTTACATAGGTTTTTGGAAGTTTTTGTTGTAACAACATTTCATAAAAATCAGAGTTTGTTTTTGAAAAATATTTGTCGAGAATATTAACAATTTCGACTGCTTTTTCGTCTTTTAATATCGGATTTTTTCTTTTGCTTTCTATTGCTCTGCAGTATAATGGAAAAAAAAGAGTTTTTGATAAATTATTTAATCTTACTAGTTCTTTGCCAGCCATTCTCTCATAACAAATGAGTTAGGTGTATTAAATATTTCTAACAGTTTGTAGTTTTTGTACCGTCGGGCAAAATATCGCAATTTATGAATTTTATGATAAAGTTTATATATTATTATAACTAATAGTAATAATAAAAATGTTTGAGGAAGTACTATGAAGTATCAAAAACCTAAAATGAAAGATGTCGATAAAGAAATTACCTATGGCTCTCAATATTTTGTTCTTGCCATTCCAGGTCCAGATTAAACTTATGTATCTTTATCAACAAGTCTAACAAAATTCAAGATGTACCTATATTTTTTTCTTTTTTTATTATATTTGATAGGGGTGAGACATAGCTCTCAAAAATAATTTCTCTCAACATCTGTTTAGATGAAAAAATCTGTTTGTAGAAAATTGAATAGTTTTCAGAAAGTTGATTCCAATTATCTATCTCCTCTCTAAAATATTCTATTTCTGACTCTAATAATTTAACGCCGCTATTTTTGTTTTTTAAATATTCAGCAATATACTTTTTTTCAGTTGAAATTACTGTGTAGAAATTATCAAAGACGTCAGAAAACAGTGGGATATCTTTCCTTTTTATAAAAAAAAGACATAACTTTTTTATCAGATTAATTTTGAAAGCATCTCTTCTGTAAAAGGATATTAAATCAGGCTTTTTATTATCTAATACCATTTCGAAATCTTTTTTAAGAATGGATAGAGCATTTAATCCAAGTGGATATTTCTGCCAGAAATGATCATATGATAAGACATCTCCCTTGATTCTTTTAATGTTCCTTTCATGTGATTTCTTAAAAATCGCGTCATCAGATAACGATTTTTTATTTTTGTTGTAGATATTTATTAAAAATTTTGGAGAGAATCCCCCAAGTTTTGCTCTGCTCACAGCTTTGGCAAAAATGTCTAAAGGAACACTAGTATACTTGCCACTCTGCTTATTATCCTCACCAATAATCGAAGTAGCAGGATCATTAAAATAAATCAAATTTTCTTCTTCGTCAAACCCAACAATAACTATTTCGTGAGCGGTTGATACAATATTCCAGAAATAATCTGGAACTTTAATAGTATCGATCCAAGAGTATTCTCTAATTAGCTCTCTTAATGAGGGTAAAACGGAGAGATCAATACTTGTTGATACCGGTATGTCATTTTTGATATATTCCTTCAACTTTTTCCAGTATTGACCCCATTTATCATTTAACGAGGAGGAAGTGTCTTTTGGATACCATGATTCATATTTTAAACCGTAGAGATCTGCAACAAATTCTTTATCCAACCGCCATTGTGATAATAGAGTACCGCCTAGTAGATAATAAGGAGCATCAGGATAAGAATATACAAGAGAATATCCAACTCCTGAATTAAATAAAAGATCTGATAAATCAATGTCAACCTCGAAATGCTTAAAGATCATAGTTGGGCAAGCATAGGAACAAAAACTACTTTTTTCCTGGCTGACATAAGGAACATCATCAATTATGTGTCCTTCTTTTCGCGGTATAGTAAAACTAACCTTTTTATCATCATTCATTTTAGTAAAACTAATACTTTTTTCTTTAATTAAAGATTGCATAATTTTTAAGAATATAAGATATGTTCAAATTGATGAACATAAACTTCTAATAAAGTTTATAGTAAAAAAAACAATTACGACAATCCTATAATGATAAATAGCGAGAAAACTAAATCCTTGTCAATTAAATACAAAATAATTTCGTTTTTACAATCATGCAGACTCTCGTTATGGTTTTTCGGTTCAGTATTTTTTTTACTGGGTGAATGGTATTCAATACAAAAGTTTCCAATTATACCTAGCGTTATTGCGTTAATTGGGCTCTGTGGCATTTATTCTGCAGGTGCAATGCTTAATAACACGTTTGATAAAAAATTTGATATTTTTGCCAGAAAACCCATCGTCAGAATTTTTATGTACATCAAGCCAGAAGAAATGTTATGGTCATCGGTTTTTCTGATTATTTTCTCTCTCTCGATTCTGTTGCTTTTTACAAATTTAAACGTTTTTTTAATTGGATTACTTATTGCCATATTTGGCATAATCTATTCAGTTCCACCGGTTAGATTTAAAACAAAACCGCCATTGGATGCAATATCTAACGTAATAATTTTTACACTACCATTCTTCATGGGTTGGGCGATATCAAATAATCCAGTGCAATTAGAATCCCTTATGTATGGTCTTATAATTGGCTTGATGATTTTATATGTATTTTTTTCCTATACCTCTATTGACATTGAAGTAGATAAAGAGTTTAATATTGTAACATCTTGTACCAAGCTAGGCAGATTCTTCTCTTTATTAACTGGATTAATTATATGCATAATTGCCTTGATGCTGTCCATATATCTTCTGGGATTTAATGACATATTAACAATTTCAATTATTGTTTGTTTACCCTTTGCATTGGTCTCTCTAAAAATTCACAATAATCGTAAATATCTAGTAAATCTTGTTGGGGGCCGTAGCATCTCCTTTTTTGCTGGTGCTATTTTGATACTTCTAGTTCTCAACATACAAAACATACTTCCAGTAATTTTTTTACTAATCTGGTTATTCCTCACACTAACAGATATAATAAATTTTATAAAGAAAAAAATAAACTAAGACGATCTAGATAATTGCATCAATTATTCTTTCTTGCTCCAACTCTTTTAGAAAATCTAGTACATCTTTTTCAGCTGTCTCATAATCAACATCTTCAAAGGATTTGATGATTTCATTAATTATGTCTTCAATAGTGTGTTTGCCATCTAAAAGCTTAATAATCTTGCTTGCAACTGGATTCAACATTCTGATGGGTCCGCCGACATAGCTTGCCAAACTAACTATCTCACCTTCCTCTCCCTCTTCTCTCCAAACTATGTCTTTTGCCAGTTTTGGTTTTAAATTTTTATTGATCATGCAATTCACCTTTTAAATAAGGAATTTCATCAAGTTTTGTAAAATCTTTTTTAGTTTTTACTTTCAGAGATTGTCTAATAAACTCCTTGTTTTTGTGGCTAGTTTTAAGTACATCCCATATTTCTTTTAATGTTTTTTCTTTTAGAGAACCTCCTGAAAAAGGCATATCAGAATCTATTGCACATGTTCCAGTTGGTGATATATACATTAAGAGTGGAGGAATTTTGGCTGATGCTGCAATGTAACTATATTTAGTTTTAGGTAACAAATCTATAAAAAACCTTGATTTTTCATATTGTTTTTTTTTCTCTTTGACAATATTTGAAAGATCGACATATTGTTTTTTAGTCAATGCAACACTGTCCTTGTTTTTTGCAGCACGACCTAGTAGCATAGCTTCATCTAATCTATGATTTGCCGCTCCCAACTTGTAAGAAAGATCAATCAACTCGCTTACTTCCCCAATATTAAATGGAGTAACAACAGTTGAAACCATTAAATGTCCTTTATTCTCAACAATTAGTTTGCAAGCATTAACTGCCCTTCTCCAACTTCCCCTTCTGCCTCTTAGCTTATCGTGTATTTTTTCGTTAGAAGAATCTAAGCTAATCTGTATGGAACTAAAATATTTTGTATATAATGGGGCTGTTTCACTGTTAACTTCCCATCCATTTGTAATCGTGTTGCATAAGATATTTCCATTTTTAAAGATTTTAGCGAGTTCCCAAAAAGACTCATCTAGAATTGGCTCTCCCCCACTAATGCATAATCTATATATCTTTTCATCTATAATCTGTTTTGCGACATTGATTTTTTGTTCATATGTCAATTCATTTGGATGTTTTTTTCCAGAGTTATTGTAACAAAAAACGCATCTTAAATTACAGGCTCTTGTTATTTCCCATTGCGCTATAAGAGGAGCTCTAAAATATTCAGGGATTAAATTTTCCTCTTTTAGGCTACTGATATGAATCTTAAATCCTTCAATATCAATTTCATTCTTTGTCAAACCCGCTGCACCAATCTCTATAATTCAAATATGTGATGCTGTACTAAAAAATTGTTATTTTTTTGTTTATTGTCAATAATGTAATAACAAATTCAAAAATTACAAAATTTTAATAGAAGAAATCACATTGATGATAATCAGGATGGTTAACGATTTTGAGGAAACGTTCTGGGGAAAAAAACTAGATCGTGATAATGAGATAAAATTAAAAAACTTGTTGTATTTAAAGAAAAAACTTTTAGCATATCTGGTTGCATCTCGTCTTGTAAATATTTTAAATTTATCTGCTTTTTTATTACTTGGCATGTGGTATGCAGTTGGATATTTTCCAGTTCGTTCAACAATTTTAATGATATTTTTTCTTATTATGTTTCAATTTGTTCATCTTACTAATATGGTTTTTGATAAAAAACTTGACATATTTGCAAGAAAAAACACTATATGGATATTTAAATATCTTTCACCAAAAGAAATGTTGATTGTATCAGGTATGTGTTTTTTTTTGGGTTTGTTTATTTTGTGGTTTATTAATATCGCTGTTTTTATTGCAGGTGCAGTACTGCTAATTATTAACATATTATATGATACACCCCCCATTAGATTTAAAACAAAACCGCCATTGGATTCTATATCTAATATGTTGGAACTGGGGACATTGCCCTTTTTGGTTGGATGGCTATCAACAAACGCTCAATTTAATATGGATGCCCTGATTTATGGATTGATACTTGGGTTGTCTGTTATCACTTATTATCTGATTGCCAGTTGGCAGGATATAAAAACAGATACAGAATTTGGTATAAAAACAACTTGTACATTACTTGGTTATGATTGGACGATTAATATCGGATTATTCATGTGGATTCTACTTATTTTCTCCTCATTTTTTGTTTTTTATGTAGACATTATCACGATATCATTTGTAATTGTTTTTCCTGTTTTAACTTATATGTTTATTAAATACAAAAAACAAACTGAGTATAAGAATAGAGAAAAAAACCTCAATTTCTTTCTTGCCATCTCTGATACGATTTGGACTTGTTTCATATATTTATCTCTGATATATGTATCAAAATCAGTTATTCCACTAATATTTTTTATTTTGTCACTGACGTTTTCTTTAAAAATGTGCATAGCATTTTTTCTAAGGAGAACTTAAAAAGATTTTTGGCGGTATACTCATATCCTACTTTTCATTTTCATAGTCTTCGCCATCATCGTTTTCAACTATCTTAGCTACTGAAACGACCTTGTCTCCCTTATTCAACCTCATAATAGTTACGCCCATGGTGCTGCGTCCCTGTATTCTAATGTCTTTTACTGGGATTCTTACCATCATCCCGTCTTTGCTAGTAAGCATGATTTCATCTTCGTCAATCACTTCCTTGACCCAAAGTACTTTTCCGTTTCTCTCATTTGTAATGATGGTTCTAACGCCTTTACTGCCGCGATGGGTCTTACGATATTCCTGGATTGGTGAACGCTTTCCAAAGCCGTTTTCTGTGACTGTAAGCAAATTGCCTTCTTCACCAACAATTGCCATTGAAACAACCTTGTCACCTTTTCTAAGACGTATGCCAATAACCCCTCTAGTCACTCTACCCATTGGACGGACTTCTTCTTCATCAAATCTACATGCCTGACCGTCTGCCGTTGCAATCATAATGGTTTGTTTTCCATCCGACAATCTCGTGGCAATAAGCTCATCATCTTCATCAAGGTTAATTGCTCTTATTCCATTAACTCTAACATTGCCATATGCTGAAAGAACTGTTTTTTTGATGATTCCTTTTTTTGTACAGAAGACAAGATAATGCTCGTCGTCAAACTCATGAATAGGTATGGCCGTTTCTACTTCTTCTCCTTCCTCAAGCCGTGGAAGCAAATTAATTATCGCTTTTCCCTTGGCATGTCTGCTTCCTTCTGGAATCTTATAACCTTTTAGCCAGAAAGCTTTACCATGGTTTGTAAAAAACATGATGTAATCATGCGTTGACGTTACAAAAGAGTCTACAACAATGTCCTCTTCTTTGGTCTGCATTCCCTTTAATCCTTTTCCACCACGATGTTGAGTTCTATAAGTTTCGCATGGTATACGTTTTATATAGCCAGTTTCAGTGATTGTTATAACAACTTCTTGCTCGGGGATAAGGTCTTCTATATCGATGTCTATTTCACCTTCAACGATCTCTGTTCTACGCTCGTCACCAAACTTCTCTTTTATTTCTAAAAGCTCTCTTTTAATTTCGTTTAGTATATTCTGTCTGTCGCCAAGCATTCGCTCAAGTTCTTCTATCAATTTTTTGGTATCGTTGTAATCTTTCTCGACACCCTCTATCTCCATGCCCGTTAGCTTCTGCAAACGCATATCAAGAATTGCTTTTACTTGTAATTCAGAAAAATTAAATCGTTTCATTAAGCCATTCTTCGCTTCTTCGACGGTTTTACTTCCACGAATAATTTTGATTACTTCGTCAATGTTTTTCAAAGCAATCATAAAACCTTCAAGAATGTGCATTTTCTCCTTGGCTTTGTTGAGATCATAATTGGTGCGGCGAGTAATAATTTCAATTCTATAGTTGATATAATGTTCAAGAATTTCTTTTAATCCTAAAACTTTCGGTTCATTGTTTACAATCGCAAGATTAAGTATGCCAAAAGTTGACTGCATGTCAGTATGTTTGTAAAGCTGAGTTAAAACTACATCTTCTATTGCATCACGTTTTAGTTCGATTACAACTCGCATTCCATCCCTATCGCTTTCATCACGAAGGTCGCTTATTCCTTCAATTTTCTTGTTTTTAACAAGATCTGCAATATTTATTAGAAGATTTGCTTTGTTCACCTGATAAGGCAACTCCGTTATGATAATTCTTTTCCTATCTTTACCTTCAACATGTGTTTTTGCACGAACTCTCACTAATCCTTTTCCATCATTGTATGCATTTAAAATTCCAGCTTTTCCATAGATGATCCCACCTGTTGGAAAATCAGGTCCTTGAATAATTCCCATGAGATCTGGAACTGTAATTTCAGGATTATCAATAACTGCTATAGTACCATCTATTATTTCGGTTAAATTATGAGGTGGCATGTTTGTTGCCATACCAACTGCTATCCCTGATGTTCCGTTTACCAATAGGTTTGGAAGTTTGGCAGGTAGCACTTCAGGTTCTTGCAAAGAACTATCAAAATTATCTTTCCATTCAACAGTGTCTTTTGAGATATCTTCTAACATTAGTTTTGCTATCTTTGACATTCGGCTTTCCGTGTATCGCATAGCGGCCGCAGAATCTCCATCGATTGAGCCAAAATTCCCTTGGCCGTCAACTAAAGGATATCTGAGAGAAAAGTCCTGTGCCATACGAACCATGGAGTCATAAACTGCTTGATCGCCATGCGGGTGATATTTACCAAGTACTTCTCCAACTACACGAGCAGATTTTTTATAGGACTTTTCGTGGGTAAGGCCCATGTCGTTCATAGCGTACAGGATTCTTCTATGAACTGGCTTTAAACCGTCCCTAACATCCGGAAGAGCGCGGCTCATTATTACACTCATTGAATAATCAATAAATGCACGTTTCATCTCAGATTCAATTGTACGGATTTGATCTTTTGTATCTGGGTTTTCATCTGCCATCTTTTATCACCTCATATATCTAAGTTAGTTACCTCTTTAGCATGAGTTTTAATAAACTCACGTCTTGGTTCCACATTTTCACCCATTAGAATTGTAAAAAGTTCATCTGCCTCTACAGCGTCATCAACTGACACTTGTAACATCATACGACTTTCTGGATCCATAGTTGTTTCCCATAGCTGTCTTGGATTCATTTCACCAAGACCTTTATATCTTTGCATGCCCACCCCAGTCTTTCCAAGCTCCTCTATCTTTACATCTTTCTCCTTTTCTGTATATGCATATGAAACCTGTTTCCCTTTGCTAAGTTTATACAATGGAGGCTGTGCAATATATAGAAATCCTTTTTCAATGAGTGGTCGCATGTATCTGAAGAAAAATGTCAGAAGTAATGTTCTTATGTGCTCTCCGTCAACATCTGCATCAGTCATGATTATGATTCTATGATATCTGGCGCCTTCGATGTTAAATTCTTCCCCAATTCCTGTGCCAATAGCTGTAATTAATGCAAGGATTTCATTGTTTTTTAGGATTTTATCCATACGTGCTTTTTCAACATTAAGGATTTTACCACGTAATGGTAAGATGGCTTGGAATTCACGATTTCTACCTTGCTTTGCAGATCCACCAGCGCTGTCTCCCTCTACAATATATAGCTCTGCTTTGCTAGGATCTCTGCTAGAACAATCCGCTAATTTTCCTGGCAAAGCTGTTGATTCTAACAGCCCTTTTCTGCGTGTCAGCTCACGGGCTTTTCTTGCAGCATCACGAGCTCGACTTGCTGTAATTGCTTTATTAATAATTGTCTTTGCAACAACAGGGTTTTCCTCAAAAAACTCACTAAGTTTCTCATTAGTTAAACTTTCGACAATTCCTCTAACCTCAGAATTTCCAAGTTTAGTTTTAGTCTGCCCTTCGAACTGTGGGTGTCTAACTTTACAGGATATAACTGTTGTTATTCCTTCACGACAGTCCTCGCCGCTTAAACTAAAATCAATACCTTCAAACAAGTTATTCTTCCTACCATAATCATTTAAAACACGTGTAAGTGCAGCTTTGAAACCAGAGAGGTGTGTACCACCTTCATGAGTATTTATATTATTTGCAAAAGTAAAGATGTTTTCAGTATATCCATCAGTATATTGAATCGATATTTCCACTTCAACATCTTCTTTTTCAGCTTTTAGATAAATTGGATTTGGGTGAAGTGGAGTTTTATTCCTATTTATGTGTTGGACAAATTCGACTATTCCTCCATCAAACTTGAAATTATCACTTTGTCCACTTCGTTCATCTGTAATCTCAATTTCAAGACCTGCATTTAAGAAAGCCAGTTCTTTTAATCTGGTTACAATTGTTTCGTATTTAATTTCAGTAACCTCAAAAATTTCAGCATCTGGAAGAAAGCGAATTGTTGTACCACTTTTTTCGGCCTTGCCTATTTCTTTTAAAGGTGCGATTGCAGCACCATGATCATATTTCTGATAATACTTTTTTCCATCTCTGCAAACAGTTGCTTCAAGCCAAGCTGAAAGAGCGTTAACAACAGATACACCGACACCGTGCAGACCACCTGAAACTTTATATGCTTGGCTATCAAATTTTCCGCCAGCATGAAGTGTTGTCATGACAAGTTCAACACCACTTTTCTTGTACTTTTTATGCATTGTAACAGGTATGCCTCTTCCATCATCTTCAACAGTTACAGATCCATCCTTGTTTAAAGATACGATGATTTTTTTACAATATCCTGCCAGTGCCTCATCTATGGAGTTGTCGACTACTTCATATACAAGATGATGAAGTCCTCGCTCTGTTGTACTTCCTATATACATGGCTGGATTTTTCTTAACTGCTGCAAGCCCTTCTAGAACTTGTATTGAGTCTGTATCGTAGCTTCCGTTTTCTCTATTTTCTTCCTTATCCATGTTTTTCACTTCATTGTTATAATCTACACTAGATCCAGTACTTTTTTCCGGAATTTTTCCATCCCATCGCTAGTGTAAATTTTTAACAGTTTTCATATGGAGTAGACCCTAATAAACCTTACTATTATATATAATATAATAGTAAGAAGGAGTTGGTTACAAATTAACAAAATATTAAAAGCGTATCGAAGATTAGTTTAAGTACGTTTTGAGGGAGGAAATGAGGGAGAAAAGATATGAAAACAAAAATTTTTGGTAAGATTTTAATAATAGCTGGACTGTTGGTTTTGATGTCTTTTATAGGTGTGACGTGCAATGCACAATCGCCTGAAGATTATGCACCTGTACTGTATTTTGAAGGTGAAGAAACATGTTATCCTGTTGATGCAAATTATCACATTGATAACTCAGATTTAAAGACATTAACCATAGATGACAATCAAGTAGCCTATCTTGATAATCGAGAAGGGACGCCTGATGATAATGGCGTTATCGATCACTATAAATCCCAAAACTATCAGTCAATTGTTTACTATCTTGAGGGGGACGAAAATGGAATTCCCTTCATCCAATATTGGATGTTTTATGCATTTAATGCCGGAGAACATAATCGTCATGAGGGTGATTGGGAAATGGTGGAGGTTGTAACACCGTCATCAGGAGAAAAATGGGTGGCTTATAGTCAGCATTACAGCGGTCAAAGTGCAACATGGAATCAAGTTGAAAAAGAAGGCAATCACATCAAGGTTTACGTCGCACGTGGCTCACATGCTAATTATCTGAGAAGTTACTCTGGTAAGGTCGGCATCTCAAGCGACATTGTTGGTTCTAATGGTAAGGTGTACAGAGTAAATGAAGAGTATATTCTTAAAGACATTACACAAGAAAGCTGGTATAATGGTGAATTTCTATGGGGTGAAGTTGATAGTGTTGAAGATTTGGCCCTAGGTCGTGCTGGCCCACTGGGGCCCCAATATAGAGTGGATATGAATGGCAACTATATGAAAGATGGTGTTACATGGGGAGAATGTGTTATGCCTGCTAACAATATGCTATTTCTATTGGAATGGTTCCTCTACAATTTTGTTTTAATCTTTGCAATTATTACTGCAGCAATGTTAGCATTGATACTATTTAAAATCTATCGACGTCATAAAAAATATGGTCTTGGTCCTCGAATTGTTTCAATGTTATATATTGATGGCTTTAATCTAAAAAGTATTGGAAACATTCTATGCATCACTGCAATAATAATAGCAATTTTTGGAATTTTAAATACATGGTACGTAGTTTCTGCTGATATTAATGTTGAAGGGGTAATTACCACTGAAAAAACCGACGTCCTTTCTATTGATGGGGTGAATGGCGTTCAAATTACAATGCCTAGTGTTAAAGGTTCAATACCTGCAGGCACAGTTGTATTTCCGTTTTATCTGATAATATTGGTTGGTTTAATCTTTATGATTTTGGCTACTATTGGAGTTCATCTTAGTCGAAAACTTGGTTACAAATATCTCTTTCGAGGTATTAGATTTATAGTTGTCATTGCGGTATTACTTCTAGCAATTGTATTGCTTGGATCATTTGGGGATTCTGGAGATGGAGGCATCGGTGAAATATTAAATTCGATTTCTAGTAGCCCAATGGGTGGAAATCATACGTTAATAATAAGTGAATCTTTAGGTGAGAACGCCGTAAATGGTCAAGCTAATTTCAGCTGGGGTCTAGGTATAGGTGCGATATTGCTTCTTTTGTCTGGGATAATATTTTTAATGGCAGGTATTTTAGAGATAATCGATAATAAAACCTTTTTTAAGCCAAAAATTCCAACTGCAAAAGCAAAAGAATCAGATAGAGAACCAGCAGCAGAGCCCAAAGAACCACCAAAAGAGGAAAAAATTCCGCCAAAGAAAGAATAGTTATTTAGTAAATACTAAAACCCTCTTTTCTATTTACCCAATTAATCTGGGGATTTTATGATTATAAACACTGATTTACATATTCATTCACGTTTTTCCGGTGCTACTAGTGACAAGATGAATATTAAAACGATATCAATTGAGGCACCACGTAAAGGCGTCAATGTTGTAGCAACTGGAGATTGTTTACATGGCGGATGGATGAAGGAGATAAAACAATGCGATCTTGTTGATGAAGGCACTTATGAATTGAATGGTACCCGCTTTATCCTTAGCACTGAGATTGAAGCTATAAAACGTGTTCACCATCTGGTTTATTTTCCTAGCATGTCTGCTGCAGAGGATTTTAAAGAACGTATTAAATCTAAATCCAGAAATCTTGAAACTGATGGCCGTCCAAATGTTAATATGACTGGTGAGGAACTAGCAACAATCGCAAAAGATGTTGGAGCACTTATTGGCCCTGCTCATGCCTTTACTCCTTGGACTGCGATGTATGCTTATTATAAGAATCTTGAAGATTGTTATGGGAGTATGGCAGATTATGTTAGCTTTGTTGAATTGGGCCTTAGTGCAGATACTGATCTTGCAGATAAAATAAAAGAGTTGCACAGACTTACTTTTCTTACAAATAGTGATTGTCACAGCCCACATCCAGTACGTCTTGCTAGGGAATTTAATCGTTTTGAGGTAAAAGATGCTACATTTGATGAAGTTAAGAAAGCAATTCTCAGGGAAGGTGGCAATAAAGCTGTTCTAAATGTTGGCCTGCCGCCGCAAGAAGGCAAGTATCATGAAACTGCTTGCAGCGGTTGTTTTACTCATTATACATTAGAGGAAGCTATTCGTAGAAAATGGAAATGCAGCTGTGGGAAACGAATAAAGAGGGGGGTAAAGGACAATATAAATGAAAAAGCAGATTTCAAAGAGCCACATCATCCAGATTACAGACCACCGTATGTTCATCTTATCCCGCTCGCAGAAATTATTACAAAAGCTGTTGGACAGCACAATCCATTTACACAGACTGTTACTAAAAGATGGAATGAGCTTGTTGATGCTTTCGGTAGCGAAATCAATGTTTTATTGGATGTTGATATTGAAGAAATTTCAAAAGTTACAGTACCTGCAGTTACTGAAGCCATCCAAGCCTTCAGAGATAAAAAAGTAATAATTATCCCTGGTGGTGGAGGGCAGTATGGACGAATAGAGCTCCCATCAAAAAAAGAGGAATTGGCTTCGATTTATCTCGGTCCAAAGGATAGACAAACTAGTCTCTCCGATTATAGTAAATGAGGTGAAGTTTTTTGGATTATCTGGTGGCTGAGAACAAAATAAAAAAGATACTTTTCACTCATGAGACAAATATTTTACAAGATGTTGTAAACTTTCTCTATGAAAATTTTGAAAAATATAGTTGGATCGGCATCTATGTTGTTGAAGGGAATGATTTAGTTCTTGGCCCTTGGAAAGGCTTACAAGCTACAGAGCATACTAAAATTCCAATCGGAAAAGGTATTTGTGGTAGTGCTGCAGCAAGTGGAAAAACTGAGATTATCCCAGACGTAAATGCCGATAACCGTTATCTATCTTGTTTTATTAGTACGAAATCTGAGATTGTACTCCCGATAAAAAAAGATGGTAAAATTATTGCTGAAATTGACATTGATTCCGATAAAAAAGATGCTTTTACCAGGGGCGATAAAGAATTTTTAGAAAAAGTTGCAGATATGCTAAGTAAGCATATCTGATATCAGTACTCAAGATCTTCATCACAGCCGAAGCTCAGAAAGGGTTCGTTCATCACTATTACCCGTAAAAGAGTTAGATGTTGTTTAATATTTCTATCCCATCTTGTCCCAAATGGGCCGACTCCAATGATCCCTTAAAATGTCAACTTTTAGGTCAATAATTTTTTTCTTATTATCTTTAATCGTAAGCTTATTACCTTTTACTTCGCCAATTTTGACAAAAGGAGTTTTATTTTTCTTTAAAACATCTTCAAACTGTTTCTTTTTATCTTTCTTAACTTCAACTATCCAACGAGTGTTTGATTCAGAAAATAGTTTGAAATCAGAGCGCAGATCCTTTGCAACTTTTGTTATATCTGCATTCACTCCAATATCTCCACCTATGCACATTTCAGAGAGACAAACACCTATCCCCCCTTCGCTAATGTCATGACATGAAGCAATGTATTTTTTACCGATGGCAGACAAAATGCTCTTCATACAATTCTTTAGAGTTTTAATATCTGTTTTTGGAACAAAGCCTCCTTCAACATTCATGGTTTTATAATATTCTGATCCGCCCATTTCTCTTTCAGTTTCTTTACCTACAAGGTAAATAGGATTCCCCTCAGATTTAAAGTCAGAAGTTACACACTTTCTTATATCCTCTACAATTCCAACGCCCATGATTTCAGGAGTTGGAGGAACAGCAGTTTTAATGGACTCATTATAGAAGCTGACATTTCCAGACATAAAGGGTAATTTTAACCCTCGAGCCATATCGCCAAGACCTCTGCAAGCTTCATAAAATTCTCCCATTTTGTCTGGTTTTTCAGGGTTGCCAAAGTTCAAACAATCTAAAAGTGCATCAGGTTTTGCACCAACACTTACTAGATTGCGGCAAGTCTCATCGATGGCAGAACAGGCACCCCAATATGGATCACGCTCCATAAAACGCGGGTTTACATTAGCAGTTACAGCTAATCCCCGGAAACTGTTTTCAAGTGGTTTTAGAACAGTAGCATCGCCATGAGATTCAAAACCAAGTTTTCCCTGAAGTGGTTTTATAACAGTATTTCCACGAACCTCATGATCATACTGACGTATAACCCAATCCTTAGAAGCAATATTTGGAGATGATAATAGTTTTTTCAGAATATCATTAATATTAGTAAAATCAGGGTCAACTGAAACAGTGGTTTTAGATGATATTTTGTATGGTCTCTGATGGCTGTTGTAAACAGGCCCACCGGTATAGAAGTCCATATCCATCTCAAGGGTTTTAACTCCCTTGTAGTAAACACGTGTAATTTTATTCTTGATTACTTTACCTATTGGCACAGCTATTACATCCCACTGCTTACAAATATGAAGAACCTTATCAACATTCTCTGGTTTAACAAGAAACATCATACGCTCTTGACTTTCAGAAATCCAAATTTCCCATGGAGAAAGGTCTTCTTCTTTTAATGGTATATTGTCAAGATGTACCTCTGCACCAAAACCAGCCTCATATGCAAGTTCACCACAGACACAGGATAGCCCTCCGCCACCAAAATCTTTTAAACCTTCTAAAAGCCCCTTTCGATTGCATTCCAAAGTTACATGAATCAGAGGTTCCTTTGTAATTGGATCGCCAACCTGAACTGCTGATCTGCTACTTTCTTCGCTCTCTTCATTTAATTCAGTAGATGCAAAAGTTACGCCATGAATGCCATCCCGACCAGTTTTACCACCAACATAGACATATACATTTCCAGGAGCTTTTGCACGACTATGAATAAGCTCCTTTTTTTTCATTATACCAATGCATCCCACGTTTACTAAACAGTTACCAGTATATCCGGGATGAAAATATACTTGTCCTGATAAAGTTGGTATGCCAATACGATTGCCGTAATCTCGTATACCATCAACAACTCCTTTAAACAAATAGGCAGGATGCTTTACACCACGTGGCAATTCTCTAAAAGAGAGATCAAGTGGTCCAAAAAACAAGGGATCAACATATGCTATAGGTTGTGCACCCATACAAACCACATCTCGTACAATGCCACCAACACCAGTAGCAGCACCACCGTATGGTTCAACGGCACTAGGGTGATTATGGCTTTCAAGTGCTGCACAATAATAATGATCTTTATCGAACTCTATTACACCAGCGTCTTCTCTCGCAACTATCTTATCTTCTTCTATTCCATATATGTATTTTTTAAGAGGGACCTTTGACGATTTATAGCAGCTGTGTTCGCTCCATGCCTGACCTAATGCTTGTAGTTCAACATCTGTAGGATTCCTATTTTTGCTTTTAAAATGTTCCCTAATTCTCTTCATTTCATCTATATTTAGTGCAAGTCCCATTCTCTCGCTTATGCCTTTTAACTCATGATCATAAGCTGAAAAAATATCTATTTCGTATAGATCAAAATCCTCAGATTTTTTCTTGAAAAGTCTATCTAAATCCACCAAATCCCCCAAAATTATTTTTCAATTATTTTAATATCATATGTATGAATAACAGGGTTTGTAAGTAATCGTTGGCACATTTGCTCGACACTTTTCTTTACTTCATCCTTATTTTTGCCGTCAATTAGAAGATCAACAGTCCGAATCATTTTAGCTTCCTTAACATTATCAAAACCAAGTAACTTCAAAGCCTTTAAAGTGTTAGCTCCTTCTGGATCAGAGACACCTTTTTTAAGACCAATTGTAACTTTTGCTTCGAACATAAGTAAACCCCATGTCCGGGAATAAGAAAAAGTGTAAATAAGGTTATCGTTTCCTAAAAATCAAATTTTGTTAAGAATGTCTTTAATTTTATTGCGAAATTCTTTAATGTCTCCTTCATTCGAAATAACAATATCTGCTGATGCAATTACTTTGTCTAGGCCCCAGCCTCTTTCTCGACGATCTCTTTCTTTTATTAGTTCAATGTCCATGCTATCATCTTCACGCCCACGACTCATTGCGCGCTTGTATCGAGTTTCGTCTGATACTTGAACTGCAATTATCACAAAACTAGCGCCAAGCATCTTCTTGAAAAAATCTATTTCTTCAAAATTTCGAATACCGTCTATAACAAGTTTGTTAACATTTTTTATTTTTAGTATTTTATCAACTGTTCTTTTTGCCCAGATGTCCATCCCATGGGATTTGCGCATATCATTTGCAATGCGACCAACGTTTCCATCATTTATTTCTAGTCCTTGTCTTTTTACCTCTTCCCAGACCATATCTCCCATACGAACAACTGGAATGCCCATTTCTTTTGCAATCTTTACAGCTTCAGACTTGCCAGAAAAAGGCATACCGGCAAATGCAATGATTTTCATTATAGTGCAGGGGAAGCGATTCGAACGCTCGAAGACCTACGTCATAGGGTCCTAAGCCCTACCCCTTTGACCACTCGGGTACCCCTGCAGATACAAAAAACATCTAATACATATAATGTTGAAAAACCTTTTTGGAAAAAATCTAAACTCTATTTGTTGCCAGACAATAGCTTCTTTTCGCCAAATTTTCCATAACATTCAGAACAAAAACGACGAGCCAGAAGTGAATGGAGATGCTGATTTACACCTTCTTCAAGATGATAAACTTCACCTATGGAGATAGTTTTATCACAATTAGTACAAACCTTTTGCGATTTGGCTGTTTTTTTAATAAGATGAGTTTGGATGTTCATATCCTTTTACAACCTCCTCAAATCTCAATTTGGAAGGGGATTTATAATGTTTTTCTCTAATACTTTTAACCAACTCTTGGGAGATTAATATATTAAAAGGCATATCTAAAACTTATGTTATCCCTCCTAAATGAAAAAGAAAAAGGTTACTTGTTTGGCTTATTTATTGGAGACGGATATTTGTACAAGGGCAAATGTAGGCACTATCAAACATATTTTTATCTAAATCCAACAAAGGATAAGGATGTGGCTGAATTTATTTTAAAAATTCTAAAAAAAATAGGCATAAGCCCTTATATCATGGAACATCATGGTTGTTTGGTTATTAGGATCAACTCTAAAGAACTATATAACGATTTTAAAGAAGAAATCGAAAACATTCAAAACACAAAAAATGATGATTTCGCTTTGGGATTTGTATCAGGTTTTATAGATTCAGATGGATATGTTGGAACGGGAGATATTGTAATTACAAATAAAAATGTGGAATTTTTAAAAATCGTTAAAAACTTCTGCGATAAATTTGAAGTTCATTCAAGAATTTGGCACCAAGATACGTCTTTTAATGGTTCAGTTTTTAGTATTTGGAGATTAAGGATAGGTACTAAATTTAAGTATAAGAAACATTATTCCCAAAAGATTGCTAGAGTGTACGGCGGTGGAGACTACCCATCATAGCGAGTATCAATCTAATAGGTTGATACCTATAAGGGTGGGGTAGTCAGGAGATCCCGACGGGCCCATAACCCGTAGATCAGTGGTTCAAATCCACTCCCCGCTACTTTTTCTTATGTGCATTTCTTTTTAACCAATGTTTTATAATTTAGGATTTGATTTAGAATCGAGAAAATATGAAAATCAGAAATTTGTTGATAGCATCAATACTTTTTGCAATTCTTATTGGCGCCTTGTTTTTTATTCTGGTAAATGAAGAAACCTATGAATATTATAATGAAGAAATCGGTTTTAAAATGACTATTCCAAAAAGTTGGGAAAAATCCGAAACTTGACCTACTAGTTTTGGTGGTGGTTTTGGTGGTGGTGTTTTTTTAAGATGCCCTGTTAATAATGAGAATTATAGCTTGTTTATCGTTGTTCAACTTCAAAATGAGGACTCGGGAAAAAATCTAAGTGATATCGTCAATGAAACAATTGAATTATTTTTAAATAGTTCGGATTCTAACGTTACAATTGTATCAAGTAACTCAATTACAATAAATGGTGTCGAAGCTTATGAGTTTAATATCGAAGGAAAATATGAAAATAGTGAATATGCTACAAAAGGTAAGTTAATACATATCACAAACAATGAAAAATATTTTGATATAGTGGTTGAGTGCACACCCTCATCATTATATGAAGAACACGAGTCAGAAATAAATCAAATTATCAATTCTTTTGAGATAACTTAAACTTAGTATTTTATTCCAAGTTTTTCATTCTCCACACCTGTTCCCTTTTCAATCCTTCCTACTACTTTTACTTCTGATTTGGAATGTTCTTTTAATATCTTGACTGTCTCATTGGCATACTTTTCAGGAACAATAACTACAAGACCCATACCCATGTTAAATGTCTGGTACATCTCCTTATCATCGATATTGCCGTATCTCTGAAGCAAAAAGAATATCGGTTGAGGCTCAAATGGATTATCTATCACAAACTTTACCTTTTCATTTAGTCTTGGTAGATTTCTAAGTCCGCCCCCAGTTATATGGGCAATTCCATTGATTCTTACTTTTTTCAACAACTCGACGGTTTCTTTTACATAAATCTGAGTCGGAGTCAGTAATACCTCTCCTACAGTCTTATTTTTGTAATATGGGTCTGGAAATCTATCTGAGTATGAAAGACCTTCTTTCTCTATAACTTTCCTGACAAGCGAATAGCCATTAGAATGAATTCCGCTACTACTAAGTCCTATTATTTTATCTCCTGGTCTTATCCTATTGCCAAGAATTATATTCTCTTTTTTAACATACGCAAGGCATGTACCAGCTAAATCAAAACCGTTAATAATCTCTGGTAGAGAAGCTGTTTCACCACCAATTATTGAGATGTTTGATAATTCGGCACCTTTTGAAAGCCCCTTGCCAATTTGTTTGGTAATTTCTTCTCTTGGATTGTCAATTGCCAAGTAATCTACAAAAGCAAGTGGTTCAGCTCCAACACATATGGCATCGTTAACATTCATTGCTATGCAATCTATGCCTATGGTATCCCATTTCTTCATTTCATTTGCAATCATTACCTTACTTCCAACGCCATCAGTGCATAAAACAAGTGCATATTCTCCAAAATCTATAAGACCTGCATAATGCCCTGTCATTGGTTTGCCTAGGCCTTTTCTCTGAGATTTAATACTGGAAATAAGTCCTTTGATGGCCTTTTCTTCTTTGAAGATGTCTACCCCGCTATTAGAATACGTCATTTTTTTCAATTTTCTTCCCCCATACGGGTATACTTTTGGAAACATTATTTCCATGATAAACTTTTTGAATTACGATTTCAACTTTTATTGTTTTACAAATTAGGTAAGAGTTGTTAATAAAATAATATAAATGATAAATCATAAAAATATTAACTGATATATCCTATGAATAAGAAAATAATCGTTGTACTAGTCATACTACTAACACTAATTCCAATTTTATCTGGTTGTTTAGAGGAAGAACATAAGGTTAACCATAAACCAAGTGTGGAGATTAAAAACCCAAAATATGGGCAGGTGGTTTCTGCAATTGTTCAAATCTCTGGAACTGCATCTGATCCAGACGATGATAAAACAATAAAAAAAGTTGAGATATCTTTTAACAATATTGATTGGGAAGAAGCAACAGGCACAACATATTGGAGTTACGAATGGACAACCTATCAATTAGAAGATGGGGATTATGAAATATATGTTCGTGCATGGGATGGTGCAGATTATTCAAATATTCAAACAATAGATGTGAGAGTATCGAACCCAGCAGCTCAACCTGGTGGACACAAATGGGCTGTCTTTATAATGGCGGCAAACTTTCCAGAAGACAACGAAAGTAAATTGGGCAATGGGGGTCTGTATCTTGCTCAAGAAATGGCCGCATATTTCATTGAAAATTATAATTATCCTACTTCAAATGTTTGGATTCATTTTGACGATGGATTTATTCGTAGCGAAGACGGTCTTGGAGAGATAATTGGTGATCTTTCTAGTAGTTCGCATAAATACGATATACATTATGCAAGTGCAACTAAAGAAAAAGTGATTGAAACTTTAGAGTATGTAGTAGAGCAGGCCAACAACTTTGATGATAGCGAAGTTTTTATTTGGCTTGCAGGACATGGCTGTGGGGATGCTGAAGCACCAGCAGGGGGTAAAGCTCTCGAAAGAAGTTCAGTATATCTTTGGGGCGATGACATACTTGAGGATAAAGAGCTTGGTGTAATGTTATCCAGTCTTAAATCTAAAAAAGTTTGTGTGCTTGTAGATGCATGTTTTGGTGGTGGTTTTGCTGATAAAACTATTTATGATTTTCCGACATTTTTCCTTCTAAGATCTAAAATACCTAGAAACGGTCGTGTCGTAATTGCTAGTTCAAGCAAATATCGTTCTGCTTATTCTAGTGTTATTGAAGGTCCATTATTTTCAAATATATGGTTTGAAGGTATCAAATCAGGTGATGCTGATGGATTCATAGCTGGTTTTCATGAGAGAGGTAGAGCCACCAAACTTAACTTATTTAAAGATGGCAAGGTTTCTGTGGAAGAAGCATTTTATTATACCCGCTACATACTTAGAACTGACGAGATACTAAAGGAATATAGTAAAAGCGAACCTCAGATTAATGACCAATATCCGCGCAAGGGAACTTTGAGAAGTTTTAGGGGTTTAGTTCTTGGGGAATAAGTTTAATTACATTATCTTCTTTTTGAATATTAATAATGAAAAAAGAGGCAAGATTCTGGAATAAACTGTCAGATAAAAAAGTACAATGTACTCTCTGCGCACATAAATGTAAATTAAACAAATCTAATCAGGGCATCTGTGGTGTACGTAAAAATGAAAATGGAAAGCTATACTCTCAGATTTATGGTTCTTACTCTTCCATGGCTGTAGATCCAATAGAAAAGAAGCCTTTGTACCATTTCCATCCAGGAACCAATGCATTCTCTTTAGGAACTGTTGGATGTAATTTTAAATGCCTTTATTGTCAAAATTATAGCATTTCAACAGCTGATTTGGGTTATTCTTACTTGAGAGATATGTCTGCTGAGGATTCTGTTGAGATTGCTAAACAATACAATTGTCAAGGTATTGCCTACACCTATAATGAGCCAACAATTTGGTATGAATTTACTTTAGATTCAGCTAAACTTGCAAAGAAGGCTGACTTGTATACTTGCTATGTTACAAATGGATATATTTTGGAAGAACCCCTCAAAGAGATTTCGCCTTTTTTAGATGCCATGAACATCGATATAAAAGCATTTACTGAAGATTTTTACAAGAAGATTTGTAAATCTAAATTAGAGCCAGTTTTAAACACCTGCTTACTTGCCAAAAAACTTGGAATTCATATCGAACTTACTTATCTGGTTATTCCTGGTTATAACGATTCTTTGAAAGAAATTAAAGGTTTTTGTAGTTGGGTCGTTGAAAAATTAGGAAATGAAGTTCCAGTTCACTTTTCTCGATTTCATCCTGATTACAAGATGAAAAACGTTCCAGCAACGCCTGTTGATTCTCTGTTAAAGATATACGAAGTTGCAAAAGAGGTAGGCCTTTTGTATCCATATCTTGGAAATGTACCTCATGGAGATTATGAAAACACTTTTTGTCCAAGCTGTGGCAATGTATGTATTGAAAGATTTGGCTTTTCTATAGATTTAAGTGGTTTAAACGATAACAAATGTGCAAAATGTGGCCAGCCTCTTAATCTAGTCATATGAAATTTATAATAAACAAAAAATTTAATAATTAGTTTTTGTTTATTTTTTACAATATTTACGTATGTAGGGTTAAAAAATAGGAAAAATTTAAATAGGGGAGTTTATAATTATAAATATAGAAAGATAGAATTAAATAAATAAAAATAAAGGTGACCTTATGAATTTGAAGAAAAGTGACAAAATAATTGCTATTATAGGAGTAATAATTCTAATTGTTGCAGCAGTTGGGATAATTCTTTTAGCTCCAGGCAATAATAAAAATGAAGAAGTTTCAGAACCTAAAGTAGAGTATTCTGAGTATGATGTTAGTCGTGATATAAAATCAGTATCTACAGAACCTACAACTGTAGATGTTAAGGATAAAATAATTGGAAATGATGTTCAATCTATTGAATATGTTGTTCCAACTACAGCAGCACCAACACTTATGAATGTAGATGTTTTTATTGAATTTACTGATAAGAACTCTGGCTTGTTTGGATTTGGTAAACTTTTAACTGGCCTATTTGGAACGGACACCCTATATGTTTCGCTTTTAGATGCAGATGGAACTGAGATTGCATCAGGGCAATTAGGTAAAAATGCTGAAAATGTAACTCTTTCAACAACATCCAACGCACCACTTAACATAGGAACAATTAGAGCAAAATCGCCTTCAGACGCTCGAGAGATGCTCGATGAAGAAGTAAGAAATCAAACTGCCGGATCAACCAGTATAAGCTATCAGATACAATATCAGCTTGATGAAAAAGAAACAATTTTAAGACCATTTATGTGGTTAAGAGAAAAAATCTTTGGAAGAGATACTTTTACATATACTGTAACCTGCAATTACTATGATTATTCTATCAAAGACATTAATACAGAGGGTAGTAACGATGATAACGGAGAAATGGGTTTGAGCCAAGAAAGCAACTCGAACCCTAAAAATCCAGATAAAGTCGTATCTGTAGAGAACTATAATTTCGCGAATGTCTTTAAAACTTTAGGTAGATCTTCAGGTAGAACTTAAACTCTAAATTTTAAAACGTAATAGGGCGGCAATGCCTCCAATTCCTTCCATTTTTTTTCCTGCTTCATGAATTGTATTTATTATTGTAAACTCACTGTTGTTTTGTTTTGCAATTTTTAATAAATCTTCTCCATCTTTTGTTCTAACTATTTTATCTATTATCAATAATCTATCAACCGCGCCACTCAAAATAGCATTTTTTACGTCGTCATATCCATAGGTTACTAGTCCATCTTTTTTAATCTCTTCAAAGAGTTTTTCAACAAATTCCGTTTCCAATACGACGCGGTTTTCTTTTGTGATTTGTTTAACAATACCAGTTTTAATCGCTTCTTGTATTCCATTCATCCCAGAATGTCCTGTTGCATGTACAACTGTTTTCTCAAAAACTTCTGGATTCTTTTCCTTACCATATTTTGCGAAATGATCTTTTGTAAAACCTGGACCAATTATTACAAGTGTTGAGTCCTTGGTTTTATTTGTTTTAACTATCGACAATATCTCTCCAAAGTATTCATTTTGTATATCTTTGCTCTCGTACATCTTTCCAGAGCGTTTGGAATCAACATCTGCTATCCATTGAACACCACTCTGGCGTAGAACCGCAATTGTTGCATTATCCTCATCTAGCGAAACAAAAATTATTATTGGTTGACTTCTAAGTTTTACAGATTCATCTATTCTTTGTAATTGATAATGTTTCCATTCTTCTTTAATTATGGTTATTGGCTCCATTTTATCTGCATCAACGTTAAGTGTATGAAACGAACCCAAATCCTGGGGGCCTTCCTCTATAGTACCATGTATTCTAAGTCTGTCTGTGAACTCATGAAACTTTACCTCGCTAACACGTATTCCTAGCTTCATGCGCTTCTTCTCAGCCTTCTTGGAGCGTTTTTTATCATCCTTTTGCTCGTCAGTCCTAAAGCTGATAGCCCTGACAAGATCCTTTTCCTCGATGATATTGTATAGATGCCAAATGTCATCTAGGTTCTCAGGGATGAGTTTGATCTCACCGTGTTTTAGATCTTTGAAGATAACCTTCATAGCTCAACCCCAACTGTTTCTATAATTGATATTCCACCTGGTGGCAATATTCGGTCAATACTATCTGAACCAACATCAAAAGCCTTACTTAATTTTTTAGCAAAATCGTTTTTCTTTATGCTCCCAGGCACAAAAATAACATATCTTTCTGAATGTTTTTTAATGGCATTGACTGGACCGCACATAATCTTTTTTTGATTATCTATTTCTATTGAGCCAATAGCAAGCTCGAGTTTACATTGCTTATGATTGCGTTTGCCACGAATAATAAAACCACCACGGGGAACAAACTCGCCGCTCTGAGCAGTTTTACTTACTTGCTCTGGTAAAACCCAGTAAGCCTGCGCTTCGGCAAACTGCTTCCAAGCCTTGCTAAAAGATGCAGCAAATATACAAGCTTCTTCAAGAGTGTTTTCAGAAATGTCTAAACTTTCTCCTTTGAAATCTTTACTTTTTATGATAATGCTAGGAGCTCCTTGGATGTCAGCATGAGCATAACGGTCACCCTCTTTTAGATATTTTTTAACGATAAGATCATTAGATTTTGCATCTTTACCGCCTATGATTATATTACTATCGCTAGAGATAAACCACCTATATCTTTCAAACCAAAACAAATGCTCTTTCTTCTCGATTTTTCCTTCTGATTTTTTATTTTCAATTTCCTTCTTTTTTAAGGCGCTTTCTATTTCCATTCCTGTTCTCTCAATAGATTTTTTAGCGCCTTTAAGCTTGCTTTTTAGTTTTTTAAGATCGTCATAGGCTTTCTCTGCATTTTCTGCAACAGATTTTCTAAAACTAATCTTTACCTCGTATTTCTTACCAATAGTGTCCTTAAGATTGATAATTAAAAGATTGTCAGTTGGATCAAAGATTTTCACAATTTCTTTTTTATTAATTCTTTCAATCTCTTTTTCTTTATCTTTCAGTTCTAGGGCCTGTTTTATTTCATTTAAGAGTGCTTCAACATCTTGAAAATTAAGATAGATTAAGTCTCCTTCAAACTTTTTCTGCTCAATCTGCTCTTCGAATTTTTTAATGGTTTCTTTCTGTTGGTTAAGTTGTCTTTGGAGCTTACCTACAAGTTTATCGGTAGGACTTTCCTTTTTTACCATGCCTTTTTTTTCGACTTTGATAAATTCTTCTAATCCCTCTATTAACGAAGATGTTTTTTCAAAATCTACATCTTTATAACTTTCAAATTTGAAGGGCAGAATATCAATAATAACCCCATCTTTTTTTACAAAAACAGGTTCGAATTTTTGATTTTTAAATAATTCTAAAAATCCAACTAAAGATTCATATGTTTTCTCTATAGTTTCGTTGTCAATATCTTTTATTTTGATCTTCTTATCAACATTGGCTCGAGTACAAATTTCTTCAGCAATGGCTCCACTCAAATTTAAACTTACAGCAAGAGTGCGTACAAGATCTGAATCACTGTTCTTTATCAAATCTGTAAAACGATCTAGAGTTAAATTAAATGGATTGATTTGAGGGGGTGGTGGTGTATAAGCCTCTCTTCCTTTAACCTTTCTATCCCTCCAGGTTTGACGTATAAGCGGAATTATTATTTTTCCATCAGGGTCAACAAGAATTATATTGCCATTTGAGAAGAATTCCAATACGAGAGAATATTCTCCTTCTTTTTTCCCTATTTTAAATTTTATTATCCTATCAAATTCATGTTGTGAAATATCTATAATTCTGCCATTTGATAGATATTTTCTTAAAGTCATTGCAAACGTCGAAGGCCTTGTAGGTTTCTCAAATTCTTTCCGAGTAACAGCAATTAATTCACTATTTCTTACATAAATTGTGTATTTTTCTTTATTTTCGATATTTTTAATTCTAATTAGGATCTCGTTCCGAGATATTTGATATATCTTATCAACTTGACATCCTACTAGTTTCTGAAGTTCTGAAACAATAACATTGATGTCAAATGATGATAGTTGACGTTGCATAATTCGTAGGGCATATATGTTGTATATTTAAAAAAGACTGTTATAAAAAAGAGGAGAGGAGGGGATGGGATGAATCTAAACAATGAAATTATGTGGCAGAAATGCCAACCGTATGGGGGTTGGCATGTCCCCCGTATCTTACGTCAATCTAATACTGTATACTACTTTCTAGTTTATATACCTAAAAAAGGGGTCATTGAAAGTATTCTTTTTGATTAATACTTTAACTGATCTCCTGATAACGGTTATATTGAAAAAAGTCGGTTTTGAAAATGTTTTATGTCTAGAACTGGTGTTGCAAACCTTCCACTTCATGGAGGAAAAGCGCCTAGATGGCTCTTTAAAAGAATGGTTAGTCTTTCAAAAAGTATTACAGATGTTATCGTTTATGAATATGGTCGTGAAGAATTTTTAAGAAGAATTTCTGATCCTTTTTGGTTTCAAGCTCTCTCTTGTGTCTTAGGTTATGATTGGCATTCTAGCGGTACGACTACTGTCACATGTGGTGCCTTAAAAGAGGCAATAAAACCAGAGGAGTACGGTTTTGCCATTTGTGGTGGCAAAGGTAAAGTTTCAAGAAAAACTCCAGAAGAAATAGAAAAGATCGGAGATACGTACAATCTTTCAACAAATACAATTGAAGGATTGAAATATTCTAGCCGTATGTCTGCAAAAATTGATAATACAGCAGTTCAAGATGGTCATGACCTATATCATCATGTATTTTTATTTACTGAGGATGGCGAATGGGCAGTAATACAGCAGGGAATGAACGATGAAACAAACTATGCTCGTAGGTATCACTGGAGATCAGGTTTTGATAGTTTTATAGCAGATCCTCATAACTCAATTGTTGGAGAAAAGACTAACGATGTTTTGAATATGGTATCTGGGGGCAGTATTTCTGCTCAAAAAACTAGTGTTGATCTTATACGTGATCATCCTCGCCATCTGATCAATGACTGGGCGTCTCTTACCAGACTTGAGACTCAAACTACTTTAGAAGAATGGAACAACACTCCAAAATATGACAAAAACAGAGTAATTTGTCTTAATATGTCTCGTAGTATAAACTGGAATAAAATACGTGAGATTTATGATTTCCAACCAAAAAACTATGAAGAATTGCTCTCATTGAAAGGTGTTGGTCCAAAAACTGTTAGAGCACTAGCATTAATCTCTGATGTTATTTATGGCGATAAACCTTCTTGGCGAGATCCTGTTAAATATAGTTTTGCAGTAGGAGGTAAAGATGGTGTACCATTCCCCGTAGACAGAAAAGCAATGGACGAATCAACAGAGATTATTAAAAACGGAATTAAACAGGCAAAGATTGGTAATAGTGAAAAAATCAATGCAATAAAACGACTTCATGACTTTTTCAATTTAAATTAAATTTTTACTTTGTTTTTTCAAAAAGCTTATATACTATTATATTTAACATGTTTAATAAAAATATGTGAGGTATAAAAAAAATGACGAAAAAAATAATTACAATAATATTAACTTTGTTGGTTATTGTTTTAGTAATTAATCTAGCCACTATAATAATATTAACTGGCATTCAAAATGAAGTTTTTAAAAGTAAAGAATTAGAATGGAATAAAAATACTGTTGAAGTAACTCAAGCATCGATTGTTTATAGAAATGATTTAGGTTGGAATGAATTTAATATACAACTTACAATTGCAGATTACAATTATCCAGAAACACTCCATGGTAAATTACCTGAAGTTAAAAAGATAAGCTATATGTTAAGTGCTAATGGAATATATATTGAAGGTGGTAGTACTACTAAAGTGGGAACTTTTATTTATAAACAAGAACAAGTTGACTTCACCCATGATATATATCTTGATGAGTTTCCTTCAGAAATTCAAGAAATGATTAATGATTCAAGTCCAATCGAATGGAGAATAACTGGCAATATATATTTACAAGATCCAGACAATGAAGATTTCGAAATCCCACTTAATGAGATATATATTCAAACTGATTTTGACTAAAACTTATCTGAAATTATAATCAAATGGGCCCGGCAGGATTTGAACCTGCGACCATCTGGTTATGAGCCAGACGCTCCGCCAGACTAAGCTACGAGCCCCTAAAATGTCGCAAACGCGTAATATAACTTCTACTACTTAAAATTTAGATATTAATTTCTACTTAAAACTAGGCTGTTGAAAAATTCTGATTTTGTAGAATTTTTTAACAGATATTTTTCAGTAATTGAATTCATCCAATGTGTTTTTGTGTCCATTCACAGTTGAAAAATGGAGTATTATATGTCAATGCTCTTTGACATTAATCTAGTTAGCACTGAGAAAAACTAAGAGAAACAAACGATTTTTTTAGGGATTTCTA
>CAYMMP010000008.1:3507-33091 GCA_964391625.1 uncultured Thermoplasmatales archaeon | reverse complement strand
AAAAAATAATTGCAACTGTAGTAGTTTTAACAATGATATTTTCTGCTATGGTTGTCTTGAATCAAGTAACAGATTTTAAGATAGTTGGAAAAGCAAGTGCTGCGACTACGACTGCTGAAATTTCTGATAACGGTACTAGAACTGTTGGTGCATATACGTTAGGTCTTTATCCTGGACAACTTATTGAATATAAAGTTACAGATAACAGTCTAAATGCATCTGAGAAATATTATGTAAAGGTCGCGAATGTTAGTGGAAACTGGACAAAATTGAAATTTTCATCATCGTCCGATCAAACATCAGATGCTTTTGGTGATCTAACTTTTATGGTTCATGTACCTGGTTGGACTGAACTTGATGCCAATCCAATAGGTCAATGGAATATTAGTCTTTTTGACAAAGATGGCACTAAGCAAACCGATAACACAACTATACATATCACAAATATGTACGCAGTTAAATACAAAAATAGTAATGGTACAGAAATACCAAATTTAGTTTATAATACAAGTTATACACCATTATATGTTGAGATTTACAACTGGTCTGGAAGTTCTCTTGTTAAATTAGGTAGTGATGATGATCCTGTAATAGTTAACCTTACTTATCCCGATGGAACGTATATTTTTGGATCTAATGTTACATCTGGTAAATTTACTGTAAACTTGCCCCGTACATATACTGATTTTGATGATAATGGTAACAAGGAGATGTATTATTGGGTAAATGTAATCAATAAAAATGATGCAACTCAAAATAGTACTATTCCTTTGCCAGTCAAATTAGATGTAACATTTGGCACTTTTCCATCTGGAAAAGTTTGGGGCGATGATATAACTATATCCGGACGTATTTTAGATGGCCAAGATATGTGGTATGAAGGATATCCTGTAAAATTATATGCTCCAGAATCAAATGGGCAATATACTTTAGTATATTCTACAGATACTGATCCATACGGTTACTTCAGTGTTAATGCACTTCCAACTGGTACGGGCGAAACCGGTCATGCAGGTACATGGTACATAGGTACTGAAAAAACTGGTACATATAGGATAGATGAGACTGATACACTAAATATATCAAATTTTATATCTTATGGGCACTTTACTCTTGCATCAAAGGCTACAAGCAAAGTTAAAGTTAGAAATACAGATGCTATAGTGTCTGATTTTGATCAAACTATAAATGTCTCTGTTTACAATGAAACTTGGATGGATAATAATGAATATAAACAGATGAAGATATATGTAACTGGTTTAGATGGTTGGTATGGCGGTAAAGAATATGACAAAGATGATAAAGTATTGATGACTACGACTAACTGGACAGACTCTAATGAGAAATATTGTTATTACGAATTTGAGTGGAATTTCAATCAATCGGGCACTGCTACAATTATTGCAACATACCCAATAAATAGAACAGAAATACAAAAGACAGCCAGTCTTGCTGGAGTTGATAGCGATGAGGAAGATTTACTGCCTGACATAATTGGAACTACAACGTTTTCTGTAGTGTCTCCAGGTGCTATGACTGTCCTTGTAGACAATGTTCCCGAAGCTGTCGAAAAAGAAGATGCTGCCTGTGGTAGCGGTTGGGTCAATAAAACTACAGCATGGACCAATATATCTGTTTACGGTAGTACACAAAATACTAATAAAAATGCGACAATTAAGGTATCTGGTTGCGGTCTTAGTTACACTATTAATGAGTCAGATACTGTCGCAGGAAATGAATATCTGCTTGACAAAGGTTGGAATAATAACGGTGGTGGTGCATGGTATAATGTATCTATTATACCCAAACGCGCTGGTACACTTACAATTACCGTTACAAATGATACAAATGATCCAGTAGTAAAAGACTATGCCGTTACAGGTTTAACTGGAACTGTAACAACTTCAATTGGAGATGATTTAAAGATTACTGTGGGAACAACCGAAACAATAACTCTGACTGGTGTTAATCCACTTGCAGAAACTAAAATCACATTCTTTAATGAAAACTGGGAATGTGTAAGATTACTTAATGAATCTGAAGACTCTGGTGAGTTTAGTTTTACCCCAGACGTCGATGACATAGATCAAGTAGGACATATTGTCGTTGTAACTGGAGCAACTGTATATGGACTCTATATGTATGATATTATAGATGTAGTACCTGTCTATGATTTAACGGTTGATGTTACAACGCCTACAGTAGGTAATCAAACCCTAACAGTTGGATATGAGCAAGATGTTGTAGTACACTTAATTGACTCACAAAATAACTCAGTAACAGAAGATACACCAACTGTAATAGGTAAGCTTGTTGATGACGATCATAACGAAAACGATCCACTACAAACATTTTCCTTTTCAAATTCAGGTGGTGGTGAATTTGAGGCCACAATACATCCTTACTGGGCAGGTCAATTAATTATTACTGGATATAACGCATCATCTGCCATTAAACATAGTGGAAATGTAACTTTAGATGTGGACTATGCAACAATAACTTATGCTCCAGCAGGAACTACGGCAGGAATTGGAGTAGAAAATCTAACAGTCAATGTTTCTGCAGTGGATGCAAACGGTAATGCTCTTGAAGATATGACAATATATCTGTGGGTCAAAGAAAGCAATACAATTACTTGTGATGATCATCTATCATTGACAGACGGTATTGGTGAATTTGATATAGGTGTAGTTGGCGATAATGCAACAACAATTAACGCAACTTTACAAAACAACGATCCATCAGATGGAAATAAAACACTTGGTGTGTTTACCATTGCTTTCCCAACTTTCCAATTAAATCCTGACACAATTTATATTGGTAAGTCAAATCTGATAGTAATCACCGCTAAAGATTATGCGGGAGCTAAATTAGACGGCATCTGGCTAACACTAAGTCCAACGCAGGCGGGAACTATTGCAGAAGAACCTGATCCAGTAGAAACTGATGCAGATGGTATGGCTGAGTTCAGTGTAGATCCATCGTCAAGTGGAAAATTAAATGTTACAATAATCAAAGATATTAATGATCGTACCCAGGATATAACAACAGATACATATGTTACTGTTACTCATCTTAGAGAATTAACAATGACCTTCTCAAAATCACCAATATACGAAGGAGAAACACTAACAGTAACAGTAAAATCGGGAGAATCACCTGTTAAAAATGTTAATGTGACATTTGGAATTAATACTAAAAAGACTGAAGCAGATGGAACAGCAACATTTGAAGTGCCAGACCCTGGAGTAGATTCAGCAATATATGATGTTGAAGCTAAAAAGACAGGATACACAACTGCAACCAAGAGTATCACAGTCATTAACAAATGGGATATATCTATAATAGCCCCATCTGGTAAAATAGAAACTGGTAAATCATACACGTTTACGATAGTTGCAAAAGGACAACCATTAGCCGGTGCAACAATAACATTCAATGATAAAACATACACTTCTGACGGAGATGGAAAAATAACGCTCACAATGCCGGATACAAAAGGAGAATATACAGTTACTGCAACATTCCCGAACTATATTGACAAGAAAGTAACCTTCACAGTATCAGCATCATCAGGAACACCTGGATTCGAACTACTGACCTTGATTGCTGCACTTGGAGTGGCATTCATACTGCTCAGACGTAGACGACACTAAAAAACCAAGAGGGAAAACTTCCCTCACAATCTCTTTTTTTATTTTTTAGTTTTTTTGATAAAACCTTTTAACCAATAGCTTATAATGTTTTTTTACTGGAGTGGTAATCTACGAAAATAAGTATTGTGATACCAACGATAAACGAAGAAAAAGGAATTGGGAAGACGATAGACTCGATAAATAAAGATTTTTTTAAAAAAAAGAAATGGGACTTAGAAATAATAATTATTGATGGTGGTTCAACAGACAAAACACAGGAAATAGCAAAGAAAAAAGGAGCCAAAATAGTAGTAGAAAAACGAAAGGGATATGGTAGAGCATATAAAACAGGAATGCCAAAGGCAACTGGAGATATCATTGTAACGGGAGATGGAGATGCAACGTACCCTTTTGAACGAATTCATGAATATGTACAAATGCTTTTAGATCAAGATTTAGACTTTATTACAACAGATAGATTTGCAGAACTAAAACACGGTTCAATGTCTATAAAACACTATTTTGGAAATACAATATTGCTGTGGGCTTTACGCATACTGTTTTTGATAAACATAAAGGATTCACAATCAGGTATGTGGATATTTAAGAAAAGTGTTTTAGATAGAATCCAACCTTTAGAAGATTTTAACGATGGAATGCCTTTTTCTGAAGAAATAAAGATAGAAATGTTTACAACAAAAGGCATAAAAGCAAAAGAAATACCATCTGCCCTTTATGCTCGCAAGGGAGATGTAAAGATAGAAAGTTTTGCAGATGGATGGAAAAATCTGAAATTCTTATTTCATAAAAGAATAAAATAAATTACTTCAAAGCCTCTTTTTTGCCGCCATAGAAATCCCTATCCGGGCTTAGATAATCAAAAACATCTTTTTTTATTAGAGGTTTTCCTTTTGTAATCAGATTTGCTAGGTTCAAACCAACACCAGGTCCCATCATAAAACCTTGTCCACACATGCCTATCCCAAGATAAAAACCTTCAACACCAGATGGTTTACCGACAACTGCAACACCATCTGGAGTCATTGGATACAAACCTCTCCATAATCTTCTAATTGTAAGATTCTTTAATCTAGGAATAAGATCTACCATTCTGCGTGCCATTATAGGCATAAATTCAGATGTAGAACGCCTATCAGTACCATATATCGGTTTTATAGGCGTGTAGCAGAATATAATCTGCCCTTCTAAGTTCTGGCCAAAGTAGAAATTAGCAGTCTTCCCTTTAGGACCTGGCCTTATATCTACTACCAAAGGTTCTAAAAACGGTTTTATAGGTGCAGAGATGCCAGCCTCGTGACTATCTGGGTTTACAGGTATGTTGAGCCCTGCCATCTTACAAATAGCCGATGCATCTGCTCCAGCAGCATTTACAATAGCATCTGCTCTATACTCTCCTTTATTGGTCTTAACACCCTTAACCAATAAATTGTCTTTCCCACCTTCAGTTATAAGGTCTCTCACCTTCTCAAGATAATGAAATTCAGCTCCCAACTTCACAGCTTCATTTGTAAAGGATTCTGAAGCTAGTAATGGACTAACTTGCCCATCATGTGGGGAGTATGTTCCACCAATTAATCCTTTTTCGTTTATTCCGGGTACGACCTTCTTAATTTCATCGGGACCATACCAGTCAATATCTAAGCCAAACTTTTTTTGTATGGGTAAAATTGATTTCAGTACATTTTCTTCATTCTCTCTGTAAATGGGGAAGCAATATCCACCTTCTTTCCAACCAATATCAGTACCAGTTTTTTCCTTCCAACTAGAGAAAATATCAAGACTTTGAAGACAGATCTGTATCTTGGCAGGATCAGAATGAGTGGCTCTTGCACCACCAATTGCAGCTTTGTTCTGCCCTTGCCCAGACGATGCAAGTTCATCTAAAACTAAAACTCTTAAACCTTTTTCTGAGAGGAAATGGGCAGTAGGTACACCAACTGAACCAGCACCTATTATTATGGCATCGTATTCCTTGGTCATTTTTTACCTCCCTTCTCTCTTAAAAATGATTTCAATGGCACCTCTTGTGTGAAAGGTCGTTCGACAGGTGGTGTTACTTCTTTTAGATCGATGCCCATTTCTCTAAATATTCGCATTGTAAGCTCGGTACAAGTCTTGCCACCACAAGGTCCCATACCAACACGTAAAGCAGCTTTAACTGCATTTATATCCCTTGTACCAGTTTTTTTGATGTAATCCTTGATTTCTTTCTTTGTAACTCTTTCACACCTACATATTATTATCTCATCATCATTAGGTTCCTTTACTCTTGGAATTGATTTTTTGTCAGTGGGCTTTTTAATTTGTATGCCTGCAACAAGATTCGCTTCTTTATAGGGCACTTCCAAAGATACAAGAGTACGCCTGTTTTGCCATTCTGATTTTTTCATGGCAATAACTTTGCCCTCTCCTATTACTTCGCCTTCCATTCCTGTAGTTTTTACACTTTGTCCAGTTTTTATGGTTCCTTCAGGCATCTCCCAAGGGATCACGACTCTGGCTGTTTTCTTTGTTTTATCATATCTTTTATCAACAAGGGTTATTGCAAGACCTGGACATATTGAAACACATCTTGCGCATCCTAGACAATCTCCTTCGAATTGGGGTCTACCCATCATGGTGGGTTCTTTGATTTTAATACTCTGTAGAACACATGCTTCTGTACAAGGGTTACATGGTATTTCTTGTGCACATCGGATAACCGGATAAACATCTTTGTCTTTTGGCGGTGGATAAATCCCTTTAACAGGTCCAGGTCGACTTCTTAATATGTTTACCATATCTTCCCATTCTGGAGGTACTTCCACATCAAAACCCATGTCCATTAGTATTCTTCTAGCAGTTATTCTCCCAGAAAACATGGCTGCCGATGCCTCTGCTATGATATCAGCATCACCTGCAGCATAGGTCTTTAATCCAAACTCTTCAGCTTGATTTTTTAATTCGTCTACAGGGGTAAGACCAACAGCGATGAGGAGAGTATCTGCATCAAAAACTCTTTCTGTTCCCTTTATTGGTCTAAATTTGTCATCAATCTTGGAAATTACAACTTTCTCTAGATGCTCTTTACCTTCAGCTCTTAGAACAGTATGTGATGTAAAAATAGGGATTCCAAGACGTTTTATCTTGTCTAAATGGACCTTATAGCCACCACATTCTGGTAAAGCTTCTACGATCCCAATAACATCAACACCTGCTTGAAGTGCGTGGTATGCGCCAATGAGGCCAACATTTCCACCGCCAACAATAAACAACTTATCAGTAGGTTTAACTAAATCTCGATTTACAAGAGTTTGAAAGGCCCCTGCCCCATAAACACCAGGCAAATCACAGCCAGGAAACGCTAATGTTTTTTCTCTTGCACCTGTTGTGATGAGCAATCTTTCAGGTTTTACTAGGACATATTTACCATCTCTTACTATCCCTACAAGACCATCTGAAAAGACACCAACTACTGGAGAATTTAACCAGATATCGATAGTTTTTTCATTATTTAAATTGGATGCTAGATTCTTACCTATATCCATTCCGCGACTGCCAGCATAGCAGTCTCTAATTGAGCCAAAGAAATTATGCGTTTGAAGGCTGAGTTTTCCTCCAAGATCCTGTTTATCATCGCAAACAATGCACTTTACGCCAAGTTTTCCAAGTTCTAATGCTGCTGATAGGCCAGCTGGTCCACCTCCAACAATCAAAATCTGTGTTTTTACAGTTGGAATCTCTCCACCTGTCTTAACAATCTTATCATCTTTCAATAATTCTGGAAGCCCGTCGAGGGATCTAACATCTATCCCTTCTGTTACTGGAGTAATGCAAGATTTAACAGGAATGCCATTAGCTATAACAAGACATTGTGAGCATTGGCCATTGGCACAAAACATGCCTTGGGGTGAATTATCTTTTTTATGATGGCCAAAAATGTGAATATTGTTGGCAAATAGGGCAGATGAGATTACTTCTCCAGGCTTTGCAAATAATTTTTTACCATTGAAGTTGAAGCCGACTCTATCCCTAGTTTTATCGACAGATAGAATTGGATGTTTCTTAATTCTAGAATCTGCCATTTAGAGTTCACCACCTTCTAGAGATATAAGAAGAAGTTTATACACATCTGTAATTTCAATGTCAACAGTATTCCAAGACCCTTCTCTATTGCATGTCAGTAAATGTGATTCACAATATGGAGATGTACAAAGAATTGTATCTGCACCTTTATCAACTGCCTTTTTCATCAGTTTAATGGCCTTACTCTTAGAATTTGAATCTAAAATATTGAATCCCTTATTTCCACATTCATCGTTAATTTTAACAACTTTAATCCCTGGGATCAATTTTAGAATTTCAATAACTGATTCACAGAACGGATCATTTTTCATATTACATGCATGATGGACAGCTACTGTTTTGTTAATTGGAGATAAAGCATCTGATTTTCTAATCAAATTAAGCAGTTCATCTGGCAGAGAAGTTGTTTTGCCAAATTTCTTCTCACTTGAAAAGGTTGAATATGCCTCAGGAGTTCCAAGAATCAACTTCTTTGGATTTATTTCTTTGAATAACTTTAGATTTCTAGATTCTATCTTTGATACAATTTCATCTAAACCTTTTGACTTTAGATCTAATAACCCTTTGGATGGGCAGCTAAAACCATTTATAGTACCACATTTGATATTGAGTTTTTCTAGGAGCTGATATATTGCGTTTCTAGTTTCACTAAGATCGTAAAGATTGTGTGTTTCACCAATTAGATGAAGCATAGGCAGACAACCCTCAAAGAACACATTTTCACCATATTTTGCTGGTTTGACGGTCGAAAAAGCATCTTTTGGCTTAATGTCTGGATTGGCTCCTAAAATCCTCAAAATAACAATAGTTTCTTCGATAGGATTCATATCCTGCTCTATTGAATGTACTGTCAATTTACTGAACTTCTTTTTATTAAGTTGTTTAGAAAAATCCTCCACAAAAGCAGAAGGGTCTATAGTATCTCTAACTCCTTTGTACTGTATTCTCTCTGGAGAGATTCCTATCAATTCAAGGAGTTTTTTTGTATTTTCTATAACGTCTAGCGGATTCTCTTCCCAGGGGAGATAGTGTGAATCTGTTTTCTCATTAGGTCCAACAATAAGCAGCCCTTCCCCAGAGCGGGCAAGGGCTTTTATTAAAAATGATGGTGATATTTTTCTAGAAGACATTATTTCTATTGCACCATTGTATACTTCAAAATCCGGCGATAACGTATTCCAATAGCTTACAAGTGCCTTTGCTTCTTTGTTTTTTATCCTGTCCAGTATAAAACTATCTGACATATATCCTTGCGATATTGCTCCTGTTGGACAAACTGAGACACATGCACTGCATGAGGAACAAGCGTCATGATCAACTTCCGCCACTATTTTCTCGTCTTTAATCATCTTGTTTTGTATGGCTCTGTATGAACAGACCTCTTCACAGCGACCACAACCTATGCATAAATCTTCATTAACTGTGGGAGTTAGACTGTAGAGTTTAATTTTTTCAGTCATTTTTCCGATTTTTATATCATGCTCTGATGTGCCTTTTTTTGTAATCCTCTGGGATAATTCTGATGGAACCTTCAAAAGAAATGCTTTATTATCAATTTTAGCAACTAGCTGTTTATGGTCACAATTTGGTATGCAAATCGAGCAAAGATAACAGGGTCCGCAGGTGAAACATCTTGATGCTTCTTCAACTGCTTCAAAGTCGTTTAAACTCTTCTCTACCTCATCAAAAGATTTTATCCTATCTTGTTTTGATAATTTTCCTGGAGAATGAATAGATTTTGTATATGTGTGTTTTTCAACAACAATCGGTACTTTTGCTGCCGTATCTTCTTTTATGCTGTTTCCTCTGAGATATGAATCTATTCCTTTTGCTGCCTGATGCCCACGACCAATTGCTTCAACAACAGATGAAGGTCCTGTTTCCACATCACCTGCTGCAAAAATGCCTTTGATGTCTGTAAAACCATAATCTTTAACTTCTACTCTTCCTCGATTATCAATGATTTCTTTGTTTTTTACATCTGGTTTGGCCCCAATGGCTGGGATAAGAATGTCTGCTTTTACGGTAAACACTTTGTCTTTAATTGGGATTGGTCTTCTACGACCTGACTTATCAGGTTCTCCAAGTTTTGCTTTATAAAATTCTACTCCTTGTACTTTCTTGTTTTTAACAATTATTTTTTTGGGAATGGCAAGTGTTATTATTTTTACTCCTTCTTCTTCAGCGTCTATGACCTCTTCTTTTTCAGCAGGCATTTCCTCATACCCGCGACGATAAACTAGTGTAACTTTTTTTGCACCAAGTCTAATTGAAGATCTAGCTGCATCGAAAGCGGTAGAGCCACCACCTATGACTACTACTTCTCCTTTGACGTCAATAGGTTTGTCGGCTTTTATTCTCCATAAAAATTCTAGAGGATCTATAACTCCATCTGAACCTTCTCCATCAATTCCAAGTGGTAACGATTTTGGGGATCCTGTGGCGATAAGAACTGCTGAAAAACCTTTCTTTAAGAGGGATTTAAAATCTTTGATCTCTTTGTTTATCTCTATTTTGATCCCTAAGCCCTTAATCCAGTCAATTTCTCTCTTCAAAACCCTATCTGGTAATCTGTATCTGGGAATTGCATAGCGTAGCATTCCTCCAGGATATTCATTTTTTTCAAAGACTTTTACAGGATATCCTAATCTTATTAAGTCTACGGCAGCAGAAAGACCGGCTGGACCAGAACCTATTATAGCTATTTTTTCGTTATATTTTTGTTCGCAAGACTCGGAAACAAGTGGTCTTCTGGCAAGTTCATAATCAGAAGCATATCGCTTTAATGCTCTAATGGAGACAGGATCTCCTTTTTCTGACTGTTCACAAGATTCTTCACAAGGTCTTGTACAAACCCTGCCACAAACTGCTGGAAAAGGGTTTGCCTGTCTAACTACTTCTATGGCCTTTTCAAAATCTCTGTTTGATATTAGACCTATATATGCTTTTACATTGATTCCTGCAGGACATGCATTGGTACATTTAGGGAGTCCTTTGAGCTCGATATTATATGTTTTACCATCGACCTTTAGGATATTTTCTTTTTCACGAAATATTGTTTTAGTGTCTCTTTGTTTCAGAAGTACTCCCCACGAGTGTATATAGGAATAGTTTAAAAATTATTAGGATAAAAATTACTTGATTTGCACGTCTTTGATGGAGTGGTGTCGTTGAGCAAGTTTTCGTATTAAATCGATATTACGCCCGCCCTTGCCGATAATTTTTGATTTATCACTTATTTTTACTTCAATCTTAGCAACTATTGAATCGCCTTCGCCTTCTAACTCTATCTTAGTTACTTCATAGGGCTTACAGAGATTTAAGATAAATTTCTCTTTATCGTCATCAAACTCTACAAATTTTATATTTTTCTTAAAAAGTTCTCTAAGTTTCTCTAGATTTTTAGCTTTGTATCCAATGGCTAGACCTAATTGACCTTTTCTAACGATAAGAACTACTTTGTCGTCTAGTATAATACAATCAAGAATATCAGTTTTTGTGATTTTGCTAGCCATATTTATGTACTGGATATCCTCGTTTGAAATCATTATATCTGTCATAAAAAACTCTCTATTTTTTTAAAAGATTGAGTACGTTTGTTCCACCATCTTCTAGAATAGCAAAAACAGAAACAGCAAAAGATTTTCCACACGTATATCCAAGGTCTATAGAACTAGAGTTTGTATTGTATACTGGTATCTTTTTCTTCTGGGCTATGTTGTACATCTCACCAGAATGTGGGCAATTTTTAGACATTATTATTAATTTAGCAGAACCATCATTTATAGCTTGCTTGGTTTGCTTTGTGCCAATTTTAACTTTACCTTTTTTTAGTGTGTTTTTAAGAACTTTCTCTATATCTACCATTCAATATCACTTCTTTGTTTTTCTTTTCATAACCAACTCAACTGCACCAGTACCAAGATTAACAGGTTGTCCAACAATAATATTTTCTGCAACTCCACCTAACTTGTCAGTTTCACCACGACGTGCGGCTTGTAGTAGATGACTTACTGTGATCTCAAAAGCAGCTCTGGATAATACTGATTCTTTTTCTTTGCTGACACCATGCCTTCCTATGGCTCGTATTGTACCATCTGTTGTCATAATGTCTGCAACAAGCATAATATGTCGCAAATCAACATTTAATCCCTGCTCCATTAACGTGTTATAGGCTTCTTTTATAATCATGTTACGGGCTGCTTCTATCCCAAGCACACGCCCGACTGCCTGTATGTCATTTGTATTGGTTCTAAAAGGATCAACACCTTCAACCTTTAGCACTTGTTCTAAGTTACTGCCCTCGCTATATATCACATAACCTTCTCCAGGTTCTTTACGTATGATTACACGTTTTATACCATCAATTCCTTTGACCTTTAGATCTTTGAGCGTCTCTGTCACATTAAGTAGTTTTTTGAAACTAGGTTCATCAAGTGTTATTTTAATTACGTCTTTTTCAACACTTACACCTATCCCTTTAATCTTTTTTATATTGTCTAATAATTCATCTAAAGTTATATTCTTATTTTCCATTGTCTTTTTGTCTGGTTTTACATAAGTTACAAGATTTGTTAGGTCTGTTTCTATGTCAGCTATACTGTTTAGCTTTGCAATTTCTATCTTATTTGCAACTTCTTTAGCAAGATTGGAATTCACACGATACTCATCTCTTAGATATATGTTCATCATAGGTGTAGATGGAATTGAGCGAGCATCTACAATTTCAATAAGACGTGGAAGACCAAGTGTAACGTTAATTTCAGCTACACCTGCATAGTGAAAAGTCCTCATCGTCATCTGAGTTCCAGGTTCGCCGATACTCTGCGCACCTACAATACCGCATGCCTCAGAAGGATCAATTTGATTTTTATTGTATTCGGCTATAGCCCTTTTTATTATTTCTTTTAATTTCAATTTAAGAGATTTATCGTCAGATATCTTTTCAATAATTCCATTAATTACCAATGTTGGTAGAAATTCATCACCTAAAATTTTTCCAATCTCTTTTCTAAGTTTTTGATGTTCGGAAGATTCTCTCACCTCTTCAGGATCTGCGACGATTATTTTTTCTACCTTTGTTTCTTCTTTAGATTTTTTTCTTTTCTTAGTTGTTTCAGCAGATTTTCCTTCTTTTTTCATTGCAGTTTTGTTAACTTCTTTAACCTTTTTTTCTTTGGCTTTCTTATTCGGAGTTTTCTCTACTTTCTTGGTTGGAGTTTTTGTACCAGATTTTTTTACTTTGCGCTCTGTACTTTTTTGTTTCACTTCTTTAGTTTTTGATGGAGATTTTGCAGACTCTTTAATCTGTTTCTTGATTTTTTTCTCTTTTTTTACAATTTTTTTTGCCATTAAATCCCCTCTTTGATATCGCTAATAATACGATTAACGTCTACAGCATTTCCACCTATGCTTCTAGTAGGATCAACACCATCTTCGCCATATATGAATTGAATAATTTGTCCGCCAGAGTGACGTACAGTCCCATCGTTTTCGACTTTAACATCTTCTAGAGCATTGATGAGACGTCTTTGCATGTAACCAGAACGAGAAGTACGCACAGCTGTATCCACCAGACCTTCACGCCCTCCCATTGAATGGAAGAAGTATTCGGTTGGGGTTAAGCCTATTTTATAACTAGATGCTACGAAACCCTTAGCACTAGCTCCAAGGTCGTGTTTTTTAAAGTGGGGCAAGGTTCTATACTGGTATCCTCTATGAATTCTTTCACCTCTAACTGCCTGTTGCCCTACACAACCAGACATCTGAGAAAGATTAAGCATAGAACCACGAGCACCAGATTTTGCCATAATAACGGCACTATTATTCAAACCAAGATGTTTACCAGCTATTTCACCAGCCATGTCTCTTGCTCTACCTGTTACTCTCATTATCTCCATTTCAAGAGTTTCTTCTAAACTTCTTCCAGGTAATGATTCGAGCTCGTCGTTTTCATATGCTCCTACTAGGCCACTAATCTTCTTCATAGCCTTTTCAAGACCATCATGAATTTGTCTTTTTGCTTCATCTGGAATATCCTCATCGTCTATTGCTGTTGTAAAGCCAAACAAAGTTATTGCTGCAATCCCCATTTTTGTTACGTTGTCAATAAACTCACGGCCGGCATCCATTCCATGGTCACGTATTATCCGATCAAGTATTCTTCCTTTAAAAGCACCTATGCTGTTTTCATCAATAGTTCCTTGTTTTAAAACTCCTTTCTTGATTATAACATATGCATCATATGGACAATCAGGTGCGGTACAAGTTTCACAATTCAAACATGTTTTTGCTTTATATTCTAAGTTTAAATCGTCAGGTAAGAGAGTACTGAATATTTCCCTTCCGGTAACATATTTTTTTCCATTTTCTTCTTCGACGTTAGATATTGCTCCTTCATATTTTATTGCGTTAAGAATATGAGCTGCATTTTCAAGAGATATTTTTTTATTGTTGTGCGTCAATAGAAAACATCCAGAAATGTGATCATGAATTCCGCCTATGATTGCACCACCAAATCTAGGTGAAAGTATATTTTCCTGAACTTTCATAAGAATTTCAGCTTCAGCTTGCGCCTCTTCACCTTGCAACAGGTGAAGATTCATTTCATCTCCATCAAAATCTGCATTGTATGGAGGACAAACACTAAGGTTAAATCTAAAGGTTTTATGTGGTACAACTTTGACCCTGTGAGCCATCATGGACATTCTGTGTAATGATGGTTGTCGATTAAATAATGTAATATCTCCATTTGTAAGTTGTCTCTCGATTTTTGCACCCACATCAAGTTTCTCAGCAACCTCATCAGCGTTTTTTTCTGTAACTTTTATACGCTGTTTCATGCCTTCCATGTCACGGATTACATAATTGACAGAGGGCATGTATTCATCTGGATCGTTAGAAATTGATGCTTTTTTTCTAATGATCTCTTTACACCATTCAATATTGTGAGGTGTAACCTTAACGGGGACAGTCAATTCTCTTGCTATTTCGATGGGGACACCTATTTCATTTATACTAAGATTTGGATCTGGTGAGATTACAGTACGGGCTGAGAAATTAACACGCTTACCAGAAAGATTACTTCTAAAACGCCCCTCTTTACCTTTAAGACGCTGTGCAAGTGTTTTAAGAGGCCTTCCAGAACGGTGACGAGCCGGTGGGATACCAGATGTCTGGTTATCTAGATAAGTTGTTATGTGGTATTGTAAAAGCTCCCACAAATCTTCAACAATAAGTTGTGGAGCTCCAGCATCTCGATTTTCTTGTAACCTTTGATTAATACGGATAACATCTACTAGTTTATGGGTAAGATCATCTTCAGATCTTTCACCAGTTTCTAATGTAACTGAAGGTCTAACAGTAACTGGAGGCACCGGTAAGACAGTGAGAACCATCCATTCAGGTCGTGCAGAGTTTTTATCAATGTCTAATAATGGTAAATCTTCGTCAGGTATTTTTTCAAGCCATTCTCGTACTTCTGATGGTGTTAGTTTTTTACCATTTTCCCTGAGAGATGTTGGTTTATCTAATTCGATTTTACCGGTTTCTCTGCCACAATGGGGGCATTTGTCAGATTTTACAGCTTCTTTGATAACCTGTTTTAGAAGATATGTTGTGTTTCTTCCTTCATATTTTAATTTATTAAGTTCATCAAAAAAATCAGCTCTTTGTTTTGGGGTAAGAAGCAACTTACCACATTCTCTACAGGTTCCGCGTAAGCAATCTCTGATTGTTTTGACAAGACCTACATGGATTACAGGCATTGCAAGATCTATATGTCCAAAATGTCCTGGACATTTGTCTTTTCCAACTCTCTGTCCACAAGTTTTACATCTTAAACCTGGTTCGATAACTCCCAACCTAGGATCCATAAGACCCATTGCTATTGGAAAACCATCATCATCGTATGTATCTGCAGTAATGACTTTTGTAGCACTCATTTTTCTAATTTCTTGTGGCGACAATAATGAGAAGGATATGCTGCCAATTTTTTTTGTTATACTTCTAGATTGTTCCATTTTATCCCCCCTATACCAGTGACTCCAGCCGTATTCTTGGCGCTATAACTAAAGATTTTAGTTCATCAATCAAAAGTTTGAAAGCATAGCTCATTTCAATTGGATAAATATCTGCTTTATCTCCACAAACCGGGCAACGTAATGCCCCATGTCTATCTTGTATTGCTACATGTCCACAGACGTTACAAATATATTTAATTGTAAGATCAGACTCATCAAGCAAACGATCTTTTATAACCATTGACGCTCCATGCCCAATAAGGCAGTCTCTTTCCATTTCACCGAAACGCAAACCTCCTTCTCTTGCACGACCTTCGGTTGGTTGGCGCGTAAGTATCTGTACTGGTCCACGACTTCTTGCATGTATTTTTCCTGCTACCATGTGGTGTAACTTTTGATAATAAATACATCCAACAAAAATATCGCATTCTAATGGTTTTCCTGTTTCACCGTTATATAAAATCTCTTTTCCATTGTGTTTGAAACCGTTTTCTACAAGTGCTTTTCTCAAAGCTTCTTCCGTTTCTCCACTGAATGCTGTACCGTCAACAGTTCTTCCTTCAAGAGATCCTACTTTACCACCTATCATTTCAAGTACGTGACCTACGGTCATACGGCTTGGAATTGCATGTGGATTAATTATAAGATCGGGCGTCATACCATTTTCAGTAAATGGCATATTTTCTTGAGGAACAAGAAGCCCTATAACCCCCTTCTGGCCATGTTTAGAAGCAAATTTATCTCCATACTCAGGTATACGTTGTTCTCTAACAGTAATTTTAACCATTCTAGATCCATTTACTGACTCAGAGAGCATAACTTTGTCGACAGTTCCACCTTCTCCATGCTGTACTGTAACTGATGTTTCTCTTCTTTTTTGTGGTGTGAGGAAATCTGTTGGTTCTTCTAAAAATCTTGGAGGAGAAGTTTTTCCAATTAACACATCTCCGCCATTAACATCACTTTCTGGTGAAATTAGACCATCTTCACCTAAATTAACGTATGCCTCCTCGCTTCTAACACCGCGACATTCAGGATCTGGCACTTCAAAATGATCTTCTTGCCCACCAGGATAACGTTTTTCTTCACTGCTGTAAGTCCTAAAGAAAGTACTGCGAGCAAGCCCTCTTTCAATACTAGATTTGCTCATAACAAGAGCATCTTCCATGTTGTAGCCTTTATATGAAGCCACAGCAACAATAAAGTTTTGACCTGCAGGCCTCTCTGCAAATTTAATGTATTTAACAGGATGTGTTTGAACAACTTGTGCTTGAGGATAGTGAAGCAAATGCCCTCTTGTGTCGGGTCTTATTCTATAATTTGCAGCTCCGAAACCAAGAGATTGTTTTCCCATACCTGCTCCCATTGTAATTCTTGGTGATGAATTGTGTTCTGGATACGGAACAAGAGATGACCCAATTCCAAGAATACACATGGGATCCATTTCCATGTGAGTATGGTCTGGTGTAATGTCATCTTCAGTAAGTGAAATAAGAGTGTTTTCCTCTTCTTCTGCATCAATATATTCAACAATTCCTTCATTGATAAGATCTATCCATTTCTTTTTTCCATCTTTTAGATCTTCAAGATATTTTTTTGTAAGACGTAATTTACCATTTTCAACAATTACAAGTGGTCTTCTCAATCTGCCGCAATCACAATTAACAATTACATCGTTCGCATCTTCATAATACGCAACATTTACCTCGTTGTTTAAAAGACCTTTTCTACGTCTTTCTCTAAGCTTGTTAACTAATTCTCTTCCATTGGAATGCATTCCTATTAAGTCTCCGTTGAGATAAACACGTGTGCCTGTTGCTTTCTTTGTAATTTCTTTAATGCCAAGATCTTTTAGGACGCCTTCTACTTCTTTTTCTGGAAAACCTTCTGATATTTCAACTGCTAAAGCAAGATTTTTCACAAGACCACAATTTGGCCCCTCTGGTGTTTCATTTGGACAAAGTCTGCCCCATTGTGTTGAATGTAAATCACGGGCTTCGAAGTGAGGTTGAGAACGTGTTAACGGAGAGGTAACCCTTCTTAAATGACTAAGAACAGCAAGATTGCTAGTTCTGTCAAGTAATTGTGAAATACCTGCTCTGCCACCAACCCAGTTACCAGTTGCTAGAGCATGATGAATTCTTTGACTAAGTACATCTGAACGAAGCGATGAGCTTATCTTTATTTCCTTGCCTTTTGCATGTATTCTTTCAATCTGATATTTGAGGTCTTTACAAAGAGCAGTAAAGGCAACACGGAATAAATCTTCCATTAAATCTCCAGCTAATTTGAGACGTTTGTTTGCATAATGGTCCTTATCGTCAGGTTCTCTTTTACCAAGTGCTAATTCGAGAACTGCCATACCCATTCTAGCCATAAAAACAGCTTTTGTTAGACGGTCCGATGATTCATTACCAAGATGAGGCAATAGATTTTTATCCATCAAAGTTTCCACTCTTTTAATACGATATTCTTTAGCTTGCCCTCCAGCAAATTTTTTACCAAGATATGCAACTGCTTCTTCTTGTGTTGTAATTCCATACTCGTTTGCACATTCCTCGATGTTTGCAAGCACATACGGCTCCATTTTTGGATCTACGCTTATGACATCTACGATTTCCTCGTCATTTTCCATTCCAAGAGCTCTTAAAAGAATCATTAAAGGTATTTGACCATATGTTGTTGGAAGTGAAACCATTAACATTCCATCGTTTTTCTTTTCAACAACAGTTAAAGCACGATACCCTTCTCTTTGTGAGAATACTTTTGCGACTTCGATATCTCTGCCATATCTGTTTGTAGTCTCAACTAAAACTCTATTGGGTGCAAGGTCTTCAACGGTGATAAGAACTCTTTCAGTTCCATTGCTAATAAAATAGCCACCAGGATCAAGCGGATCTTCTTGCATCTTTTGTAATTCTTCTTTGTATTCTTTGTAAGACAATTCATGACCTTTTTTATCTTCAACGCTTTGTTTAGCTACATTGCAAGCCTTTGATTTTATCATTATCGGAAGCTCACCAATTCGCACTTCCTCTGGTTCATATTCAACATCATCTTTGACTGGAATAAATTCAAGAGTAAGAGGTGCTTCATACGTAAGATCTCTAAGACGCGCTTCCATTGGAGTAAGACCTCTAATCGTACCGTCAGCCTCTTTTACTTCAGGTTTTCCTATTGTTATTCTCCCAAATTTGATCTTATATCCCTCTATTTCAGGATATATGTATCCTCGTTCCATTTCTTCTTCTTGGCCGATAATTGTACTATCTACAATATTCTGTAATCGACGATCTAGAAAATCATTATATGATGCTATTTGGTGATTAACTATACTACGTTCTCTATAAAAAGAATCAACTAACTCTCTCATAACTCTTGCACCTAATTTTTTTATTTATTACTTTCAACAACAAGCCTATAAACTACTGCTTCTCCAGCAGTATGGCTTTTCCTAATTATTTTTATTATTTGTCCTGATTTTGCTCCAATAGAAACGCAGACCGGATCATCATTCATAATCTGAGGAAGTTGATCTGGTGTTATGGCATACTCTTTAAAAAGTTGTTTTTTTTCTTCTTCAGTCATTATTTTATGCTCTGGGACTAGTTCGTGTTTCATTATATTAAAGTGTTGTTGAGATTCTTTTGATTTTGCCATCTTAAATCATTCCTCCTAGCGTCTCATGTTTTAAGGAGCGGGCCTGAAGGGATTCGAACCCTTGGCCACCTGGTTAAAAGCCAGATGCTCTACCTAGCTGAGCTACAGGCCCATAAAGGCCCAGGACTCAAACTACTCTATACTCACACATTTTTATATATTATACTCTAATCAACATTAACCATGAAACAGCTTACCGGTGATATTGATTCTTATATATATATTTTATGGAAAAATAGATTTTAGGATTAATTTATTTTTTTTCTTTTGAAATATTATTTCATAATCCTCAAAAATAGGGTATCTTCCAAGTAGTACAGGTATATCATTTCTACTAGATACATGTATTTCTATGTCTTTATAAGTATGGCTGGCATTTTTTTTACCAAGGATCATATTTAATACTGCTTTATAGAGCATAGTTTCGCCACCTGCAGTATCGACCGCTCCTGCCTTTTTTAATTTCAATCCCAAATATTGTGCGATGGGCATCGGAATAACAATAAAATCACCACCAGAATCTAAAAGAGCATCTATAAACGGTGTATCTTTACCATTAAAGTAAAACTTAACGGGAATTACTGGATATTTATAGTAGTCAAATACAAAGTCTGGTTTTTCCATGAGAATTTATGTAAATACATTTATTTAGATAATGTTTTTGATATTATTTTTCCAAAAATAGAAGTGTAAATTTTAAAAACCTCTTAATTCAGTTTTTCCAGTTAGAACCTTTGATATTTTTATTTCATCATTTGGAAATTTTTCCTCAGGAAATTTTTCCTCAGCAATCTTTAGTATATCTTCGACATTGGCACTATGATCTACAATTTCATCGTTGAACAGTAAAAGCCATTCGCCAGAGAATTTCTTTGATATTTCTTCCTCTTTCATCGAAGGATATAGTACACTTATATACTATATAAAATTTGCTATGTTTCAGATGTTTTATCTCCAATTTTTTGATTTTTAGACAATCTGGAGTATTAATTGTAGAAAGTTATTTATATTAGAACTAACAACCTATAATACACAAAAAATGCAAGAAGAGGGTTGAATTATTTATGAACATAATAACATTGGACGATTTATCAAAAGCGATATCTAACCGTGTAGGAATAGGTATAGAAGAGGCACGTAGAGATGCGGGTTTTGTAATGGATATTTTCGGCTTTCAAGATCGCGTTATAGATAATGTGTTAGATCCAGAAGATAGGCAACTTTTCTACATATTGGAAGAGGAAGGTATGCTTACAACTGAGCGGGAGGAAACAACTCTCTATGATGGTCGCGAATGGAGAACACATTATTGGGTCATCAAAAAAGATGTAATTCTTAATTTTGCTCAAGATGAAAGTAAAAGAACAAGAAGTGTTTTATCTGATAAACCTACTCTAGAAGATATTTCAGATGAAGCAATTTATGATGAATTGGAAGAAGATGTTTGGGTTACAAGGAAAAAAACTACGTAACTCCTTATATTTTCCAATAATTCTTTCTTTTTAAAAAAGTTAATAACCATCTTTTAGTTTCCTTTTTTTCATAAATTTGGAGGCATATTTAATTTATAAGGGTGAAATTATGCCAGAAAGAAAGATTATTAGTTCAGAATCGGTAACAGAGGGACATCCTGATAAAATGTGTGATCTTATATCAGATGCAATACTTGATGAAGCTCTTAGACAAGATAAAAATTCTAGAGTTGCTGTTGAAACTGGTACAAAGAATGGAGGAGTAATGGTATTTGGTGAAATGACAACTGCAGGGTATATTGATATCCCAAGAGTGGTCAGAAATACCATCAAGGATATAGGTTATACTAAATCAGAATATGGAATAGAATGGGCAACATGCTCTGTGTGGGTTCAAATAACAGAACAAAGTCCTGATATTTCACAGGGAGTAACTGAAAAAAACGGTCTTCATAAAGGGCAAGGTGCTGGAGATCAAGGGATGATGTATGGATATGCATGTAACGAAACAAAAGAACTGATGCCTCTTCCTATTTCGCTTGCACATAAACTTACAAAAAAACTATCAGAAGTTAGAAAGAAAAATGAGGTTCCGTATCTTAGACCTGATGGCAAATCGCAAGTGTCAATCGAATATGATGAAAAAGGAAAGCCAGTTAGAGCAGATACAATTGTATTGTCCACACAACATGATGCTGGTATAGCTTACAACAGAATTAAAAGAGATATGATAGAAAAAGTAATCAAACCAGTGTGTAAAAAATGGATAGACAAAGATACGGTTTATCATGTAAATCCAACAGGCGCATTTGTGCGAGGAGGGCCTTATGCAGATGCTGGTCTTACAGGGAGAAAAATAATTGTTGACACATATGGTGGGATTGGACGTCATGGAGGAGGAGCATTCTCAGGAAAAGATCCTTCAAAAGTTGATAGAAGTGCAGCCTATGCTGCACGCTATATAGCAAAAAATATTGTTGCATCAGAAATTGCTGACAAATGTGAAATACAACTAGCATATGCAATTGGCGTAGCAGAGCCTGTCTCGATAAATATTGATTGTTTTGGTACAAATAAAATTCCTATCGAAAAGATAAAGAAACTTATTAGAGAATTCTTTCCTTTAAGACCAAAAGATATAATCAATAGTTTGGACCTTAAAAGACCAATTTTTTACAAAACAGCAGCATATGGTCACTTTGGACGTGATGATCCCGATTTTACTTGGGAAAAAACAGATAAAGCAGATTTGCTTAGAAAAGAAGCTGGATTGAAAAAATAAAACCACTTCATTTTTATCTATGGTTTTTTCGTTAGTTTAAAGTATATGGGATATTATTAAAAATTTGTGGATTTGAGCGAAGAGAAAAAGAATAGGATGGTTTACGGCATAATTTCAATTGTTGTAATTATTTTAATAATTATTACAGTTATTTTTAGTTCAAATTCAATTACTGAGTCATATATTGATGACAAATACATCTCAAACGGTTGGATCGAAGATATTAATGATCGAGAGTACAATGAAAGACTGTTTGGGTTAGAAAAACAAGCGAGTTTTACATATAGAATAGATGGCAGTTATCCGGCTTATGTCTCTGTTACCACTATTAAAACACTTTTTCTTATGAATGAAAAAGAATTATTTGATAAAACTGTAGAAACAATAACGACTGAAGCAAAAAATCAAAATATTTTGCTCAATACTAGTTCTAAAATCACTGGAAGTAGAATACTTAATAATACACATAAGACAAGCTATGTTATTTATGATGGTACAGACAATTCTAAAAATATCTCTGAAGAAATAAAGATAATAGGAGAATGTTGGAATTGTGCTGCCTCGGGAACATCAATTATATGTATAGGTTATGCCCAGATAACAGACAATGCTGCCAACAACTCTTCTGTAAATCTTAATAACTGGGCAAGAATCTTAAAAGACAAAGACGGCACGTTTGTCAACACATATGGTTCAAATATTTTTCAAGGGGAAAATGGGCTGATATTTAATGTGATATGCCATTAAATTTTCATTCTTCTTTGATTTCGACTTTTTGTATCTTATAATTTAACGGACATTTTATATCCTCAATGACTTTTGTTATTGTATATTCTTTATCTTTCTGTACAGGCGTTCTACAGATTTCGTAATACTCGCAGCCTATACTATTACAGTCTTCTTTTTCTATTTTAGTCTTAGATCCTTCAAAGTATTCTTTGCTGATAGAAGTTACGATTGGGAGTTCCTCCACTTCTACTACTGCTGCAGCTCCTTCGTGGATTTTACAAGCATGTTTTTTGTTTCTAATATTTGTAATTCTATAGTGTCTGTTAGCTTTAAGATTAAAACAGACAGTTTTAAGTTTGCAATTTCGACAATCATTATTTGGCCCCAAATAAATAAACTCCGCTCCTTCAGAGGCAAGCTTTTCTCCTATTAGTGTTACAAGAGGCATATTATGTTACTCCAGTTGTTTTGGCAACCTTTTTAGCAGCATCTTCAGTTAAACCAGTTTCACCAAGAATTGTATATCTCTCAGGTCTTATTTCGTGCGCTCTAACGAGTGCTTCAATAATTTTCTTCTTAGAAACGCCAAGTTCCTCTGAGGTGGTAGGTGCACCTATTTTCTTTAAAGCATCCCTAATTCTTTCCCAATCACCACCGTGAAGATAAATCATCATTATTGCACCAATACCACATTGTTCACCATGCATGGGCTTCCGTTTTCTACGACCCTTAAGCATTATGCCAGGTCCAAGATGATCTAGCATATGAGAAAACATGTGCTCAGAGCCAGATGCAGGTCTTGTATTCCCTGCAACACTCATTGCAACGCCAGAAACTATCATAGCTTTCACTCCGACCCATACGGATTCTTCGGTATATGGCTTGAATTCGTCCAGATTGTCTAAAATTAATTCAGCAGCAGTCTTTGCTAAAACAGCGGCATGGCTACTATATTCTTCATTTTTAAGCCTATATGCAAGCTCCCAATCCATAACCGCCGAAATATTTGATATGACGTCGGCACAACCTGCTGCAAGCATCCTGTAAGGTGCTTTGTGTATAACTTTCGTATCCGCAAGAATGGCTAAGGGCGATACTGCTGTTTTTGATACAGATCCTTTACTACTCTTCAAAGAAGCACGTGGAGATGCAATACCATCATGTGCCGCAGACGTTGGTACACTAATAAAAGGTTTAGAAAGCTCATAAGCAGCAAATTTAGTAACATCTATGACACTTCCACCACCAACACCGAGTAATAAATCAATCTTTTTTTTATGGGCATAATTAATTACTTTGTTGACCTCTCCAACAGTTGGTGAGGAGATAATTTTATTTTCGACTTTGTACTTTGCCTTTGATAGTATTTTTTCAATATCATCACCAGAAAGTTTCATAGTTTTTTTATCAGCCACTATAAGGACATGGTCCCCTCTACCAATCCTATCGCATAATTCAGCTATCTGATCAGTTGTATTATGACCTACTATAATCTCTCTGGGAAATACCATTGTTTTTGATTTTATAAATCGTTGCATAATTTACCGGTAAACCACGGGTTTAATATATTATTTTTTCCTTTCATGCAAGCGAAACTATGAAATTTAAGTGGCCTGCAGGTGATAAACAGCATACTTTATTGATGACAATTCTTCTAATAATCTTAATTACAATAGTGGTTGGAGTAATACTATTTCCCACACTCTTCTATGATAATTGGATGTGGAAATATTATTGGGGTCCAGTTGTTGCAGATTCACAAGGAGGAACTGCTGTATTTAATGGTGTAGAAGCACATGAAGGATACACAATGATATCAGAAATTACCTATGGGATCATTGTAGCTGTAGCATTATATCTAATTTACAAACTTTTGAAAAAATTAAAGATTACAGTTGATTGGAGATTTGCATTAGCTCTTATGCCATACATTATTTTTGGACCTACAAGTAGAGTTTTGGAGGATACTGGATATTTCCAACCGCCTGTAGTTTATTGGTTTATATCCCCACTTATATATCTTCAAATAGCAGTTTACGCAATAGTTTTTCTACTATTGGGACACTATCTTGAAAAAAATTACAAATCTCTTAAATTATCTGTAAATAAGGTTGTCTTCCTTGGAGGACTCATATTTTTAATACCCTCCTTTGCATTGATTACTAGTTGGATTTTAGGTAATCAATGGAATGAAACAACTGGTGTTAGGTTTGATGTTTTTTTGATTGTTATCGGCTTGACATTTCTAATAGTATCACTGGTGTATTTGCTTGCTCATTTTTGTAAAAAAAGGAAAGAACTAATTGCTTATAAAAACCCTTTAAATCTAACAATGCTTGCAGGTCATCTTATCGATGGACTGACAAGCTATATTAGCATAAAAGACCCATTTTCTATGGGATTATATTATTCTGAGAAGCATCCTGCATCGAATTTTTTATTGGAGACGTGGGGGCCTCTTTTTCCTATTATTAAGTTCCTACTGATTATTTTTGTAATATATGTTTTTGATATTCTTTACAGAGACGAATTAAAGGAATATGCTACTCTTGTTAACCTATTGAAGATAGGGATTTTAATTCTTGGATTTTCACCAGGATTGCGAGATCTATTAAGAGTTACTATGGGTGTATGAGATTATGAGACGTCATCCTGATTGGCTCAAAGTCAAAATTGCCGGCGGTGAAAATTACGTTAGATTGAAATCTCTTCTACGTAGTGCTAAACTTCATACTATCTGCGAAGAAGCAAAATGTCCCAATATAGCTGAATGTTTTGATTCTGGAACTGCTGTTTTTCTTATATTGGGCGATATATGTACTCGTAATTGTAGATATTGCTATGTGAAACACGGGATCCCTGAGAAGCTTAATCCAGAAGAGCCTAAAGATGTTGCTGAGAGTGTAAAAAAATTAGGCTTAAAATATGCAGTTATAACGTCTGTTACCAGAGACGATTTGAATGATGGAGGTGCCAGTGTTTTTTCTGAAACTGTCAAGGAAATCAAAAAAACCAACTCACATGTTAAAATAGAAGTCCTAATCCCTGATTTCAGAGGTGATGTAGGATCGTTAAAAAAAGTCATAGATTCTAAACCTGATGTGATTAATCATAACATTGAGGTTGTAAAAGAATTATTCCCCAGTATTAGGCCAGAAGGAAGCTACGAAACAAGCCTAAACCTTTTAAAAAACATTAAAAAAGTTGATACGAGTATGAAAACAAAATCAGGTTTTATGGTGGGGCTTGGTGAAAGTAAAAAACAAATAATCAAAACCATGAAAGATTTAATAGATGCAGACGTTGATTTTTTGACCATTGGACAATATTTGCAGCCATCTAGAAATCATGCTGAAATTAAAAAATATTACACGCCAGAGGAGTTTGATGAATTTAAGCAATCTGCTCTTGAATTTGGATTTAAGCATGTAGAATCTGGGCCACTGGTTCGCAGCTCCTATCATGCAGAAAAAGCCTTTTGTTAAACAGATTTATAAAATCTTTTTTAATTCCATATGCTGAATGAAGTCAAAATCTGTTTACAAAGTTCCAAATGGCAAACTTTTGAAAATATTTTTAGATTATAATGAAAAAAATAATTTGATAAATGATATTAGTGTAACTGGAGATTTTTTTGCTTATCCTGAAGAAGCAATTGAGATTATTGAAGAAAAATTAAGGAGTACTAAGTTAGATAAAAAAATTTTACTCGAGAGAATTAGTTCAATCATTAATGACGGCGATATAGAATTTATTGGCTTGAATGCAGAGGGTTTAACTCAGGGAATATTGATGTGTTTGAAATGAAAGAGCAGTGGCGTTTACTTCATACTGAAAATAATCCTGCTTACAGAAATATGGCCATTGATTGGGCCGTATTAAAAGCCAACAGTAAAGGAAAGGCTCCGCCTACTGTTAGATTTTACACCTGGAGACCATCTGCAATTTCTATTGGTTATTTTCAAAGTTTGAAGGAAGAAATTGATCTTGAAATGTGTAAAAAATATGGGGTTGATTATGTTAGAAGAATAACAGGCGGTGGTGCAGTCTATCACGAGCATGAGCTTACATATAGCATAGTTATCCCAGAGGATCATCCGCAGATCTCAAAAAACATTATGGAAAGTTATGGTCGAATTTGTGGTGCGATAATTAAAGGTTTAGATCATCTTGGTATTGAAAGTAGATATGTGCCAATTAATGATATAGTTGTTAATGGAAAAAAGATATCTGGAAATGCTCAAACTCGTAAATCAAGGACTGTTCTTCAGCACGGTACTGTTTTAAATGATGTTGATGTGGATAAGATGTTTTCTCTTCTCAGAGTTTCTGATGAAAAAATAAAGGACAAACTCATTGCTGATGTTAAACAAAGAGTGACATCAATCAAACATATTCTTGGGAAAGAAATAGATTTTGTAAAAGTTGCTGCGGCAATGAAAGTAGGTTTCGAAGAAGAATTTAATATTGAACTTGAGAAAGGAAATTTAACCGAGCAAGAATTAGAAGATTCAAAAACATTTGAAAAAGAATACTTTTCATCTAGAGAATGGAACCACAAAAAGTGATATTGTAAAAGTTGAGAAGAAAGCAAAATATGTTTCGAAAGATTACTGTGAGGCATATTGATCTAAATCAATTTCCATCCCATCACTTGCTGCAATAACTTTTACACCTATTTTTTTAGTAAGTTTTTCAGCGAGTTCCCATGGCTTTGCTTTTATCATTGTCATACCAAAATGAGTAAGAATAGCAAGTTTTGGTTTATTTTTTGAAATTATTTTTTCTGCATCTCTCAGGGATAAATGCTCGATATTTGGGCTTTCTTCAAGTCTAACAACATTTATAATTAGTACGTCTCCGGTGTAATAAGATCCAAGATTTTTAAAGTAGCTAGTATCACTAATTAATGAAATAGTGATTTTTTCCCCAATTATGTTTAGACCATAAGTCTCTACGCCATGATGGATATGTTTAACTGGTGTTGAGAATGAAATATTTTTAAGTTTATATTTTCCTTTTTCCCTGAGAATTTCTATTTTGTCAACATATTTTCTGACATATTTTAGAATTACAGGATCTCCATCAAGCGCATCACTAGGTGCAAAAACAATTCCTCTCTTCTTCCATCCTCCATTAGTCATTGCTTCGATCATTATGTTGACGTCATTTGAGTGGTCTAGATGGCGATGAGTAAGAATTATTCCATCAAGATCCATAGGATTTAATTTAGGTTTACTGGTTAAACATCGAATAAGTGAACCTGGACCAGGATCGATAAGAACATTTGTATCATCTAATGAAAGCCAAATGCCTCCCGACTTTCTTAGCTGCTTCATAACAACAAATCTTGCACCCGCAGTCCCTAGAAATTTTATTTTGCTCATGCTTTTCACTTAAAGATTTTCAGAAAGATTTTTACAGAGTGTAGTTATTTTTTGTTTATGAACCTTATTGAATATACTTATAGCCTTGTAAGACAAATACCGCCTGGAAGAGTATCAACATATGGTGCGGTTGCAAAAGCTCTGGGAAATAGGGGATATGCAAGGGCCGTTGGAAAATGGATGAATAAAAACCCTAACGCAGATACAATGCCATGTTTTAAAATAGTTAGTTCGAATGGAACTTTAGGCGGATTTGGACTAGGTTTAAGTGATAAAATAAGGCGATTGAAAGAGGACGGCATCTCGGTAAAAGATGGAAAAATTGTAAATTTTGAAAAAGTATTTTTTGATGATTTTAAAACAAGCTATCCATTAAAGAAAAAATAAGTTATAAATCTTCCAATTCTTTACTTGACATTGTAGGAATCCCTTGGCTTTCCAACAGTTCTCTATATCTTCTTATCTGTGGCTTTTTTAAACCCTTTCGATGAATATATGCCCCTTCTACATTTGGCGTTTCATCTAATGCTTTTTTTAGCATTTCCTCATCTATATTTCCTGCATCAACATGATAACTAGGTATCATATGTCCAAATGCTACTTTTTTCTCAAGAACAATATCTGTAAATCTTGGAGCGTAATGCCCACCTCCGATACCAACTACAACTGGAATATCTTTTGCCATATCCTTCTCGCAACGATAAGAATCTAACAAATCTAAGACAGATTCTGCGATAACATTTCCAGATCGTTTTTTATTCCATTCTCTTTCATTGCTTCCTATCTCTACAAACAGTGTTGGTATTGTCAAATAGGGCCCATGGTGGGTCACCTCAAAACAAACTTGATGCTCCAATTTTTCTTCTGAGGCGTATTTCTTCAAATTTCTGAGAAGTTGAGTCATCATCTTTGGTGAAGACTTTACAAGTGTTCTTGTTTTGCCCCCAAACTCTGCTTTTCCATAATTCCCTATGGGGTGAGTGGTAAGTGTTGGCTTGCCAGATTTGCTTGTATGCCTAGATATAAATATTGCAAGATCTGGTTTGAACTCTAGCCCCTCCTGTATTTCTTTATCCAAATTTTCATGTAAAATTTTCCTGTCATTTATTGTAACAATTACTATATCCTCATTTTTTGATTGAGCATATACTGCATTCCCCTGAAAAAAAGATATTTCTTTCCATTCAGTTTTTTCTAAAAGACAGTGTTTAATATTAATGCTAGCAGGATCCTTTTTTGATGCTATAATTGTAACTGCAATATTTCTTCACCTAAAAAACAAAATAAAAATAGTTTTTTTAATGTTGCCTAT